>NZ_JBHUHX010000052.1:0-271307 GCF_042682685.1 Thiorhodococcus fuscus
CTGAGTGGCGCATCGGCCTTGGCGTCGCTGGTGGCGGCGTTGCCGGCGAGGTCGCGGGCGAAGCCGGCACTGATGTCGAGGGTGTCGGCGCTAGGGCTGGAGCCATAGCCAGGGGTGGCGTAGAGCGCGGCGGCCTTGGCACTGGTGAGCACGATCGTCAGGTGGCCGGCATCCGTGACCTTGGCCGAGGCGATGTCGGTCACGCTAAAACGGACGTTGGCGGTAGCGGCGTCGTCGCCATCAATGTCCCAGACGAGCTTGCTCCAGTCGAGGCGCCCCTGGATGTCGGTGTTCGCGTTCTCGCCGGGCTCCAGGAGGGTGTCGAAGTGGGCGCCGTTCAGCACGAGGGTGCGGCTGGCCTCGGTATAGGCGCCGCTGGCGATGGTGGTGGTCGGGGCGCTGTTGAACGCGGTCAGCACCACATCATTGCCATCGCCGCCAACGTAGGAAATGGTGAAGTCGGTGCCGCCAACCGTGACGCTAGCGCCTTCGGCCAGACCGCTGAAGGTCCCGGTGACGGCATCGCTGCCGTCGTTGTCGATGATGACGAAGCTGTCGCCGCTGGTGGGCGTGAAGCTGTTGATCAGAGCGGCGTTCAGGGTGGCACCGCCGAGGTCGACTGTGCCGGTGACCTTGACCTGATCGTATTGGGTCGCAACGGTGGTGCCGCCCAGCTCGACGGCGTAGATGGCACCGCTGGCGAGGCTGAGGTTGCCGGTATCGAGATCGCCAGCCCCGTTGCCGGGCGCGAGGGTGCCGGCGCTGAGGGTGAGGTCGCCGACCTTTCCGTTACCGCCGAGGGTGCCGGCGCTGACGTTTACTGCGACGGTATTGGTGGCATTTTCGATCAGCACCAGGCCGGCGCCGCTCTTGGTCAGGAGGTCGCTGCCGGTGATGGCTCCGCTGAGGGTCAGCGCATCGCCGCTGGCGCTGTTGTCATAGCTGAGGGTGCCGCCATTGAGGTCGAGACTGATGGCGTTGTCGATGGTCTGAGCGCCGGTGCCGGTTACGGTCAGCGTGGCGTCGTTCGACAGGTTCACCGCGCCGCCGCCGAGGTTGGCGTCGCCACCGATCGAGAGGGTTCCAGCCGAGACGGCTGTAGTCCCCGTGTAGCTGTTGTTACCGGAGAGCGTCAGGGTGCCGGCGCCAACCTTGGTGAGGCCGCCGCCCTCAGAACCTTCGGAGATCACGCCCGAGAAGGTGGTGGAACTATCGTCGCCGCCAACCGTCAATACGCCGCCGTTGACGTCGATGCCACCGGCTCCGGCGATAGAACCGACCGTTTCCGAGCCAACACTGTAGAGGGTCGCCCCAGAGGCGACCGTCACTGCACTGGTGTCGGCGATGGCCGAGCCGCCCGACGCCACCAGTGTTCCCGCCGAAACCGTGGTGGCCCCAGTGTAGGTGTTGGTCCCCGTCAGGGTCAGCTCGCCAGTCCCCGATTTAATCAGCCCGCCCGTGCCGCCGATGATGCCGGAGAAGCTGGTGTCGGTCGCTTGGTTCACAGAGAGACTGTTGGCGCCCAAGGCGACACTGCCAGCGCCGCTGAGCGCGCCGATGGTCTCGTTGGAGGCGAGCTGGAAGTTGGCACTGGACGCAACCGCCACCGCTCCGGTGTCGGCGATGGCCGCACCACCCGATACGACCAGGGTGCCGAACGACACCGTGGTCGCCCCGGTATAGGTATTCGCGCCCGAGAAGGTCACCGTTCCGGCGCCCGATTTCGTCACCGTGCCGGTGCCGCTCAGCACCTCCGCATAGGTGCCGTCCGTGCTCTGGTCGAATACCAGCTGGCTGTTGTTGGTGATAGCCCCCTGCAGACTGGATGTGGTGCCTTGAACGATGCCGTTGTTGATCTGGGTTCCGCCGGAATAGCTGTTGGTTCCGGTCAGGGTCAGGGTGCCGGCGTTGATCTTGGTCAGCATGCCCGTGCCGCTGATGTCGCCGCTGATGGTGAGGACGCCGCCGCTCGTGGTGTTGAACCGGGCGCCGCCGCTGCCGATGGCAAAAGCATTGTCGATGGTAGCGGTCGCGTTGCCGGTGTCGAATATGGCGTTGCCTTCCAGGGTCACCGCGCCGCTGCCCAGGGCCGAATCGGCCGCCACCGACAGGGTGCCTGCGGACACCAGGGTGGTGTCGTATCCGCCTCCCCACGTGCCAAGGACCAGGGTTCCCGCGCCGATCTTGGTCAAGGCCCCCGAGCCGCCGCTCATGCCTTGGATCGTGAGGGTGTCGCCCGCGCCGTTGGTGACGGTCAGCGCACCTGAGACAGTCAGGGTGCCATTGTTGTAACCGAGGGTCAGGGTGCCGACCGCGTCGGCGTCGAGGGTGGTTCCGCCCACTAGGGTCGCGTCTTCATCGCTCGTATAGAATTCGATCGTCTGGCCGTCGAGGGAGGCGTCGAAGACGATCGTCTTGCCTCCGCCCACAGCGTAGAGCGACGCCTCCTGGAGGCTCAAACCGTTGCCGTCGGCGACGTCTGCGGCGTAATCCGCACCCAAGGTGGCATCAACGCCGCCCACACCATCCACAGCGTTCGTCGTCACCACGAGCGCATCCGATACCGTCACCGCGATCGCCTGATCCTGGCTCAGTCCGTCGCCATCGGTGGCGCGTACGATCACCGTGTAGGTGCCCGCCGTGAGTCCGGAGGGGCTCGCCGCCGTCAGCGCGGTGCTGGCCACGCTGCCCGCGTCGGCGATCGCGAACAGGTTGCTGCTCGTCACATCCGCGCTGGACGGATCGGTCACGCCGACGATGCTGAAGGTCCAGACACTGTCGTCCACGTCGCTGGCGGACAGCGTCGCCACCGACGTACCATCTCCGTCATAGGTGCTGAGCGAACCGCTGCTCGGCGACACGGCGCTCGGCGCATCGTTGACCGCTGCCACCGCGATGTCGCGGGTGTTCGATCCCTGGTTCCCGGCCCCGTCGATCAGGCTGTAGGTCACCGTGCGGGCCGAAGTGCCAGGGTTCTCCGACGTGCTGTGGTAACGGATCGCATCGATCACGTTTTGAATATCCGTCGCCGTAGCCGACGACAGGAAGCTCAGTGTCCAGGTTGAATTATTGGTGACGCTGGAGGCCGTGACCGTGCCAATGGTGGTGCTGTCCGAACGCAAATCGGTGCCGTTGATATTGATGCCGGTCGAAGTGCCGGTGGCCAACGACAGCGTATCGGTCGCTTCCGCGTTGGCGGAAATCTGCACCGTCAGCACGGAGGAACCGGGGGTTCCGATCTCGATCAAAGTGGCACCGCTGTCGATCGGCGTCGCAGCGTCGTTCTCGGTGTAGCTCAGCGACCCGTTGTTGGTGGAAATCACCGGGTTGGCGGTGTCGAGAATAAGGGTCAGTGAGCTGCCAGCGGTGCCGATGTTGCCAGCGGCATCGGTGATCTTGGCGGTCAGAACCTTGGTGCCATCGCTCCCCAGGCCACCGCTTGCGATCGTGAAATCAACGTATCCGTTGCTGATGTCGGTGGCATCGAGCGTCTTGGTCCTGGGTGTTGCCAACGAGGCGCCGCCCAGCAGCAGTTCCAGCGAATCGCCCGCCACCGCGTCGGAGCCGCTGAGGGAGACCCGGAACTTTGGTGCAGTGGCGTTGGTGATGTCGTCGCTGTTGTTAGGCCCGGTGTCCGAAGACACGTTGAGGTCGGGCGCACCGGGCGCGCCGGGCGCCGTCGTGTCGATCACGATCGCCTTACTGTTGCCCAGCGAGCCGGAGGCGCCAGGGGCGGCCAGCGTCAGCGCGGCCGCCGCACCTCCGCTGGTGGCATTGATCGTGCCGCTGTTCAGCGCCAATGCGCTGGTGGACAGGTAGTCCAGATCGAGCGAGGTATCACCGGCCTGCACCGTATAGGTGAAGGTCAGCGTGGTACTGCCCGAGCCGCTCGCATAGTCCACCGTGCGGTCGGTGGTGCCGGTTTCGAGCGTCAGTTGCGGCGTGCCGGTGACGTCGACCGCCTGGGAGAAGGTCACCTGGATCGAGATCTGATCGCCCGCCTTGTAGGCGCCATCGTCGGAGGAGGAGGTGACGCCCGTAACCGTAGGATTGGCCGTCGAGGTGATGGTCGCGCTGTTGATCTCGAAGCTCGCGCTCGAATTCGTCGCGTGCAGCGCCAGGTCATCGCTCGCCCCGCTGTTGGTGTATTGCAGGGTGAGGCCGGTGAAGGTTACCGCACCGTTGGATGGGGTCAGGGTGACCGTGGCGTTGTCGGCGTCTTGGTCGCCGCTGGTGACGGACAAGCTATTGACGGTGCCATCGACCGTGCTGTCGTTGGGGTCGGTCACCGACAGGGTGATGTCGGTGGCATAGTCCGCATCGACGCTCCCGTCGTCATCGACCGCACTGACCACTGGGGCGGTGGTGAAGCTGGTGCTCTGACCACTGGCGATCGAGGTCGGTGCCGGCTGGGTCGAGAAGACCAGCTTGGTCGCGACCACGTCGGGATCGATGTTGGTGGAGGAGGCCGAACTCAGAGCGCCGCTGGCGGCGGTCAGGGTGAAATCGGCGTCGGCGTCGGAGGCGGCGGTGTATTCGACATCGGTGAAGGTCGCCACGCCCGCCACTGCGGCCAAGGTCGTGGTGCCGCCGAGCGTGCCCGCACCGTCCTCGGTCAAGGTGACGTCGGAAACGTAGTCCGCGTCGACGTTCCCACGCGCATCCACTGCCCGCAGAATCGGCTGGGTGCCGAACGCCGTGCCGCTGGTTACGGTGCCCGACGGCGCTTGCGCATAGACCAATTGGGTGGCAGTGACATCGACGGCAGCGCCGGAGCCATTGCTGACATCGTTTTGTCCGCTCGCCATGGTCGAACTGCCGGAGCCGGTGGTGAAGTTGGCCGCGTTGGTGGTCAGGATCAGCGTATGACCCTCGGTCATGTCGTTGCTGGTGGTGTCGTCGTCGTAATAGGCGCTGATGGTGTAGGTTTCGTTACCGCCATCGGCCACGGAAATGTTCAACCCGGAGAAAGTGATCTTGTCGGTGCCGCTATCGTAGGAACCGCTAACGTTGTTGGCGTCGGGGCCATTGAGCAAAAAGACCATGTTGCCCCGCTCGACGTCCGTGGTGGTGCCGCTCACATCGACCGTGAGCGTCGTCACTGCGGTGGCATTGGTGTCCACTCCAGCATCTGTGATGGTGAAGTCAAGGAGCTGCGCCGCAGTTCCGGATGTGGCGGCCGTGGTGGCAAAGAGAGAGGGTTCGGTCAGGGATCCGCTTTCGACCACGGTGGACGTGGCGTCTGTGCTTGATGTTTCAAAAACGATCGTATCAATAAATAATTCGCCTCCCAGTTGGTTACCGCTGCTGCTGGTCGAAACGTTGTAATTGGTGTCCGTTGGATGCGTGATTCTCTGAAAAGTGAAGCTGGTTACGCCGGTCCAATTTACGGTGACTGTCGATGACTCGCTGTCGATATTGGAAATTGAGGTGTTTACTGCCGAATTTGCCCCTCCGCTCGGGGTCAGAACGTAATACTCGCTGTTGGCACCGGTGTCTCCGTAACTTGTTCCAACAACAAATGACGTAACGTTCGTTGCGGATGAGAAGGTGACCGTCAGTGTCGTCACCTCAGCGGTGGTATCTCCATTCTCGTTGTTGGCGACATTGCCGCTTGTACCGCCGAAATTGCTATAATCATTGACCTTGACATCATTGATGTTGGACGAGACCGTTGCGGTGACGCCCTCAACCGTTTGGGAGATGGTCTGCCGCCCATTGGCCGTCCCGGTCGTTACAGACGAAAAATCGAACGTATTTGTCGTCAATGTGCCAGAGAATTCGCTCCAGACGGACGGCGCAATGACCGGATGAGATCGTTTACTTTGCTCGCCGACTACATATTCCAGATTCCAGTCGCCCCCAAGCGCTGCGTTGCCTGTCAAATCGTCCGACGCTACAACATTTGCTCCGGTTATCGCCGCCAAACTGGCAACAAGCGTCTTTCCTGCTTCCTCCGCAGCCACATTGCAGCCATAAACCAAGATGTCTCCATCCTCCGTCAGAGTGGCCCCGATAGTGGCGAGCAGGTCTGTCTTATCGTTCAGGTTGGTCGTGGAGAGCGTGGTGCTGCCCAGTTGCAAGCTACCCGAGGAGCCGTGGGAAAGGATATGGATGGCGTCGATGCCGCTGCGTCCGGCAAGAATGCCGGCGATTTGCGCCAGGCCGTCTTGCGCCGCATCAAGCACATGCACTTCCACATTGGGGTCAATGCCGTCGAGCAGGATTTGATAATCGGCGATATTGCTTTCGACAAAGGCGACTTCCTGATGCCCACCGGTCCGTTCAGGGTTTGCAGAATGGATCATGCAAGAGAGAGGCGTATCGGCTTGAGTGGTCATGGTAGGCACTGTGGCTCCAGAGAGAATCAGCAGGTGGTCGGTGTTGCTAGAGCGTTTAGGACAAGGCGGTTCACGGATCCCGCTTGCGGCAGCGTCCGGTGAGACCTCCGCAGTCCAACACCGAGCGACACTCGCTGCATTCCAGCCGAGTATATCGGCTGGCCGATGAGAATCATCAATGAAACGAGCGGCGCAAGGGTGACGGTGGTCACAAACAAAGGCTTCGAGTCGGATATCTTGGGCGCCGCAGGCGTTTCCGAAACAGGGCGCTTGATGTTGGCCGCATTCCTTCTCTCCCCAAGCGCCTGAAACGCTAAGCAATTTTCACCTAAGAAAATCGGGAATCTGTTCTTACTGCAGCGGCGCCTTCGCCTTATCCACCTCGGCCAGTCGACGATTGACCGCCAGGTATTGGCGGACCGCCGCGTCGCGATGCTCCGTCGACGCTTGCCGTCCCTGCTCCCGATACGTCGCACAGGCGTTCAGGGCGAGCGCCTGGCCTTGGGTCGGATGGAATCCCAGCTCGCCCTCGGCGAAGACCGCTCCGATCCGGTGCCTCACCGCCTCCGGCACCGCTCCGCGCGCCAAGACCGCGCGCGCGGGCCGAAATCCCTCGCGGCGGTTGAGCGCGATCATGTAGTCGTTACCCACTTGCAGGCGCAAGCCGATCCCGTCCACCTCGGACAGCAGGGGGAAGTCGGGGGCCAGCGAGGGAAACAGGTGATTGGGGTAGATTCGGCCACCCCAGTAGGATTCGGCGATGCGGGCGAACTGGTGGAAATCCGCGACGGCTACCAGCCCGCTCGCGCTGAAGGGCAGGATTTCGACCTGTGGCTTGGCGGGATCGACGCTGTCGTTGGCGACGTCCAGATACCAGGATCCGAGTTGGAAGGCGTTCTGGAAATATCGATCGCGCAGCACGCCCCACACGGAGCGGAGACTGCCGCCTGCAGTGAGGAAACGGCACAATGCCTCGAAACCGAGCGCCGCGTCGCGGGGCAGGCTCGGCGCCTGATCTTGCTTCAGCCAGGCGCGCATGAGCTGGAGCGCGCCCTGGGAGATCTCCAGGCACTGCCCCAAGGGATAGGGTTTTCCGCCCTTGATCGGCTGTTTGGCGCCCAAGATCCGATCGACTTCGGTGCGGACACACTGCCACAGCCGCATGAGGACCTCCCGATGCGGTTCCAGCCAGGTGGCCGTCAGGGCCTGTTGATCGGGCGAGGGGGCGCGCGGTTCCTGAGGTAGCATCGGAAAGTCACCCGCTGTTTGCCGAAACATAAGGATCGATCGACATGTTCCCTCCGAGCAATACTGTAGCCGCCGATTCGAAGGCGCCAACAGCCGCCGCATTGATCGCAGAGGCCCAGCAGCGTCTGGTCCGTTCGCCGGAACGGGCGGCGTTGGACTTCGCGGCGGCGCTGGCTCGCCCGCCCGACGCCCCCAATGCCCCCATCCCACTCCAGCGGGTGCAGCTGGGCTTCTGTCTGGCGCTGGCCCATTATCGCCTCAACCAGACAGCCGAGGTTCTGGCGGCGACGCGACCGGCGCTCGATCTGGCAGCGACCCTACCCTGGCCAGCGGCAGCGCCAACGAAAGCGCCGCCATTCCCCCCGAGAAAGGCATTGCGTCTGCTGGAGAAAACGCTCGCCGCGCTCTGCGCAGCGGGCATCCGCGCCTTCCCGACCGACGGCACCCTGCTGGGACTGACCCGCGAAGGGCGGTTGCTCGACGGTGACAAGGATCTGGACGTCGCCCTGCCCTTCCCCGAGCTCGAGCGGGCGCTCGCGCTCTTGCCGTCGCTGGGCTGGAAACCGGCCTGGATCCCGCTCGACGCGGTCAATTTCCGCGCCTTCGTGCACCGCGACACGGGCATCACGCTAGACCTCAACGGTCAAACCTTCGATAAAGAGCGCGGCAAGGTGATCGGAGGTTGCTGGCCGCCCGCTGGCCGAGAGCCGCCTGCTGGAGTTCTCCGACTTCACGCTGGTTCAACGACCGACCGCTTGGGGACCGATGTGGATACCGAAAGATCCGCACATCCTGCTCGAAGAGAAATACGGGCCGGGCTGGAGCACGCCGGATCCCGAATACGAGTGCTGGTTCAGCAATCCGGCACTGGTACGGTTCAACGACTTTTCACGAGGGCTCGGCTATCTGCGACTGCTGGAGGCATGGTTGCAAGGCAAACGGAAGCGATTCGAACGCCTGCTGGACTCGCTTGCGCAGCGCGATCCGCATGAT
Source organism: Thiorhodococcus fuscus (assembly GCF_042682685.1). Taxonomy (NCBI): domain Bacteria; kingdom Pseudomonadati; phylum Pseudomonadota; class Gammaproteobacteria; order Chromatiales; family Chromatiaceae; genus Thiorhodococcus; species Thiorhodococcus fuscus. The sequence continues at coordinate 8,583 of NZ_JBHUHX010000052.1, forward strand.
TTGGCATTGCCGGCCTGGCGTTCTCATCAGGCGACTGATGCTCCAGCATCCAGCCTGGTCGGCGGCACCATTGGCGTCTACGATCTGCTGCACGTCGGGCACCTGCGATTCCTGCAAACAGCCAGATCGCGTTGCGACCGGCTCAAGGTGGGGGTCGCGACGGCAGCGACGGCCTGGCGCAGCAAGGCGGCAACGCCGGTCATTCCGGACGAGGAGCGTCTCGAATTGATTCGCGGTCTGGCATGCGTCGATGAGGCCGACCTATTCGATGGCACGCTCGCGGACACCACCCCCGCTGCCGACTGGATCGCGTCCTGGGGCGTGCAGGTCATGTTCGTCAGCGACGAGTGGGCGGGCTCGCCACGATGGCGCGACCTGGAGCCCGCATTGGCCGCAAGGGGGATCCGCTGCGTCTGGCTGCCCTACACGCAGGGCGTGTCCAGCACTATCATCAAGGAGCGCATACGCGATACGCCCGTTGCCGGCGGCAACTCACCAGGCTGAGCGCCCGCAGAGCAAAACGCCCCTTGCCCACCACTGCCGTCTATGCGAACGTCCGTGGGCGCACCCCAACTCACTGAAAAGGAATGCATCATGGCCGATGAAGAACGCATTGCCGCCGAAGCAGCAGAGGAATTGACCTTTCCCAATGGGATCCCAGGATTCGAGGATCACACTCAGTATCGGCTGACCTACTCGGACATCGAAGCAGGTCGAGTCTATCGGTTGCAGTCCTGCACATCTCCCGACGTCATCTTCACCCTGGTCGACCCGAACCTCTATTCGTTGAACTACGAGCTGCAACTGACCGACGAGGAAGAGGCCTTGCTGCAAGCGGAGCACCCGGAGCAGATCCTGGTGCTGCTGATCGTGTGGAAGCCGGAAACGCCATCTCCAGACAAACCCGGGCTGCACGCCAACATTACGGGTCCCATTTTGATCAATGCCGATAAGGGACTGGGGATTCAGAAGGTGATCGACAAACCCAAGCTCGCACTGAACATCTCCGCCTGAGCCACAGCCACCGAATCAGGTGCCGCGCTCACGCACATGGCGCCAGCCCCATCGAACAGCACTGCGAATCAAGCGCGCGGAAGAGGACCCTCGGCGGCACAGAGACGTGTCGCCGAGGTGGGCGAGAACACCAGCCATCGTCATCAAGCCGCCGACAGGGGTGCCGCCAATTGCGACTGAACGCCCCGAGCCCAGGCGAATGCTTCCAGGAAATAGGCGGAGAGTATCTCTCCACTCAGTCCGAGCGAGGGAGGAACAGGACCGAATGCATTCAACTCCTCAAAGCGCACGGCACTGGCCAGCACCTGACCCAGCACGCCCTCATGCGACAGGATCGCATCCTTGAGGGCGTCATCCAGTGGCAGCGAGGCGAGCGCCTCGACGAGCGGAATCTCCAGGATCTCGTCGAGGTTGAAGAAAAGCCCCACCGTGAATAGGGCGTCCTTCTCGCGCGGCAGATTGCGCTCTCCGACGATCTGACAGTAACGGGCATAGATCAGGGACCGGGTGACGGAATAGGGCGTCTGGGTGCTCAGCGTTCCTAGGGCCACCAAGGCTGCCCATTGGCGGATGGTGCGCAAGCCAACCAGGGAAATCGCCTGCATCAGGTTGTGAATGGTGCGCCCCTGCGTGATCGACGCGCCGCTGAGGAAACGCAACAGTCGGTAGCTTAGCGCGACATCCTGGGCGATGAGACGCTCCACCTCCTGCAGGCTGAGATCGTTGTCCTGCAACTCGGCCAGGAGCCGCATCACGCGAATCTTGTCGGCCGACGGTCTTTTCCCCTCCATGACGCGCGGCCGAGCCAGGTAATAGCCCTGGAACAGATCGAACCCCATGTTGAGACACTGAACGAACTGGATGCGGTTCTCGACCTTCTCGGCCAGCAGTCTGGGGCCCTCGTTCTTGAAAACCGACGCGTACTTGGCGCGCATCGCGTCCTCGTCGTCCCCCTGCACATCGAGTTTGACGATGTGACAGATCCGAAGCAGCGGCTCCCAACTCGACTGGAATACGAAATCATCGAGCGCGATCTTGAATCCCATATCGACCAAGCGTTGGACGGACTCGATCAATTCGGGCGTCACCTGCACGCTTTCGAGGATCTCCAGCACCACGCGGTCGGGCGGCAGGGCCTGGATGACATCGCTCGTCAACATCCCCTCCGTGAGATTGATGTAGAGCAGCTTGTCACGTCCGAGCTTATCGACGCCGATGTCGGCGAAGGCATTGAGAATCACCTGAGAGGTCGCACAATCTCCGTCCACACCGCTGCCTTCGAAGCCGCCTCCGGTTCCGCTACGAAATAGAAGCTCGTAGGCGACCACTTGACGTTCGCGATCGAAAATAGGCTGAACACCGAGGAAGACATTGGTCATGACGGATGTCGATCAGATGGAAGCACAAAACGAGAAACCACAAGACACGGCGGTAGACATTCGAATCCACGCAACGCAAGGAACGCGGAGATGGAAAAGATCCGTTTGGATACTGGCACTGTTCGGCATCCTGCTCTCATGGGGGATATTGGCGATGGCGGTGGAAGAACCCAACTACACGCTGGTCCAAAGCGACCCGGATTTCGAGCTGCGGCGATACGCCCCGTACCTGGTCGCCGAGACGCGGGTGACGGGAGATTTCGACTCGGTCGGCAACCAGGCGTTCCGTATTCTGGCCGGCTATATCTTTGGCGACAACCGCAGTCAGACCAAGCTGGAAATGACGGCACCAGTCACTCAAACGACCGCAGAGGGGACTGGAGAACGGCTGGAGATGACCGCCCCGGTGATCCAACGCTCGGACGGCGACGGCACTAGCGGAACCTATGTCCTGAGCTTCGTCATGCCGGCCGGCTACCGGCTCGACACCCTGCCCGTTCCAACGGATCCGCGCGTGACGCTACGCGAGGAGCCATCCAGATTGATGGCGGTCCGGCGCTACTCGGGACGCTGGACCCGATCCAACTATCTGGAGCAGGAGAGCCGCCTGCTGCGTGGGATCCGGCAGGCCGGACTGCAACCGATCGGAACGCCCCGCTATGCCCGCTACAACCCGCCCTTCACGCCTTGGTTCCTGCGGCGCAACGAGGTCATGGTTGAGGTGGCCGAGCCTTCAGCGCCCTGATTCGGTCTCGAAACGCGGAGCACGGTTGCCAAATCGGCGACGAACCTCTACCGTGCAGCGCCTTCCAACCCATACCAGGATGATTTCATGTCCGATTTCCCGCCTTGCCCGCTCTGCGCCAGCGAAAACACCTACTCCGACGGCACGCTCTACGTCTGCCCGGACTGCGCCCACGAATGGTCCCCGGACGAACCGAACGATGCCGCCGAGACGGACGGCGCGGTACGCGATGCCAACGGCAATCTGCTGGCGAACGGCGATTCGGTGGTCCTGATCAAGGACCTGAAGGTCAAGGGCAGCTCGACCACGCTGAAGGTCGGGACCAAGATCAAGAAGATCCGGCTCGTCGGCGGCGATCACGAGGTGGATTGCAAGACCGACGCAGGCAGCTTCATGCTCAAGGCCTGCTATCTGCGCAAGAGCTGAGACCGGCGCCCCGCTTCCGATCAGCGGTTGCCGATCAAGACATAGACGGTGCTGTCGCCGTCCCCGGACAGCCCAACTCCCAGATAGGCAGGCCCCAGCCACGTATCGGATCCGAAGAAGAAACTTCCGCCATAGCGCGTTTCCCCCTCGTTGAGAATGACGTCGGTATCACGCCCCTGGGTGTGTAATACGCCATCGTCGACCCAACCGGCCTCCAGCGAGGCGCCGAGATAGAGTCCGCGTCCAAGCGGCGGAGGCAGGGAGGCGATCTGGCGATAGAAGGCCAGCCCGGCGAAGGCCATGTCGTTGCCGCGAAACTGGTCGTTGGCATAGCCGGAGAGCTGGAGGAACCCGCCGAGCGGAAACTGATCCTGATAGAGCATCTCGGCGCCAAAGCTGGTCCCCGCCTTGAGGGTTCCGGCAAGGGTATTGACGCCGAAGCTGCGCGCGGCCGTTGCCTTCAAGGATGCCCGGGTATAGTCGACGTCCGCCCCCATCGCCTTGAGCGGAGAGAGCGTCTCCAAAGAGATCCGCAAACCGGAGCGTGGAGCGGCCACGCTGTCCAGCGTGTCATAGAGCAGCCTGACGCGCAGGCCGGAATCGGTGGTTCCTCCTTCCGGCAGCTCGGTCGATCCGGTATCGAGATCCATTTGAGAGTGTCCATAATAGACGCCGGCCCGCACCTCGATATCGGCAATGTCGGTTCCCAGATCCGCCCCGAGGAGCAGTCGGGTCAGATCGTAGCGCGCAACGCGCTGATCGCCGATGAAGACGCTCTCTGGGCTCATACCGACATCGACGTAGGGCGCAACGAACAGCGCGCGGTCGAGGCTCAGCGGCTGATAGAACTCGGAGTAGAGCCTGGGGGCATTGCCGACCGTCAGGGCACTACTCCACTCGGCTCCCAACCGATTGACCCAGGTCTGATCGTAGGTGGCACGCAGTCCGAACCGGCTGTCGCCCAGATTGTCGTTCGAGAAGCCGAGCCCTAATCCGATATAGCCTGGACCCCAGGCCTTCTCGACGGCATCCACGATCAGCAGATCCGAACCGCCGCGCTGGGGCTGGAAGCGGTAGCTGATGCGCTCGAAGTCGCCTCGACCGTAGAGCATCTGAATCTCATCGACCAGTTGCTCGCGATCGAGCGGCTGATACTCCTGCGACTCGACCAGCCCGTCGAAGAGCCCTGGATTCACGCGCTTCAACCCCTCGACCCGAACGTCCCCGACCCGTCGAACCGGATCTCCAGGTCCGAAGCGCTTGGCCTTCCAGGCCGCATACTCGGCCTTGCTCAGACTGAATCGACGCAGCTCGCGACGCACCTTGGAGGCCGCAACCTCGCCGGTCGCGATGGCCTCTTTGGCACGATTGAAATCGCTCGACGAGATGTCGCCCAGATCGGGCAGGATCAGCAGATCGCATCCCTTGCGCAGCTCGCCGAGCGAGACCTTGACGTTCTGCTCGGTCAGAATGGCGATCATCTGACCCGTCACGCCGAGGATGGAGCCCAACTTTTCGCGGGGCAGATAGCCCGAGCCCAGATTGACTGCGATGATGACATCGACCCCCATGGACCGGGCCACGTCCACGGGCAGATTGCGCACCAGCCCGCCATCCACGTAGATGTGATCCTGCCATTCCATGGGCGCGAACACACCGGGCACCGACATGCTCGCCCGCATGGCGACCGGCAGGGGGCCTCGGTCGAAGACCTTCATCTCACCGTTTTCGAGATTGGTAGCGACGGCCCGGAAGGGGATTGGCAGATGATCGAAATCGGACGTGGTCTCCACACCCTTGACCAGATCGTTGAAGAAGAGCTGCACCTTCTGCCCGGAGATGGCGCCCTTGGGCAGGCGCAACCGGCCGTCATTGACACCGAGCGAGAAGTTCCATTTCGCAACGGAAGAGGACTCCTTGCGACGCTCGGGCCAATCCTTGCGCGCAGGATCGTCGTCGAAGAGATCGTTCCAGTCGACCTGCGTCACACGGCGCTCCAGCTCCCGCGCCGACAGCCCGGCCGCATAAACGCCCCCGACCAGAGAACCCATGCTGGTGCCGGCAATGGCATGGATCGGGATCCGCTCCTCCTCCATCACCTTGAGCACCCCGATATGGGCCGATCCCTTCGCCCCGCCACCGCTCAGAACCAAACCAATCCGCGGATGCTCGGGCAGATGACAACTCGCCGCCAGCACGCCTCCCGAGAACAGGGTCGCCAGGGGGACCACAAGACAGAGTAGAACGGCGAGAAGGACGCCTAGAGGCTGTTTCATCTGCAATCCCACCATGAACGCCGAAGGCCTAATAGATGGGCGCGGAGTCTAACGGACGGATCGCAATGGGGAAAGCAGCCCTCCCCCGTTTCCCGGACGAACGGGCTCAGTCGAACAGACGACTCAGCAGCGGCCGGGTCAGCCGCCGAAGGAGCAGATAGAGCGCGAGGCCGAGCAGGTCGGCGAGGAGATCCCAGCCGGATGCCTCGCGATAGGGCAGAACCGCCTGGACCAGCTCGATCGCGAGACCAAAGAGCGCCAGGCCAACCAGTCGCGGACCGAGCAAGGCCGGCGCGGGCCAGGCAAGCTCCGCCAGCCCGGTCAGAACCAGGAAGGCGAGCAGGTGGTTGGCCTTGTCGTAGCTCAAACCAGGCGATTCATCGAACTCGGCGAAGGCGAGAAAGGCAATGAGCGACAGGGACGCGACGAAGGCCATCCTGAATGCCGGCCGCAATGAATCCAACGACATAGTGTGTGACCGGAGCAGAATCGGAAAACCCGCATTCTAACGGCACGGAGCCACTGGTGAGACCGACGGATGTCGAACAGGTGCGTCCGGACTGACGGCATCCCCGGGCTTCGCCCTCTCCACCCGGGCGACGAGTCGTGCCCGTGGCCCGGGGGAAATCCGGGGATGCCGATGGTCGGTCAGAAGGTTTTGACGATCTCCAGACCGATCAAATGGGCGTCCATTTCATAGTCGCCGTTGAGCGCAGTGGTTCCATTCAGATCCTTGCCGGCATAGGGGGTACGGCTGCGGTACTTGCGTTGATCGGCGAGCACGTACATATAGCCGGCCTCAAGCTGGAAGCCGTTGCTGAGCGACTGGGCGACGCCGATGCTGAAGAGGTGGCGATCGTTGTCCGGCACGCGGGCGCTGAAGTGGCTGTCGCCCTGCCCGGTTTCATCATAGGCATACCCGAAGCGCAGCTGGGTCTTGTCGCTGAGCTGATAGGTCGCGCCGATGCGATAGGCATTGGCGTCGTCCCAATCGTTCGAGTCGCTGAAGATCACATGCCCCGAGTTCTTTGCCGTCGCCTTCAGGTCGTTGAATTCGCTCCAGCCGGTGCGCGTGATGTCGAACTCGACGGCCAGGCGCGGATTGAAGGCGTAGCGGGCACCCACCTGCAAGCGCCAAGGCAGATCGACGTCCAGTTCGGCCGACTGTCCGGGAGACAGCACACCAAGCGCGACCAGGGTCGCGCTCTTGGGCTCGAAATCACCATCGAGCGACACGGTCGCCGCAGAACGATAGGAGGCACCTAGACTCCAGGGACCCTCGCGGTAGATAGCGCTCAGGTTGAAACCAACACCGGTACCGTCCCCGCTCAGCTTGCCAACGGTGGAACTCAGCTGGGCACTCTTCGCCCAATAGACGTCGAGTCCGGCGGCAACGGCGAACTGATCGTTGACGCGATAGCTCGCGGTCGGAGAGAAATCCAGAATCTCCAGCTTGCTGGAGGTCGGATGGCCGAGCGGGACATCCGGATCGAGCGGCGGCGGTACGGGCAGTCTGCGCGTCCCGCTGACGGCGGGAAAGGTTCCGTCCTCCCAGCGCGTTTCAAGCCCGAAAGGCGCGGTGACGCCAAAGCCGAGGCTCCAGCGGTCGTTGACCCGCAGCACCGCCTGGAGCTGCGCCGAGGACAGCCAATCGGCGCCCTGGCTGTCATGATTGCCGCTCGCCGTCTTGACGCTGAAGCTGGGGCCGATGAGGATGGTGCCGGCCGAAATGCTGGAGCCTTCCTGGAAGGCCATGATGGCCGGGTTGTAGGCGATGGCACCCACTTCCTCGGTGTTGGCGACCACCGCGTTCGCGGTACTCAAGCCGACGACCGAGGCCTCCGGCAGCAAGAATCCAGCCGCATTGGCCGATTCTTGGGCGCCAAGCGCTCCTGCAGCGAGCACGCAGGCGATGGAATAGCTGATCCTGTTGTTGAGCATGAGGCGTTTCCTTCGATAAGGATAATTGAGTTATGGGTCCGGTCTCACGGCCTCGGAAAACCACCCTCATCCTCAACGCCATGCGCGAACCGCAGCATCATGACCGGCTGCTGCAACGCAACATCAGACTGGGCTCTCGCGGACCTCCCCGGCGGCAGTGGTGAAGCCTTGGAAGATCGCCATCTCTCGCTCCTTGTGAGGGTTTTCGGCCGCGACGCACTGTATGCGAAGCCTCACGTCAATTCCATACTTTGTTGCGGTTTTTTGTCATGTATGTGAAAAGTGACAGACACCTGGAATCCCTCATACGTGTAACGCACCCGTCCGGGTTCCGTCACGCGCCCGAAACTATCTGGAACCACCCGGGCTGTGATATAAGCGCCTTCTATTTGGGTATCTGAATTTCGAGTGGTATTTGGATGGCCGATCGCAGACTTCAGGTATTTCATACAGTCGCGCGGCTGCTGAGCTTCACCAAGGCCGCCGAGACGCTGCATATGACTCAGCCGGCCGTGACCTTCCAGGTCCGCCAGTTGGAAGAGCATTTCAACACCCGCCTGTTCGATCGCACACACAACCGCATCAGCCTGACCGAGGCCGGACGCGCCGTCTTCGCCTCCGCCGAGCGCATCTTCGAGCTCTATGCCGAGATGGAAAACACGGTACGCGAGATCACGGGCGCAGTCAGCGGCACCCTGACCATTGGGGCCAGCACCACTATCGCCGAATATATGCTGCCGCCACTGCTGGGAGAGTTCAAGGAACGCTACCCGGACATCGTCATCCACCTCAAGGTCGCCAATACCGAGGGGATCGTCTCCATGGTGGAGAACAACACCATCGATCTTGGCGTGGTCGAGGCGCCGGTGAGCAACAAGAATCTGGTGGTCGAGGTCTGCAAACAGGATCAGCTGTTCGCCATCGTGCCACCTGGGCACCCGCTCGCCGACCAGGAAGCGGTCGATCTGACTCAACTGCTGCAGCATCCCTTCATCTGCCGCGAGGAAGGCTCCGGCACGCGCGAGGTGATCGCCGACTACCTACAGGTTCAGCACGACTGTAACGCGACGTTCAATATCGCGATGGAGCTCGGCAGTCCGGAGGCGATCAAGGGCGCGGTCGAGGCGGGAATGGGCGTCTCGGTGGTCTCAGGAACGACCATTTGGAAGGAACTCAAGCTGGGCACCCTGGTCGCGCTGCGGCTCGACCCGCCGCTCAACCGTCCCTTTTCATTCGTTCACCAGAAGCAGAAATTCCGATTGCGCGTGATGGAGGAACTGTTGGAATTCGCCCGCGACTATTGCCGCGACCAATGCGCGAGCCGCTGATCGGCGCAGCGCGCCGGCCGACGCCCACGTCAGAGCCTGAAACACAGCCAGCCGGAACCCAAGAAGAATGTTGACCCAGCAACGCGGATCCGCCGACGAACGCCGCCTTTCCAAGCTCTTCCGTACACTCTCGCCCTCCGATAAAGACAGCCTACTCGCCTTTGCCGAATTTTTGGTCCAGCGAGACCGGACCGAGCCGACAGAAACGGTTCCGCGCGAGCCGAAACCCACGATCCGGCCCAACGACGAGACCGTCATCGGCGCCATCAAGCGACTCTCCCAGAGCTACGATATGCTAGAGCGCGAACGGCTACTCAACGAAACTTCGGCCCTCATGTCCGCGCATCTGCTGCAGGGGCGCGGTGCGACCGAGGTCATCGACGATCTGGAGGCGCTGTTCGCCCGTCACTATCAGGAATATCGGTCCAAGTTCCCGGCCTGAAGGCCCATACCGACACGCCCCAAGCATCAGCCCCCATGAATATCGTCTCACACTGGTTGCAGCGGAATCTCGCTGACCCGCAGATCGTCTTCCTGGCGATGCTGCTCCTGTTCGTCTTTGCCGTCGTCCTGACCATGGGACATATGCTCGCCCCGGTCCTGGCGAGCATCGTCATCGCCTATCTGCTCGAAGGGCTGGTCGTCCAGCTCGAACGGCGCGGCCTGCCCCGGTTGCCGAGCGTCCTGCTGGTCTACATGCTTTTTCTGCTGTTCGTGGCCCTGGTGCTGCTCGGGGTCATGCCGCTGGTATCGCGTCAGATCACCGACCTGGTCCAGCAGCTTCCCAATATGATCTCGGACGGGACCCAGGTCCTGATGGACCTGCCCGCGCGCTATCCCGACCTGGTCACCCAGGCCCAGCTCGACGAGCTCATCGCCTCGCTACGCTCCGAGGTGGTCTCTTTCGGCCAGCAGGTGCTGTCCTGGTCGCTGTCGAGCGTAGTGGGCGTCATCACCATCATGATCTATCTGATCCTGATGCCCCTGCTGGTCTTCTTCTTCATGAAGGACAAGGGGCTGATCCTCGACTGGTTCCGCAATCGGCTGCCTCGGCACCACGGGATCGCGGGCGACGTCTGGAAGGACGTGGATCGTCAGATCTCCAACTATGTGCGCGGCAAGGCGTGGGAAATCCTGATCGTCTGGGGGGTGAGCTACGCGACCTTCTCGGCCTTCGGACTCAAGTACGCCATGTTGCTGTCCCTACTGGTTGGACTCTCGGTCATCATCCCCTACATCGGCGCCGCCGTCGTGACCTTTCCGATCCTCATCGTCGCCTGGTTCCAATGGGGCTGGTCGAGCGAATTCGCCTGGCTGACCTTCGCCTACGGCATTATCCAGGCGCTGGACGGCAACGTGCTGGTGCCGGTGCTCTTCTCGGAGGTCGTCAATCTACACCCGGTCGCCATCATCGTCGCCATCCTGGTATTCGGCGGGCTCTGGGGATTCTGGGGCGTCTTCTTCGCCATTCCCTTGGCGACCCTGGTCCAATCCATCATCACCGCCTGGCCCAAACGCCTGGAGATCCCCGAAAACACGACCAACGCCCCGTAGCCTGGGTGGAGCGCAGCGAAACCCAGGATGAGCACGCCTCGGCGGCATACCCGGGCGCCCGCTTCAGCCGTCCGCGCCGCCTCGGTATTTCTTTTCGCAGCGCACGACCAGGTCGACCGTGACCTGAGGCATGCCCTCCTTCGCCGCCTCTTTCTCGATAATGCGGCGGATCATGGGACGGATGAACACCGGGGCCTCGTGGACCCGATCCTGCGCGTCGGCGTTCCAACCGACCCCGAGCTTTTTATTGAACCAGCTTCCCGGCGGCGGGGGTGGTTCGATCGTATCGGCGATCGAGAGACCCGGATCGCCGCCGAAGGCCGCCTCGGCCAGGACGTTGGACATGGTCTCGCCGAAGGCCCGGGTGAAGACCGGAAAGGCGGGATCGTTGCGGAAGATCTCCTTCTTGAGCTCCAGGATGGTCTGGCGACGCGCCTGGACCGAGGCCGGATCGGAATCGCGCCCAATCGGTTCGATGTAGCTCCTCACCCAGGTCTCGACGACCGCCTGATAGGCGGCGAAGAAACCCTCAGGATCGAGCGGCTTGAAGGCACAGTGCAGCATGTAGGGAGAGGAGACCGCACTCAGCCATTCGAGCGGGGTATCGGGAAGGTCGAGTACGGGCCGATAGGTCTCGGCGACGCTACAGAAGGGGCTCAGGTCCATCCCGGACGAGCTGGGCGCCAGATCCAGCGTCAGCAGCGTCCGCTCGGGCGGCATGCCGCCGACGTGCAGCAGAAAGGCGGGAATGTCGAACTCGACCCGTGGAAAGGCGAAGATCACCAGGCCGACACGGCCGGGTTTGAGCGAATACTGGCTCACCATCACACGGTCGAGCTTCTCGCCGCAATAGACCCGCGCCCGGCTCCAGATTCGCTTTCCCGGACTCTCGCGCCGGGCGTTGTATTCGGTGAAGTCCTCCAGGTCGAGAGAGGTCTTCAGTCGATCGAGGAACAACGCCTCATGGCGATTCCAGGTCGTCGCATCGGGCTCAGCCGGTCTGTCCGCGCTCATCTCCACCTCTTCATCGGACTCAAGGGCGAGGACTATAGCCGTGGCGGGGGGCATCGCCAAGTTAAACCATCAGGAATCCCGAGCCCGGATCAGAGCGCCTGATCCCGAATCAGCGACAACATCTCATCGTAACTGAGGCGTCCGCCGTCGCCCGTGCCTTCCAGCAATCCGTCGGCGAGGTCGCGCTTGGAGGCGTGCAGGGCGAGGATCTTCTCCTCGATCGTGCCCTTGGTCACCAGGCGGTAGATGGTCACCGGACGCTCCTGACCGATGCGGTGGGCGCGATCGCTGGCCTGGTCCTCGACCGCCGGGTTCCACCAGGGATCCATGTGGATGACGTAGTCGGCGGCGGTCAGGTTGAGGCCGGAACCGCCGGCTCGCAGACTGATGAGGAAGAGGTCGCCCTCGCCGGCCTGGAAGGCGGCGACGGCGGCCTTGCGCTTGTTCTCGGGCGTAGAGCCGTCGAGGTACTGGTAACCGATTCCGCGCGCGTCGAGATAGGCACGAATGATGGAGAGATGGTCGACGAACTGGCTGAACACCAGGGCCTTGTGGCGGTTGTCGAGCAGATCGTCGAGGATCTCGCCGAAGGCGTCCAGCTTCGCGCTCGACAGTTCGCTGTCGGGCAGGACCAGCTTGGGATGGCAGCAGACCCGGCGCAGACGCATGATCTCGGCGAGCAGTTGCATGCGCTTCTGCCCCGGATTGGCGTCCTCGGTTTCGAGCCGCTCGATGGCCTCGCGACGCACGGCCTCGTAGAGCGCGGCCTCGGCCTGTCCCAGCTCCAGCTCGATGGCGATCTCGGTACGCGGCGGCAGCTCGGTCAGCACCTCGCTCTTGAGTCGGCGCAAGATGAAGGGGCGCAACAGCTGACGCAGCCGCTGACGCGCACCCGAGTCCTGATGCTGCTCGATAGGGTTGGCGAAACGCCGGTTGAAGGCTTCGAGCGAGCCGAGCAGTCCGGGATTGATGAAGCGAAACAGGTTCCAAAGCTCGCCCAGATGATTCTCGATCGGCGTGCCCGTGGTGATCAGACGGAATCCGGCTTCGAGCTTCATGATCGCCTGCGAGCGCTTGGTCATGGCGTTCTTGAACACCTGGGCCTCGTCGGCCACGATAGTCGCCCAACGCAGCCCGGCGAGCCGCTCCCCCTCGGTCTGCACCAACCCGTAGCTGCAAACGATGAGATCGAAGGGACCGGCCGACTCCAGCATCTGCTCGCGGTCGCCGTCGCCGAAGCGCTTGGGATTCAGGGTCGGCGCGAAACGGCGAGCCTCGGAGATCCAGTTGGAGCAGACCGACATGGGTGCCAGCACCAGGGTCGGCCCCTCGGTCGCACGCGAGAGCACCAGCGCCAGGGCCTGTAATGTCTTGCCGAGCCCCATGTCGTCGGCCAGACAGGCTCCAGCGCCCCAGTGGGCCAGACGCGCCAGCCAGCGGAAGCCCTCGACCTGATAGTCGCGCAGCTCGGCCTGGAGGGTCGAGGGCAGGCTCGGCTCCAGGTCTCGAACCTCGGCCAGTCGCTTCAGGGTCGCCTGCCAATGGGCGTTCTTCTTGACCGACATCCCGTCCAGATTCTCGTCGATGACGCCTGCCGCCAACGGATGGAACCGGCCGTCCTTGTCGGTCAGCCCGGCGAGATTCTCCAGACGACGGCGCAAGGCATCGCTCAACACCATGAACTCGCGCTCGCCGAGCCGCACGAAACGCCCCGGAGACTCCTGGACCAGCTCCAGGAGCTGCTGCATGTTCAGCACGCGACCGTCGTCGAGATCCAGCTCGCCCTCCAGTCCCAACCAGTCGCGCTGTTTGTTCACACCCACCCGCATGCTCGACGGGGTCAGCTCGGAGGTGAGACCGATACGCTTGCCCTCGGGCCATCGCAATGCGACGGCATCGCCAAGCGCATGCAACTGCTCCAGCGCGGTGAGCGCCTCCTCGGGATCCTCCAGGGTCCAGGTCCAGCCGCTGTGTCCGGCAAGGATCGGACAGGCGTCGAGCACCCTTTTGGCCGCGCGGCGCTCGGCGACCAGATCGCGGGTGGTCTGAACCGACCGGCCGTCGATCTCGGCGAAGAGCGTCGCCATGCCCTGCCCCGGCGCCATGCGCGGCCCCTCGTCACCGAGCGGATGCATGAAGAGTTCGAGCGTCAGCCCCTCGCCGAGCGGACTCAGATGCACGCGCGGCAGACAGTCGGCCTCCTGAGTCTCGGCCAGATGCTCGGTTCCACCGATGGCCGAATGCACGGTGAGCAGCGGGGCGATCGCGGCGATGCCCTCAAGAACCTTCTCCTTGCCGGCATGCGGAACGGCGAGTCCATCCGCCCCCAGGATCTCGCCGATACGCCGGTGCGAGGCGTCGAACTGGATCAGTCGCAGACGCTGGCCCGCTTCATCCTGAAGCAGCAGATTCGATCCCTCGGGGGGAAAGGGCGCGATGCGCAGCAGCAGATCGCGCTCGCGTTCGAGCACCTCCAGCGCAGGTCCAGCCGCCACCAGCTCGACCGGCTTGTCCATGACTCCGGGCCGAAAGAGCCGAGGATGCCCCACGGCACCGAGCAGCGCTCCGTCCGAATCCAGGCTGTAATAGACGCGTCCGTAGCTGTACCAGCCCTCCTCGCGCTCCTTGGTCATGCCCGAGAGGATGCGTCTATCCTCCTCCGTGAGATAGTCGAACTCCTCGCGCGACTCGGCCAATCGCTGCAGCGCCACCGGACGCCCCTGGGTCCAGCCACCGCGCTTGGTGCGTTTCTGCTCGCGCGGCTCCAGCACGGCGCGGCAGCCATAGCGGTTCAGCACCCAGCACATGCGCCGATCGGATGCGTTCTGCGTATCCCCCTTGGCATCCGACTTCGCGTGGCCTCCGGCGCCCAGACCCTTCAGCGCATCCAGCGCGATCTCCCAGGTCGACTTGGGCGAGATCAGACCGGCGAACGTGGACAATCCCGCTGGACGCGGCAGCAGACCGTCCAGCAGTGGCTTGCGGCCCAGGGCGGACATCAGGTCCGCGAACTCCCAGGCATACCAATGCACCCCCGCCTTGATGGCGGTCCGACACTGACCGGCCAGCGCATCCAGCGCCTCCTCGCGAGGGTATTCGCCCAGCCAATGGCGCGCGAGCGATTGAAAGAGCAACTCGGGGGGACCTAGCCGCCGCAAATCACGCGTCAGCCAAATTGCATCCTGAAACCGCAGCCGCCCGCCCAGCACATCGGCCAGGCTGTCGAGAATCCGAAAGACCGAACCGAAGGTATCCGGCACCTGGCTGCGCGCGGCGATCTCGGCCTGACGCTTCACCGTGTCGATATCGCTCGGTGCACCCCGGCGCAGCAGCGCGAGCAGATAAAACATACCCGGAACGCCGGGAATATGGAGATTGCGCTTGCGCGTTTGACGCTTCAATGTCGACAGATAGAGTTCGAAGACCCCGAGCGCCTCGTCCTGCCGGCCTTGAACGAAATGGAGCCAGCCGATCAGTGGCAATGCCTGGGGAACGACCCGATCGGACAGGATGCCTCCAGCCTGCGCCAGCTCGCCACACAAGAGATGGCGCTCGGCAAGCGCCAGGGCCGCATCGATATGCTCTTGCGCCAAAGGCGTCAGCATACCGACCGCGAGCGCGTCGAAGTCGGGATCCAAAGCCAGCGCATAGGCCTCGTCCAACAGCTTGGGAGCGAACACCAAGATCCGCAGCGACGGCGGCAAACTCTTGAGCCAGTCGGGGTCCGACGAGCGGAGACATATCTTGACCAGCTCCTGGACCTCAGGATAGGAAACCGGGCGCTCAGTCCCCCTGCCCTCCAGCCCCAACAGCCGCCGCACCTCGGGCTCGTTGCCGCCATAGAGCGCATTGCGCAGCCGTCGCGTCACCCTGTAGGCATCCGGGGTCTCCCAGGAATTGCGCGGTCGGCTGCTTACCTCGGCCTCGCCCGCCGCACGGATCTTCTCGAAGGTGCCCTCGCGCACCGTCTCGCGGGTCAGGATCTCCACCAGCGACGGGGCGCAGATCAGACCTTGACGCGCACGGTCGAGAACCCCCGCGTCGAGTAGACGCTCGCGCAGCGGCTTGGCCACCTGTACCGATAAGAACTGTCCCTCCTGACCGCGCCACGCGAGCCGCCTCAGGATCGCCTGCAGGGTCGTCTGATTGATGGGCTCATAGACCACGGACAGGACTTGCAGGATACGTCGCTCGTCGAGGGTCAGGGCATGAAGGGCTTCGATCGAACAGGTCATCAATAGGGCTATGCAGAGAATTTAGATTAAAGCGGCCAGCGCGAAGTGTAGCGCCACGCCGCTGACAAGCCCTGCCCTGCGGCAGGACAGGTCTCATGGGACCAGGATTTGGCCCCATTGTGGAGTGAAGCCTTCAGGCACCGCGATGCTGGATGAAATGCTCCAACAGGGCCCGTGTCGAGGAATCGTGGTCGGCCGTCACCTTACCCGCTCGAATCTCGTCGAGGATGACGTTGGCCAACTTCTTCCCCAGTTCCACGCCCCACTGGTCGAACGAGTTGATGCCCCAGACGACCCCCTGGGTGAAGATGCGATGCTCGTAGAACGCGACCAGGGCGCCGAGCGTCTGGGGCATCAGGCTGTCCATGAGGATGCTGTTGGTCGGACGGTTTCCGGGGAAGGTTCGATGGGGTGCGAGAAAACGCGCCTTCTCTTCCGCCATACCGGAGCCCAACATCTCGGCCAGTGCCTCGTCATGGGTGCGCCCGCGCATCAGTGCCTCGGTCTGGGCAAAGAAGTTGGCCATGAACTTGGGATGATGGTCGCCCAGTTCGTTGTGGCTGTGGATGGCCCCGATGAAATCGGCCGGGATCATCTGGGTGCCCTGATGGATGAGCTGGTAGAAGGCGTGCTGACCGTCGGTGCCGGGCTCGCCCCAGACCACGGGTCCGGTGCTGTAGTCGACCGCAACGCCCTCTCGGGTCACGCCCTTGCCGTTGCTCTCCATGTCGCCCTGCTGCAGATAGGCCGGCAGAAAGCGCAGCGACTGGTCGTAGGGCAGCACGGCATGGGTGCGGGCGCCGGCGAAGTTGGCGTACCAGAGCCCAATCAGGCCCATGAGGGCCGGCATGTTCTCGCGCAGATCGGCTGAGCGGAAGTGCTCGTCCATGGCATAGGCGCCGTCGAGCAGTTCGAGAAAACGATCGAACCCGACAGCAAGGGCGATCGGCAGCCCGATCGCCGACCAAAGCGAATAGCGCCCTCCGACCCAGTCCCAGAAGCCGAACATGTTGGCGGTATCGATACCGAAGGCCGCGACCTTCTCGGCGCTGGTCGAGACCGCCACGAAGTGCCGGGCGACGGCCGCCTGGTCGCCGAGCGCGGTCAGCAGCCAATCGCGCGCGCTGGCGGCATTGGTCATGGTCTCCTGGGTCGTGAAGGTCTTGGAGGCGACGATGAAGAGCGTGGTTGCGGGATCCAGCGGACGGACGGTCTCGACCAGGTGGGTGCCATCGACGTTGGAGACGAAATGCACCCGCAGATTCTCGCTCTGATAGGGGGCGAGCGCGGCGCAGATCATCTTTGGCCCCAGGTTGGACCCGCCGATACCGATGTTGACGACGTCGGTGATGCGCTCGCCCGTGTAGCCTCTCCAGTCGCCCGAGCGCACGCGCCCGACGAAGGACTCCATACGCGCAAGCACCCGATTGACCTCGGGCATCACATCCTCGCCGTCGACCAGGATCGATCGGTTGGAGCGATTGCGCAGCGCGATATGCAGCACGGCGCGCCCCTCGGTGTTATTGATCGACTCGCCCTCGAACATACGTCGGATCCAGCCCTGGAGATCCACCGTCCCGGCGAGTTCGATCAGTCGGTCGAGCGTCTCCTGGGTGACGAGATTCTTCGAGTAATCGAGGCGCAACCCGGCGACCTCCATGGTCATGGCCTTGGCCCGCCCAGGATCGTCGGCGAAGAGGTCCGGCATACGCACCGTCTTCATCGTCTCCCAATGGCTTTGAAGCGCTTTCCACTGCGGAGTCTCGTTTACGAGCGACATTTGATGGGCCCTCCTGATCGATGAATCTGTTATTTGGATGAAACCGAACCCGGATGAGACCGGATCCGCGATCCGATGCCGATCGAACCACATGCGATTCGGGCGCATTGGACCACAGTCGTCTGCGTCAAGCGATGCCGGCGCGGCCATCGCGCCGTGCGGCGGCACACCAGGATCTCCGACGCTGAGCTTGCTCGACAAGCAGGTGCAACCCGACGACGCCGAAGCGGGCCGCCCAGTCAGACGCGCAGTTACCGCCAACCCGAGCAAGTGTGCTAACGTGATGTCTACCATGCATTTCCCACCGCACCCTTAACGCCCCTCCCGCTGGAACGCAGAGACCTCGATGGAGCAGTCACCCAACCAATTCCCCCATCCCGCCTGGAGTCGGGACCGTCAACGCATTCTGTTGGCCAGCAGTGAGGCACACCCCTTCATCAAGACCGGCGGACTCGGCGATGTCGCTGCCAGCCTGCCGATCGCCTTGCGCCAACTCGGACACGACGCACGACTCATCCTTCCGGGCTATCCACTGGCAACGCGCCAACTGCGCGAGCCCAAACCGTTGTGCGAGTTCAGGATCCCCAACTGCCGCACCAGCGTGCGACTGCTGGAGGGACGCCACCCGGATGCCGATCTTCCGGTGTATCTGGTCGATGCCCCCGAGTATTTCCATCGCGAGGGCAATCCCTACACCGACCTCAGCGGACGCGACTGGGGCGACAACGCGGAACGCTTCCTGCTGTTCTGCCGCGTCATCGCCCAGACCGCTCAGGGCCTGCCCGGGATCGGCTGGCGGCCCGACGTCCTGCACTGCAACGATTGGCAGACCGGACTGGCGCCGGCCCTGATGCAGGACCTGCCGGAACATCCGGCTCGGATCTTCACCATTCACAATCTGGCCTACCAAGGACTTTTCGACCGCGCCACCTTCGACCGGCTTGGGCTGCCCCCGGCGCTCTGGAGCCTGTCCGGGCTCGAGTTCCACCAGCGGCTGTCCTTCATCAAGGGCGGAATCGCCTTCTCGGACCGCGTCAACACGGTCAGCCCCACCTACGCCGAAGAGGTGCGCACGCCACGCTTCGGTTGCGGATTGGACGGTCTGCTGCGCCAGATCGGCAACCGCTTCAGCGGCATCCTCAACGGCATCGACTATGAGGTCTGGGACCCGGCGACCGACCCGCTGATCCTACAGAACTACGATCGGGAGCGCTTCGGGCTCAAGGCCGAGAACAAGCTCGACGCGCAGCGCGAGTTCGGCCTGCCGCGTAGCGAGGACGCCTTCGTGCTGGGCTATATCGGGAGACTGGTCGAACAGAAGGGCGTGGATCTCATCCAGGCGATCCTGCCGGAGCTTCTCGGCGATCCCCGGATCCAGATCATGATCGTCACCTCGGGCGAACGCCATGCCGAACAGGCATTGCTCGACATCGCGAGCCAATTCCCACGCCAGGTCGGCGTCTTCATCGGCTACGACGAGATCAGGGCGCACCGCATCGAGGCCGGCTGCGACAGCTTCCTGATGCCATCGCGCTTCGAGCCCTGCGGGCTGAACCAGATGTACAGCCTGCGCTACGGGACCCCACCCATCGTCCACCGCACCGGCGGACTGGCGGACACGGTCACGCAGACCACCCAGGAGACGCTGGCCGCCGGGACCGCGACAGGCTTCCTGTTCCACGAGCCGCAACCCCAGGCGCTACTCGGCGCGATTCGCCAAGCGGTCGCACTCTATCGCGACGACCCGGACGGCTGGCGGCGGCTGGCCACCAACGGCATGACCCAGGACCTAAGCTGGGAGGCCAGCGCGCAACGCTATCTCCAGCTCTACACGGACGCCATTCTCGAACGCCAGTCGCCAGTCGAGGCCGCCTCGGCCTGAACCCCATTTCGGCGCCTAACGCCAAAAGACATGGCCTAGCCCCGGTCCGTTGAAGGACCGGGGCTAGGCCATTGAGCAAGGCGCAATCGCCCCGTGGCGCCGATCAGGCGGCCTGAGCGGGAATGGCGTCGCCGGTGCGGATCACACGGTTCTGCTCGTTGAGGTAGACGAGACTCGGCTTGTGCGCGTCGGCCTCGGCCTCCGTCATGGTGGCGAAGGCGCAGATGATGACGCAGTCGCCCGGATCCGCCTGATGGGCCGCCGCGCCGTTCACCGAAATAACCCGCGAACCGGCATCGGCTCGAATGGCATAGGTCGTGAACCGCTTGCCGTTGGTCACGTTGTAGATCTGAATCTGCTCGTACTCGCGGATTCCGGCTAGATCCAGCAGATCCTCGTCGATAGCGCAGGAACCCTCGTAATCCAATTCCGAATGCGTCACGCGAGCGCGATGCAGCTTGCACTTCAGCAAGGTTAGTTGCATTGACTCAATCCTCTCAAAGGCCCCGATGGCCACGTCTTCAGGCATTCAGAAGGGAAAACGCGATGAAGACTCTAGTGTTTCAATTTCCGACAAGTTTACCGCAGCGTTTGCTGCAATGCAGCACTTACCCCTTCCCAATGGGCGGCACTGCCCCAGTCAATCGCCGACGCGCCGAATCCGCAGGTTGTCGATGAGTCGCGCCCGTCCCAAATAGGCGGCGGCGAGCACCACCAGGTCCTCGTCCCGCTCGGTCGCGGGCGCCAGATCGATGGCGGACCGGATGCTCACGTAGTCAGGCCCGAGACCCGCCTCGCGAATCATGTCGGCCGCAGCCGTCTCGACCTCGGCGATATCGGCGCCAGCAGCCAACCTCGACTCCACGGCCAGCAACGCCCGACGCAACCCAGGCGCCAGGGCACGCTCCTCAGCGGTCAGATACCCGTTGCGCGAACTCATGGCGAGACCGTCGGATTCGCGCGCGATCGGCACGCCGACGATCTCGATCGGCATATTCAGGTCGGCGACCATACGCCGAATCACGAGCAGCTGCTGAAAATCCTTCTCGCCGAACAGGGCGACGTCCGGCTGAACCATGTTGAACAGCTTGCTGACGACGGTCGTGACTCCGACGAAGTGTCCGGCACGAGTCGCACCGCAGAGAATCTCCGAAAGACCGGGCACCTCGACACGGGTCTGCGACTCCTGGCCATGCGGATACATGACCTGGACCCCAGGCGTGAACAGCAGATCGCAGCCGGCCTCGTCGAGTCGACGCCGATCCTCTTCGAGGGTGCGAGGATAGGCGCCCAGATCCTCGCTCGGACCGAACTGCAAGGGGTTGACGAAAATGCTCGCGACCACGCGATCGGCACGTCGGCGCGCCTCCTCGATCAAGGAGAGATGACCGGAATGCAGATTGCCCATGGTGGGCACCAGGGCCAAACGCTGGCCGGCCGAGCGCCAGGCGGCAACGCGCTGACGCAAGTCTTGCAGAAGCTCGACAGAGTCCATCGAAATCCGCTCTCAAGGGTTTCTATTCAAAAAGGGGTTTCGGCGGCGGCGGGGAATGAACCCTCGCGCACCGCCGCGACATAGGCGGCGACCGCTGCGCCGATCGAATCGCGCCCGGTCACGAAATCGCGACTGAAACTCGGTGGACGTCCCGAATTGAGCCCCAGCATGTCATAGACCACCAGCACCTGGCCGTCGCATTCGACGCCCGCGCCAATCCCGATCACCGGAATGCTCAGGGTGCGGGCGATCTCGCCAGCCAAGGCCGCCGGAACGCACTCCAGCACCAGCATGACGGCACCCGCATCCTGCAAGGCCAGCGCATCGTGCCGGATCGCCTCGGCCGAGGCGTGATCGCGCCCCTGAAAGCGATAGCCACCGAGACGATTCACGGACTGCGGCATCAGCCCAAGATGACCGCAGACGGGAACGCCCTGATCGGACAAGCGGCGCACGATCTCCATCACGGGCGCACCGCCCTCGATCTTGACCACCTGCGCCCCGCCTTCCTGCATCAGCCGAGCGGCGGCATCGAAGGCTCGATCTGGGGTCGCGCAGGCCAGGAATGGCAGATCGGCGACCAGCAGAGCCCGTTCGCAGCCCCGCGAAACGCAGGCGGTATGGTAGACCATCTGGTCGAGCGTCACCGGGACAGTCGTGCGATGGCCCTGCAGCACCATGCCCAGCGAGTCCCCCACCAGCATGAGGTCGACACCTGCGCTATCGAGCAGGCGCGCGAAACTGGCGTCATAGCAGGTCAGAGAAACGATCCGCTCGCCTCGCGACTTCATCGCCGCGAGGGTCGAGACGGAAATGGGAACGGCAGACATCGATGCCTCCGAGTGAGAGTTAAAGGGTTGGATGCGGGTCGCTCTGCGGATATGCCGTTGAAGCACCCGAACGGCAAGCCACCCACCCCAGAAACACGGCCATTGCTCGCGCAAGGGCCGCGACAGAAGCCCTGGAAGATAAAATTAAGGATGAAGACGATAACGGCAGGACCGAAACGGCGCTACCTCATCGGCCCGAGTCGCACCTGGCGAAGGCTGAACCCAAAGATCCAGCCCTCGCCCGCCCGGTGGATAGCGAATCGACTCAGCTCGGCACCTCGCTGGCGGTGTCCGCCGGCTTGCGCCGACGACGACGCGAGCGCGGTCTGCGCCGCTTGCCACCGGATTCGGTCATGCTGGCCCGCTCCTGGCTGCTGGCATCCTGAAAACGGGTCCACCAGGCGGCCAACTCGGGATCAGCCTCACCGGCCTCGGCACGCAAGACCAGGAAATCGTAGGCCGCGCGAAAGCGCGGATGGGTGATGAGACGGTAAGGCCGCTTACCCTCGCGCTGAGCCAACCGATGCTGCAACGCCCAAATTTCGCGCATGGGCAAGGAGAAACGCTTGGGAATCGCGACCAGAGACTGCTGTTCGGAGCAGACCGCGCTGGAGGCCGAATGAATGGCATCAGCCTCGGCGACGCCCTCCTCCACCAGCCGTTCGTAGGCCAGGCGCACCGGCTCCCAGAGGATGATCGCAAACAGGAAGGCCGGCGTGGTCGGCTTGCCCTCCTGCAGACGCAGATCGGTATTGGCCAGCCCACGACTGACGAAGGTCAAGGGGAAATCCTGATGCTGCCGAGTCAAGCAGGCCTCGGTCGCCGGGAACAGGTGTCCGAAGAGCCCGTAGTGACGCAGCTTCTCGAAGACCGCCAGACCGTAGCCCGAATGGAAGAGCTTGATGAGTTCGTCGAACAAGCGCGCGGCGGGGATATCGTGCAGCAGATGGCCCAAGGCAAACAGCGGCGCCTCGGTCGCGGACTCGATGGTGAAGCCCAGCTTGCAGGCGAAGCGCACCGCGCGCAGCATCCGCACCGGATCTTCCCGGTAACGCCGATCCGGGTCGCCAATGAAACGCAAGCGACCGGCTCGCAGATCGTCCAATCCGCCAGCGTAGTCGATCAGCGAAAAATCGGCGATATCATAGTAGAGCGCATTGATGGTGAAATCCCGTCGCAGCGCATCTTCCTCGATGGAGCCATAGCTGTTGTCGCGCACGATCATGCCGTTTTCCAAACGGCGGTCCGTGTCATCGCCATCCTCCCCACTACCTCGGAAGGTCGCGACCTCGATGATATCCCTGCCGAAATGGACATGCGCCAAGCGGAACCGCCGGCCGATCAGGCGGCAGTTGCGAAACACCTGCCGAACCTGTTCCGGGGTCGCGTCGGTCGCGATATCGAAGTCCTTCGGCTCATGTCCGAGCAGGAGGTCGCGCACGCCGCCTCCCACGAGATGGGCCTGAAAATTCTCCTGCCGCAGCCGATACAGCACCTTGAGTGCATGCTCGCTGATATTGGCACGGGAGATATTGTGCTCCGGGCGCGGCACGATCCGAGGGAGCGCCGTGCGCGTCATATCTGATTCTGGGTCGGATTCCTGCATGACCGTAACTAGAAGCGGATTCCTTGTGGCGCCATGACGATAACCAGAAGCTCGGGGTGACGTAGCAACCATCGATCTACCCGGATACCGCCGTTGAAAAGGCGATATTAACAGCACGCTTGTCGTGCGGGAGAATTTGCGTATAATACGCCTTTCTTAAGCGCATTACTGCTCTCTTCGTCTAGTGGTTAGGACGCTGGCCTCTCACGCCGGTAACAGGGGTTCGAATCCCCTAGGGAGTACCAATTACAAAAAAGGGCTTCGCCAGTGGCGAAGCCCTTTTTCTTTGGGCACGAAAAAACACGCTCCCGACGCGCAAGACCCTCTCGCCCCAGCCATAGATTTCACGCCGCCCAAACGCAATCGGCGCCGGCCGCCCTAAGGCAACCGACGCCGATACGGATCTCACTCGACCACTGGCCTCGACCAGATGCTACCCCCAACACCTCACGGTGCTTCGATACATCGATCAGCCAGCGCCGAAGTCAAATCACTGCCAGCCCAGACCGACCGAGAAAACGACAGCGTGGACAGCGATAGCCAGAATCAGCACTGCGAAGAAGATAGGCATCAACCAAGTCGCAGGATTCACGACGAGCCAGATCTTCCAATCGTCAGCAGGATTGCTAGGTTTGCTCATGATATTGGCCTCGTGTTAACTCGAATTAGAACCAGGGCTTGGCGGCGATGACGAACAGGTGCGCCAGGGCAGCCAGACCGACGAAAGCGGTGTAGGTGACCTTGAACTGCTCGTGGAATTCTTTTGCTTGCTGATCGGTCAAACCGGAAAGACTCATTTGCTCGGTCTCCATGCGGGGTTTGCTGGTAACGCCACCTTTAGGGGCGGCAGGGATTCTCTTGTCAGCCACTTAAAGCTGGCCTCCGTACGGGTAACACTGACGCCGCCTTATCACGCTCAATCAGAATGGATGGCGCCGTGACTTTGACCGCTGAAACAATGCCCTACCCGATCTAGAAAACCGCTGAACCGGGAGGACTGCCGTGCGATCTTGAGTGTCATCTTAGCTTTACAGTGGAGATTGTCAACACGAATTTACACGCGAAGTTCGCGTGACAGAAGCTAGATCAAGACACACCGCGCCACCGACCCAAAAGCCATTCGCGTCAAACCATGTGAATTCTATGGAATTCCAATCAGTTTATGCATCTGCACGCTCAATCGCCAGCGCGGATGCGACTTGCAATACACCAAAGCCCCCTCGGTATTTTCAAATGCGTCCTCTCCATCCATCGGCTGCAGAAAGAACTGCTCGAACGCCAATCCCTCGAAACACTCGGGCAAGGCACCGGGCTGGGGATAGACGAGCTTGAGCTCGTTTCCAGACCGCACTCGCAACTCCGCACCCGCCTTGGGACTGACGCAGACCCAATCGATCCCCCGGGGGACGGGGAGCGTCCCATTGGTCTCGACCGCGATCAGACAGCCGCGCGCATGCAGCGCCTGGATGAGTGCCGAATCGAGCTGCAGCAGCGGCTCGCCACCGGTACAGACCACATAGGGCGCCACCGAGTCATCGGGCCAGAGCGCGCGAATACGCTCGGCGAGCAAGTCCGCATCCTCGAAACGTCCGCCACCCTCACCGTCGGTTCCGCGAAAATCGGTATCGCAAAAACGACAGATCGCACCAGCGCGATCCGCCTCGCGACCACTCCAGAGATTGCACCCCGCGAAACGGCAGAAGACGGCCGGACGCCCGGCCTGGGCGCCCTCTCCCTGAAGGGTGTAGAAGATCTCCTTGACGCTGTAGCTCATGACGGCAGGGCCGGACCCAGCTCGCCCCAACAGAGCGAAGCACCGCACCCCGGAGTCTCGTGCAGATCGATCCGATCCATCTGGGGCAGCACGCCGGCAACCGTCTCGCGGATCCAGAGCGCCACACTGCCAGAATCGGCTGCGGACAGATGCAGCAGCCCATCGAGCCGATGATGATCGAGCTGACGATAGACGGGATTGAAGAGCCGCTTGACGTCGCCGTAATCCACCGTCCAACCGAGCACAGTGTCCAGCGGCGCCGTCAGATGCAGCCGCAACAGATAGCTGTGACCGTGGAGCCGGCGGCGCGAATCCCCCTCAGGCGCCCGCGACAGACGGAGCGCAGCCTCGAAGCGCTGCTCCTTCCAGATCCGATAATGGGCGCCGTCGTAATGACAGCCGGCGGTCGCGGTCTCGTAAACCGTCACCCAGGACAGCGCCGGCAGCCGAGATGCCAGCCGCTCCCAGATCCAGCGCGAGAGCATCTCGCTGGTCGGATTCTCCAGACCCGGAATTTCATTGAGACAGGCATGATGCAGCTCGGCCTGCAGCGGCGCCCAGAGCGCCGCGAGCCGGTCGAAATCGACACCCATATCCGCATCGGCCAGACTCTGATCGGCATGCAGGATGACCTCGAACCCGTGTCCGTGCATCCGACCGCACTGATGCCCCTCGGGCACGTTCGGCAGCCGATGCGCGGCCTCGAAACGGAAGCGACGCCAGACATGCACGCGCCCCTCGCCCTCCAGATCCGCCCCCTGATCGCACGTACTCTGAACGCCAATCGAGGCAACCCCAGGCACATCCAACCCCGCGCGCAGCCAGCGCGCCAGGTTCTCGTCGGTCGGCACCGGCAGCAGTTCGTTGAGATCGCGATAATCGAGCACCTCGACCGCACGCGCGAGCGCGTCTGAAAGCGCACCGGCCTCGGCGCCCTGAAAACCGCCCCAGCCGCCCGGCAACCGCGCGCGCACCTTGGCGAGAAAACTGTGGCCATGTAGCCGCCGGGCACGATGCCCCTCGGGAAGAATGGCGACACGTCGGGCCGCCTCGAACGGCGCGGCGGCAACATGGAAAAGCTGTTCGGTCATGCCTTTTTCTCGAAACGGACGAGGAGCGGATCGCGCAGACCGGCCTCCGCGAAACCCTTCGCCCGCAATAAACAGGAATCGCAGGCGCCACAAGGCCGGCCATCCTCGCCCGGATCGTAGCAACTGCTGGTCAGCCCATAGTCGACCCCCAAACGCACACCGCGCCGGACGATGTCGGCCTTGGACAGCTCGATCAGGGGCGCATGCACATGAAAGCGCTGACGCCCCTCGACGCCCGAGGCGGTTGCCAGATTGGCCAGACGCTCGAAGGCATCGATGAACTCCGGACGACAGTCCGGGTAGCCCGAATAGTCGAGCGCGTTGACCCCGACGAAGATATCGCTCGCACCCAACACCTCGGCCCAGGCAAGCGCAAACGACAGAAAGACCGTATTGCGGGCCGGCACATAGGTCACCGGAATCCCATCCGACATCGCATCCGCTTCGCGCCCCTTCGGAACCTCGAGATCGTCGGTGAGCGCAGATCCGCCGAACCGTCGCAAATCGATGTCGGCGATCACATGCTCGGCAACCCCCATCGACTCGGCGACGCGCGCGGCGGAATCCAGCTCCACCGCATGTCTCTGACCATAACGAAAGGAGAGCGCATAGGGGACATAGCCCTCTGACTTGGCGATCGCCAACGCTGTCGTCGAGTCGAGCCCGCCACTCAATAGAATCACTGCGCGCTTCATCGCATTACCTCAATCGCTGCTCTGGAGAGATGGACGGCTTGGCGTCGAACCTCGCCTTGGGCGACACTCGCCACATCACTTAATCAAAGACCCGATTCCAAAACAGATGCAAAAGAACCGAATCACGCTCTGGGACCTTCCGACCCGCATCACCCACTGGGCGCTCTTCGTCCTGGTCGCGCTCGCCTTCGTAACCGGGCTGACAGGCGGCAACCTGGTCACCTGGCATGGCTGGATGGGACTCGCCATCCTCGGACTGGTCGTCTTCCGACTCGTCTGGGGCGTACTGGGATCCACCTACGCCCGCTTCAGCACCTTCGTGCGCGGCCCGAGCGCCATTCTCGACTATCTCAGGGGCCGCTGGCATGGACTCGGCCACAACCCGCTGGGAGCGCTGTCGGTGCTGACCCTGCTGGCACTGCTGTCGTTCCAATGCCTGACCGGACTCTTCGCCACCGACGACATCGCCTTCGAGGGACCGTTGCGGAATCTGGTCGACACCGACACCAGCGCCTGGCTGAGCAGCCTGCACCGCCAGGCGATCTGGCCGATTGGCGGCCTGGTCTGCCTGCACGTTTGCGCCATCCTCTTCTACACCTTCGTGCATCGGGACAATCTCGTCATCCCCATGCTCAGCGGCAAGAAAGAGATCTCGGACCCTGACGCCCGTTCGGCCACCGGCGGCGGTCCGATCGCCTTCGTCCTTGCCGTCGCGATTGCAGCCGCAGCGGTCTGGGTCGCCGATGGCGGACTCATTCCGCCCCCGCCCCCCGCACCGCCCAGCGCGGTCCCAAGCTGGTAACGCCAGCGGTCCGACCGGAAGCAGACGGCTGAACGCCGAAAGGCCGCCCCACAGGGGCGGCCTTTCGACACGAACCGACGAACGCGCCGAATCAGTCGGCGCGGTACTTCTTGTGGCACGCCTTACAAGCGGCACCCAGATCGCCGAACGCCGACTTCACTGCGGCCTTGTCACCGCCAGCGGCGACCGAGGCGAGATTGTCAGCGGCCGCCACGAAATCGTGGGCCAACCGACCGACATCTTCCATGTTCTCGAAGAGCTCCGGTTTCACCTCCGTCTTGACGTCCCCGATATTCTTATCGGTGCCTGGCCCGTAGAGCGCACCCATACCTGAATTGGCGATGGCGGCGATGGTATTCGCGGCAGCCGACACCTGCTCCGCATTGTACTCGCCCTGGAGATTCGCCTTGATCTTACCCATGTTCCAGCCCATGAAGCTGTAACCAGCCTGACGAATCTGGATCTGCTCCTCAGGCTTGAGGTCAGAGGCGAAAGCAGCACTGGCGAAGACGACGGCGGCAAGACCGACGGCTGAGCTGGTTAGCATTCGTTTCATCGACAATCTCCATTGAATTTTCGGAATTTCACTCAGGTCTAGATATCTCGACCCATTCGAGATATCGACAGCGACCCATTCCCCACAAGAACCCCGCAGCACACGATCACGAGCGGTTCTCAGCCGGCTCCAACACCGGCAACGGCATGCGCAGGGCCGCACATATGGCCCGCAAGAGCTCCATCTCGTCCGGCGCCACACGACCATCCTCCACCACGACCGCAGCCATGGCCCCCAAGAGGCACTGCTTGTCCTCCAATCGAAGCTGATCGAGTCGCGCCAGCGCGGCATCCAGCCGCACGGACCATTCCCGTTCGAGCCAGTCAGACTCGAACCAGTCTTCTTTGATGCGTTCGACCGCCTGGAGTTTCGCACCCAATCGTTTCAATCCAACAATCAGTGCCCGACGGGCATCTTCCGGCCTGCCGTTGCCATGGCGCGCCAGCACCGTCAGAAGCACAACGACCTCGCGAGTCGCGCCCACCAGACGCCCGGATCCGGCAACACCCGCAGACGCGGGAGACAGCAGATCCCGGATCTGTCTCGCCAACAGCTTCGCCAGAACATACTCGAACAGCGCGACCTGGCCATCGGCCAGAATCAGCCGATCGACCAGGCCCAGCAAGCGCTCAAGCTCCGCCGCCGGACGCCGACGCAATGCTGGGAAGGTCAAATCCAGCAGCGGGATGCGCAGCTCGGACGCCAGATCGGGCACCTCCTTCAGCAGCACGCCCACCTGGTGCTCCGCCTCCTGTCCCAGAGTCTCCGCAACCATCAGCAACCGTTGCTCGCGCACCTCGGGATCCGCGCCCATCAGCAGATAGCAGAGCACGCTGGCCGCCCACTCGGTCGAATGGGCGGCACGCTCCAACGTCTTGGGGATGGCCGCAGCGATTAAGCTAGCCGCCAGGATCTGACCCGCGCCCGGTCGGCCGATACCCTGGACCAGCGACTCGGGACTCACCGCCGCACCCCGAGCAGCGAGCGGCGCGACCGCCTCGGCAACCCCAGCCGGCTCGACCGACCCGCCGGGAACACCAACCGGCCCTGGGCGCCGCATCGAGCGCGCGATCTCGACCAATTCGGCCGGATCGAACCCAGGCTCGATGGCACGGATACGCGCTTCGATCGGCGGATGGGTCGCCAGCATCCGGCTGGACAGCCCCTGAGCGAACAGCATGTGCGCGACCTCTTCGGCATTGGCCCGGAGGGTCGAGCCCATGCCGGCCGCGCCGATCTTCTTCAGCGCGCCGGCGATACCTTCCGGGTGACGGGTGAACTGGACCGCCGAGGCGTCCGCCAGAAATTCGCGCTGACGCGAGACCGAGGCCTTGATCAGGCGTCCGAAGAAGAGCCCCACATAGCCGACCGCCACCAGCGCCAAGCCGAGCGAGAGGATCCCCCGCCCATCGCGCCGCGCCGAAAGGCGTCCGCTGTTGAGCAGAAAACGCCCCAGGAGCGCCAGCACCAGGATGCCGAACAGCACGCCCATCAGACGGATGTTCAGCCGCATGTCGCCATTGAGGATATGGCCGAACTCGTGTGCGACAACGCCCTGCAGCTCGGCACGGTTCAGCGTTTCGAGCGTCCCCTGAGTCACGGCGATCGCCGCATCAGAGGGACTGTAGCCCGCCGCGAAGGCATTGATCCCAGGCTCCTGATCGAGCACATAGACCTCGGGCACGGGCACGCCTGCAGCGATCGCCATCTCCTCGACCACATTGCGCAGCCGTCGGCGCAACGGGTCCGTGGTATCGGGCGGAACCAGCGTCCCGCCGAGACCGCGCGCCACCGCTCCGCCGCCTCCACGCAGGGTCAGGATACGGATCTGGCTCGCCAACGCGATCCCGCCGCCGGTCGCCAAGGAGACCCAGAAGAGCAGCGGGAGGTTCGGCCGCACATAGCGATCGAACAGCCCGGGCACCCCGAGGTCGACGTAGTCCATGTAACGCCCCGGCTGGGCCAGCTCGTGATAGGACCCGAAGAAGACCAGCACCACCAGATCGACCAGGATCACGATACTGACTAAGGCCAGGACGAAGAGCCCGATCAGACCGAGGGTCCGGCGACGGGCACGCGCCTGATGCTCGAAGAAGTTCATCGGCATCGATTACTGGAAGGAGATCTCGACCGCCTTGCGCTTCGCCGGCTCCTCGATCTCCAGAAGCTGGGCCGGCTGGAAATTGAAGTTGTTGGCGATCAGGTTGCCGGGGAACATCTCGCGCAGATTGTTATAGGCCATGACCGCATCGTTGAATGCCTGACGGGCGAAGGCCACACGGTTCTCGGTGCTGACCAACTCCTCGGAGAGCTGCATCATGTTCTGATTCGCCTTGAGGTCAGGATAGGCCTCGGACAGCGCGAACAGACGCCCCAGCGCACCCGACAATCCCTGCTCCGACTGGGACAGACGACGCATCGCCTCGGCATCGCTCGGATCCGCAGCCGCCTGCTTCAGATTCCCCACCGCCTGATTGCGCGCCTGGATCACCGCCTCCAGCGTCTCGCGCTCATGCTTCATATAACGCTCGGCCACCTTCACCAGATTCGGGATCAGGTCGTAACGCCGCGTCAGCTGGACATCGATCTGAGCGAAGGCGTTCTTATAGGCATTGCGACCGCCTACCAGGCGGTTGTAGATGACGATGGCGATCATCGCCAACAGCAGAATGACTCCAAGCAGGATCCAGATCATGTCGCTCTCCCCCGATTGCCGTGGGTCCGGCATTGACGATCGAAAGCGAGCGAGTCTAAACCGCCAACCTGCACAGGGGTAGCCAGCAAGCCCGCCCCGCCGCCCGCATGAAGCCATCGCGAAACCCGGTTCGCGGCCGAACGACCACCCGAATCGGTTTTCCGGCATAGACAGCAAGCCAAGACCCGTTTATGATTCCCCGCTCGCTGTCGGATGCATCTGCATCTCGCAGCACCCGGAGAGGTGCCGGAGTGGCCGAACGGGCCTGACTCGAAATCAGGTGTACGCGCGAGCGTACCGTGGGTTCGAATCCCACCCTCTCCGCCAATTTAATGGCTTGTTTGATGCCCCGTGCGTCGATCGAGCCGAGATCCCAGGCAAACCGGGATCTCAGCCGCCCTGAAAGGCGGCAGACCAGACAGATGCGGGGTGGAGCAGTCAGGCAGCTCGTCGGGCTCATAACCCGAAGGTCGTAGGTTCAAATCCTGCCCCCGCTACCACATAGAAAAAGAAACCGGCCTCGCGCCGGTTTTCTTTTGCCCGTCGATCGGGCACCCCCTCCCAGACAAGCCGAGACATCGGCCTTTCGAGCGCTCTCGCCGCCGGAACCAATCGAGAACATCGACTCACTGTTCCTCTGCGGCACCATAGAGATGTTGCCCGACGATTCGCCTCCAAAGCCTCTTCGTGCAACACAACACGCAAGCCGACACAGTGGGCAAGGCGACATTTCAAGGGAAAAGGCTAATCTCTACCGTGACGGTAGGGCTAACGACCGATCCGTCGATCCTGCATAACTCTAATACCAATGACCAGAGGAGAGCGGAAACGATGAGCCAGACAGTCGAGCAGATCCGAGCGGCAAACGAACGTTACTCAGCCGATTTTGGCGACAAGGGCAAACTTCCGATGCCGCCCGGTCGGCATTTCGCAATCCTGACCTGCATGGATGCACGCCTGGATCCCGCCAAGTACGCAGGACTTGCGGAAGGGGATGCCCACGTGATTCGCAACGCGGGCGGACGCGCCAGCGACGATGCCATCCGCTCGCTGGTGATCTCGCACAAATTGCTGGGTACGCAGGAGTGGTTCGTCATCCACCACACGGACTGCGGGATGGAGACCTTCACCAACGACGTCATGGCCGACCTCTTGAGCAGCAGCCTGGAAACCGCCAGCGTCGACGCCAGCGGATGGCACGATACGGGCCGAGGACCCGGATCGCCCGAGGGGCGCTACATCAACTGGCTGACGATTTCGGACAATGCCGCCAGTGTGGTCGAGGACGTCAAACGCATCAAAGCGCACCCACTGGTCTCCAGCACCATTCCGGTCTACGGCTACATATACAACTGCCAGACCGGGCGATTGGAGGAAATCCCCGAGGCAACCGCCGCAGGCAAGGCCGGATAGATCACACCGCCCACAGCATCACGCGAACAGCCCGGCCGTAGCCGGGCTGTTCTCATTCGCACAGGGAGGACACAACCTCCCGATCGAGAATCAGAGCAGGCTCAATATTTGACCGAGCAGCCATAGGGTCGCGTGACCGGGTTCGTCACCGGCTTGCCGGCCGCCAGGTCGGACAGGGCCGCGCGGACGTAGTTGTACGCACCCTCGATGTCCGCCGGATCGCTCGTCGGCCGGTCGTCGATGCCCCCCATATAGACCAGCGTCCCGGAACCGTCGATGACGAACATGTGCGGCGTCGTCCGGGCACCGTAGGCGCGCCCGATGGTGCCCTCGGGATCCAGCAGCACGGCCGTCGGGGCGGCATCGCGCTCCTTGGTCAGCGCGTCGGCCTCGGCGGGGCTGACGTTCCCCTGCTTGCCGGGCGCCGAGGAGATCACCGACAGCCAAACCACGCCACTGCCGGTCGCCTCGCGCTGCAGTGCCTGCATGTTGCCGCTGCCGTAATGCTTGCGCACGTAGGGACAGTCGTGATTGGTCCATTCCAGCACCAAGGTCTTGCCGGCCAGATCGGAGAGGCTCCAGGTGCGACCGGCCGTATCGGTTCCAGTGAAGTCCGGTGCCGGCGCACCGATCTCGGGCTTGGCCAGTACGGTGCCGGCGACGAGCAGACCGATCAGAATCAGCGCGGCGGTCCGCGCACCTTGCGGTAAGGTCAGACGAGACATGGCGACTCTCCTCAATGGGTCGATGGAATGGATCAATGGTTGCGGGCCGGCTCCCCCGAGGAGCCGGCGACACGTTCCCGGACGATGCCCGGGGTCAGGATCTGCGGCAACACCTCCGGTTCTCGACCGGGTGCGTAATAGACATACAAGGGCACGCCGCTCCGGCCGAAGCCCGCGAGATACGCGGTGATCGCCGGATCCCGGTTGGTCCAGTCCCCTTTCAGATAGACCAGGCGCTGCTCGGCGAAGAGTTCAGCCGTCGCGGCGGTCGACAGCGCCACCCGCTCGTTGACCAGACAGGTGATGCACCAGGCTGCGGTCATGTTGACGAACACTGGACGGCCCTCGGCGCGGATCTCGGCCAGACGCTCGGCCGAATAGGGCTCGGCGACCAATGACGTCCGTTCGTCATCCGGGGTTCCAGCAGACCCTGCGGAGGACGCTGGGAGACCAGCGGTCGAGATCCCGAGCCACAAGGCCGTGACGAGCCCGATGAGCGCGATAACCGCACCGGCGCGACGCACCCTCGACGCGCCGAACAGCGTGCGCTCGCGTACCCAGAGTCCGAACGCGAGCAGCAACATGCCGGTCAAACCCAGAGCGAGCCCATCCGCCCCGGTCTGCACGGCGAGCACCCAGAGCAGCCAGGCCGAGGCGGCCAACATGGGAAAGGCGAGTCCCTGCTTCAGGGTCTCCATCCAGGGTCCAGGGCGAGGCAATCGACGCGCGAGCGCCGGGATCAGCGTCAGCGCCAGGAAGGGCAAAGCGAGTCCCAGGCCGAGCGTCAGGATCACCAGCATGGCCTCCGCCCAATCGAGCGTCAGCGCATAACCGAGCGCAGCCCCCATGAGCGGCGCCGTGCAGGGAGCCGCGACCAGAGCGGCGAGCGCTCCCGTCCCGAAGGCCCCCAGTAGACCGCTCCCGGTCTGGCCCCCACCCAGCGCCATCAGACGCCCACCGAGCGTCACGACACCGGCCATCGAAAGCCCGATGACCAGAAACAGATCGGCCATCAGGGCAACGAAGGGCGGAGACTGGAGCTGAAACCCCCAGCCGACGGCCGCCCCGCCGGCGCGCAATGCCAGCAACGCCGCACTCAGCAACCCGAAGAACAGCAGCACCCCGCCCGTATAGGCGAGACCGTGCAGCGCACGCCGCCCTGCCCCATCGCCCTGTCCAGCCGTGAGACTGAGCGCCTTGATCGCCAGCACCGGAAAGACGCAGGGCATCAGGTTCAGGATGAGACCGCCGAGCAGGGCGAAGGCCAGTGCGATCGGCAGGCTCAGCGCATCGGGTTCGATCTCGCCCGCCGAGACCGGCGGAACGCCTCGCTCGGCGGTCAACGAAAAGGCACGCGACCCGCCATCGGGGTCGTCGATCACCAGCACCCCTTCCGGTTCAGCCGTTGCGGCCATGGCGCCGGGAACCAGATCCATCTCCAGCCGATCCCCGCCGACCCGCCAGGGCTGGGCGGCGGCATGTTCGATCAGACCCCAACTCCCGGCATAGAACCAGACCGATGCCGAATCGGAGATCCGTAGCGCCGGATTCGTCCCGAGCGGAACCGACAACCGCAGACCGCCACCACGCTCGTCGAGCATCGCACCCTGAATGTCGCCCTCGGGCAGTGCGGATCGGGCACCGGCGAAGAGATCCGACCAGGCCGGGTCGACCGGTCCCTGCGTTGCGGCGGTCTCCAGCGTCAGACTCAGAACGCCGTGTTCGGGAATGCAATGCTCGGCACAGACGAGCCAATGCGCCTCGGCACGGAGGGGGATCGGCGTCCCGGCCGGCCAGTCGGCCGGCACCGAGAGCGCGACCAGATGCACGGCCCGTCCCGAGTAGCCGTAGTTGGCGAGCGGGCCGACCCGGATCAGCTCGGGATGGGGCCAGCGAATCGGGCTCGCCGTCACGCCATCCGGGAGGGTCCAGTCGATGCGCGGCGCCTCGCCCGAATCACCGGGATTGCGCCAATAGGTATGCCATCCCGGCTGGATGTCGAGCACCAGCGCCAGCTCGATGCCCACACCAGGCGTGGTCTGATTCCGCTCCGCGATCAAGCGCGCCGTCACATGCTCCGTCGTCACCGCACTCGCTGTAGCGAACGGCGACAACGACAGCAGAACCAGAAACACCCACGCCCGGAGGTCCATGGACCGCACCTTGGAGCCATTCATGATGATCGGATAGTGAAGCATCGCCATGCGGCGTTTATTGAGCCATCGCCGGAAACTTCAAACCGAACCGCACCCTGGTCGATTGGTCGCCCGTCCCCAGATCGGAGCGCAGATCCAGCTCGGCGCCCTCCGCTCAGGACGCATTCGGACCGATCAGCGCGCCTTTACATCGAGATGCCGCACAGAATCCTCGACAGACTCCAAGACAGCGAGGCGCTCGAAGCAAGACCAATAACGATCGAAACAGCAAAACCGATAGCCTCAGACGATCTATCGGATATATCTAAACGATTAGCCGCCTTGATCGTCCATGCCTATTCTCTAGCCGTACTCGACGACACTACGATTAGGAGATTGGAGATGAGTCACGACACGACGAAGACCGCCGGCAAGTGCCCCGTGATGCACGGCGGAAATACAGCCGCAGGCGCATCGGTCATGGACTGGTGGCCGAATGCGCTGAACCTCGACATTCTGCATCAGCACGACACCAAGACCGATCCGATGGGACAGGACTTCGACTATCGCGAAGCGGTCAAGACGCTCGACGTCGAGGCGCTCAAGCAGGATCTACGCGCGCTGATGACGGACAGCCAGGACTGGTGGCCCGCCGACTGGGGTCACTATGGCGGCCTGATGATCCGTATGGCCTGGCACGCCGCAGGCAGCTACCGGATCGCCGATGGGCGTGGCGGCGCCGGCACGGGCAATCAGCGCTTCGCCCCGCTCAACAGCTGGCCGGACAACGTCAATCTGGACAAGGCGCGCCGCCTGCTGTGGCCGATCAAGAAAAAATACGGCAACAAAATCAGCTGGGCCGACCTGATCGTTCTCGCCGGCACCATGGCCTATGAATCGATGGGGCTCAAGACCTTCGGATTCGCCTTCGGACGCGAGGACATCTGGCACCCGGAGAAGGACACCTACTGGGGCTCGGAGAAGGAGTGGCTGGCACCCAGCGACAACCCCGACAGCCGTTACTCCGGCGACCGAGAGTTGGAGAATCCCTTGGCCGCCGTGATGATGGGACTCATCTACGTCAATCCCGAAGGGGTCGATGGCAATCCCGACCCGCTGCGGACCGCGAAGGACGTGCGCGAGACTTTCGCGCGCATGGCGATGAACGACGAGGAGACCGTCGCCCTGACGGCCGGCGGCCATACGGTGGGCAAATGCCACGGCAATGGCGATGCGGGCCTGCTGGGACCGGCCCCCGAGGCGGCCGATGTGGGCGATCAGGGGCTGGGCTGGATCAACGCGACTGCCAGAGGCATCGGCCGCGACGCCGTCACCAGCGGTCTCGAAGGCGCCTGGACCACCCATCCGACCCAGTGGGACAACGGCTATTTCGCCATGCTGCTGGAGCATGAGTGGGAATCGAGGAAGAGCCCGGCCGGCGCCTGGCAGTGGGAGCCCGTCGATATCGAGGAGGAGGACAAGCCGGTCGATGTCGAGGATCCCTCGATTCGCTACAACCCGATCATGACCGATGCCGACATGGCCATGAAACTGGACCCGGCGTATCGGAAGATCTCCGAGCGGTTCTACCAGGATCCAGCCTATTTCTCCGAGGTCTTCGCACGCGCCTGGTTCAAACTGACGCATCGCGACATGGGGCCGAAGGCGCGCTACATCGGCCCCGACGTTCCTCGGGAAGATCTGATCTGGCAGGATCCGGTGCCCGCCGGCCGCACGGATTACGACGTCGAGGCACTGAAGGCCAAGATCGCCGCCAGCGGCTTGAGCATCGGCGAGCTCGTCGCGACCGCCTGGGACAGCGCCCGCTCCTTCCGTGGCTCGGACATGCGCGGCGGCGCCAATGGGGCGCGTATCCGCCTCGCCCCGCAGAAGGACTGGGCGGGCAACGAGCCCGAACGTCTCGCCAAAGTCTTAGGCGTCCTGGAGGACATCGCGGCCGAGTCGGGCGCCAGCGTCGCCGATGTCATCGTCCTCGCCGGCAACGTCGGGAT
The DNA here is from genome assembly GCF_042682685.1 of Thiorhodococcus fuscus. NCBI lineage: Bacteria > Pseudomonadati > Pseudomonadota > Gammaproteobacteria > Chromatiales > Chromatiaceae > Thiorhodococcus > Thiorhodococcus fuscus. Next base: position 45,986 of record NZ_JBHUHX010000052.1, read on the forward strand.
AGAGCAGGCGGCCAAGGCGGCGGGTTTCGAGATCAGCGTGCCCTTCGCTACCGGTCGCGGCGATGCCACGGCAGAGATGACGGATGCCGAGTCCTTCGAGCCGCTGGAGCCCATCCATGACGGCTACCGCAACTGGCTCAAGGAGGACTACGCGGTCAGCGCCGAGGAGCTGATGCTCGACCGCACCCAGCTCATGGGCCTGACCGCCCCCGAGATGACGGTACTCGTCGGCGGCCTGCGCGTCCTGGGCACCAATCAGGGCGGCACCAAGCACGGTGTCTTCACCGAGCGTGAAGGTGTGCTGACGAACGACTTCTTCGTCAACTTGACCGATATGGCCTATAGCTGGAACCCGGCGGGCGAAAACCTGTACGAGATCCGCGACCGCAAGACGGATCGGGTCAAATGGACGGCGACCCGGGTCGATCTCGTCTTCGGCTCCAACGCGATCCTGCGCGCCTATGCCGAGGTCTATGCCCAGGACGACAACCGAGAGAAGTTCGTTCGCGACTTCGTCGCCGCCTGGACCAAGGTCATGAACGCCGACCGCTTCGATCTGGACTGAGTCTCGGTGCGCGGCGATTCGGGCCAGGGACCCGGCCCGACCAACACCCATCCGCACCCGACCGCCCCGAACTGTGAGGCGGTCGGCAATCGAAACCAGGGACGACGCTATACTCGGGAGTCAAGAATACGGCACGCCAGCCGATAAGACAGATACCCTCCACTGATATCTCATAGGAGAATCGCATCATGGATATCTCTTCATTCAGCGGCTCGACAACGGCGATCGCCCAACTGAGCACCACCATGAGCAACGGGAAACTCGCCGATGACGTCGGCGTCGCCGTGCTCAAGAAATCCATGGATATTCAGGAACAGGCCGCGATGCAGCTGGTCGAATCCATCCCGGACGTCAGCGCGGGCCTGGCGGATGGCGTTGGCGGCAACATCAACGTAACGGCCTGATCGCACCGCTCGCTCGCAATGCATCGGCTCGCCGACAGCGGCGCGCTATCACCTGCGTAACGTGCGGCCAATGGCCGCCTTCACGCGCGAAGACACCCGAAGCCCCATCAGTCGGTCAGGTTCCGAGCGGCGCGCCCGTCACTCGACGCTCTTGACCTCGGTCCGCCCCACCACGCCAGGCATGGGCTTGGTCGTCGCGGTCATACCCGGACGATCGTGCCATGCCTTGGTCGTGATGGAGAAGGATCCCCCGCCTTGCGGGACCGGGGTGCCGATATCGGTGCAATCCCGCTCGGTGTAGATGATGCGCCCGTCCGGCTGAAGACATTTCCGCGCGAAATTCCCCGGCCACTGTTCCGCCCAGGCGGAACCCGTCACCAGGATCGCAAGCGCTGCGATGGTGGCAATCCTCATGCATCTGCCCTCGATGCTGTTCGATAGGTGATCGCCAGCATAAACCGAGCGCCGCCCGGTAAATACCCTCACAGTCCCCCGAGGAACGATTCGCGCGTGTCGATTGTCGATCCGAAACGAAATCCAGGTCGCGATCGATCGGCGAGGACGCAGGGCGCCAGAGCGCCTACCCCACTGAAAGGCACGTACAGCAAGCGACGAATCCCCTGTCACTCTTGTGGAGTAGCCCCTCGCACCACCATTTCGCGACACAATGAGGCCCGGGTGTCGGACAGCCTTGTGCGACAGCCCGAGCTGCGGTCACCTCGACCAGAACGCGGCGGCCGCGACGATCAACGCAACGACTCGAACTCAAATGGAATTCAAAGACTATTACGCCATCATGGGGGTCGCGCGCGATGCCACGCAGGACGAGATCAAGCGTGCCTATCGCAAGCTCGCCCGAAAATATCATCCGGACGTCAGCAAGGAGGCGGACGCCGAGACCCATTTCAAGGAGGTCGGCGAGGCTTACGAGGTCCTGAAGGATCCCGAAAAGCGCGCCGCCTACGACCAGCTCGGGGCCGATTGGCGGGCCGGACAGGACTTCCGCCCGCCGCCGGACTGGGACCAGGGATTCGAGTTCCATGGCGGCGGCTTCACCCAGGCGGACCCGGACCAATTCAGCGACTTCTTCGAGACCCTGTTCGGCCGAGCCGGTTTCTCCGGCGCGCATCCCCACCAGTCGCGGCGCGAATTCCACGCCCGTGGCGAAGACTCGCACGCCAAGGTCCTGATCGATCTCGAAGACGCCTACCGAGGCACGACGCGCACGCTCACTCTCCGCCACACCGAACTGGGACCGGACGGTCGACCGCGCATCGCCGAACGCACGCTCAACGTCTCCATCCCCAAGGGCGTACGCCAGGGACAGCACATCCGGCTCGCCAAGCAGGGCGGTGCCGGTATCGGCCGAGGTGAGGCGGGCGACCTCTTCCTGGAGGTCGAATTCAGCCCGCATCCGCTCTATCGTGCCGAGGGCAAGAACGTCTATCTGACCCTACCGCTCGCCCCCTGGGAGGCCGCACTCGGGGCGACCGTGAAGGTGCCGACGCCGAACGGCGCGGTCGACCTGCGCATCCCGCCCGATTCGTCCGGCGGACGCAAACTGCGCCTGAAAGGCCGAGGCATCCCGGCCAAGGAGCCTGGGGACCTCTACGTGGTGCTGCAGATCGCACTGCCGAAGGCGGATTCCGAATCCGCCAAGGCCGCCTACGCCGCATTCGAGAAGGCGCTCGGATTCGATCCGCGCGCGCATCTGGGAGTGTGAAGGATGAGCAATACACACATCATCGAACTGCTCTCCGGCGAACTGCTGGAGGAAGAAAGGGAGCTGACCCTGGCGGAACTGTGCCGCGCCTGCGGGCTGCCCGCAGACCGGGTCGTCGAACTGGTCGAGGAAGGGGTCGTCGACCCGACGGGGCAGGATCCGACACGCTGGCGTTTCAGCGCCATCAGCATCCGGCGCGTGCATAGCGCACGGCGGCTGGAACGGGATCTGGGCGTCAACGCCGCAGGCGCCGCACTCGCCCTGGATCTGCTGGAAGAGCTGGAGCGACTGCGCGCGCGGCTGCAACGGCTCGAAAACTGAGGAAAGACCATGAGTGACACGCTTCACATCGTTTGTCCTGCCTGCGACGCGGTCAACCGCATCCCGGTCGCACGGCTCGGCGAAGGCCCCAAATGCGGCAAGTGCCATGCCCCGCTGTTCGCCGGGCATCCAACCGAGCTGACGACAGCGCGGTTCCAACAGCACATCGAACGCAGCGACATCCCCGTCCTGGTCGATTTCTGGGCGCCCTGGTGCGCCCCCTGCCGCATGATGGCCCCCGCGTTCCAGCAAGCCGCGACCCAGCTCGAACCTCGGGTGCGCCTGGCCAAGGTCGATACCGAGGCCGAGCAGGCGCTCGGCGCCCGCTACGGCATCCGCAGCATTCCCACGCTCGCGCTCTTCAAGAACGGCCGCGAGCTCGCGCGCCAGCCTGGGGCCATGGGGACGGCGGACATCGTGCGCTGGACGCTCGGACATCTATGACGAGACCCGGGAGCGCGGAGCGACGCTCGGCGCTCCCAGGAACCTCCGCAGTCGATTGCATCGTCCCGCACCACAGTCATACACTGCCGCCTGCATCGTCTTAGTGCCGCCATCGCTGGCGGCCGACCGCCCCGAGACCCGGGCGCACCTCCCCTGACCACACAGACCCACTGAAGACCATGTCATCCAGCCAGCCGATCGGTGTCTTCGATTCAGGAGTCGGCGGACTCACCGTGCTGAGTGAGATCCGCCGCGAACTGCCCAACGAGGATCTGCTCTACATCGCGGATTCGGGCCACGCCCCCTACGGCGACAAGCCCAAAGACTTCATCGAGGCCCGGGCGATCGCCATCACCGAATTCCTGATCGCGCAGGGCGCAAAGGCGATCGTGGTCGCCTGCAACACGGCGACCGGCGCGGCAGCACGGGTGCTGCGAACGCGTTATCCGATCCCATTGGTCGCCATGGAACCCGCCGTCAAACCCGCCGTGGAGCGGACCCGCTCCGGCGTGGTCGGGGTGCTGGCGACACGCCAGACCCTGGCCAGCCACAACTTCGCGGTCTTGCTGCAACGGGTCGGCCAGGGCGCGGACATCCAGCTACAGCCCTGCCCCGGCCTGGTCGAGCACATCGAGTCCGGTGACCGGGACAGCGACGCCATCCGCACGCTGCTGATGCGCTATCTCGCCCCGCTCATGGAGCGCGGGGCGGACACCCTGGTGCTGGGCTGCACCCATTACCCCTATCTAACCCCGCTGATCAAAGAACTGGCCGGCGATGGCGTGACCGTGCTCGACTCGGGCGCCGCCGTCGCGCGTCAGGTGCGCCGCCGTCTGGACGAGGCCGACCTGCTCGCACCCGCCGAGCGCAACGGCCAGGAACGATTCTGGACCAGCGGACAACCGGCCAGAATCCAACCCCTGATCGACCAGCTTTGGAACGCCGAGATCCGGGTGGAAAAGCTCCCCGAGACCATGGCCGAGCCTCACGCCACGCCCTTCCCGAACCTGGCCCTGCAACAGGCATAGGACACCGCCGACCGAACCGATCGGCTATCCTGTCCGGAATTCATCAGGCGAGACGGGATGCCATGGGCTGGAGAGTCGGCAGACAGATCGGAATCCTGGCACTGACGCTGCTGGCGCCGCTGCTCGGCACCGACGCGCGGGCGGACGAGCCCTGCCTCAAGATGGTCTTCGGTCGTTACTGCCTGGGCGGCGACGTCAACGCGATCCTGCAAACCGCGCCGCCCCCGCTCATCCGTCAGAACCAGGGCGACAGCCTGGCGCTGGTCTATCCCGACGGCGCCAATCGGCTCTACGTCCTCGCCTTCACCAACCGCATCTACAAAGTGGTGAGGGCCTACGACACCGCCACCCAACTGCGCTTCGACGACCTCTACAACAGCCTGCGCGAAAAATACGGACCGGGCGAAGACCGCAGCCGCTTCCCCGACTACGCCTCCACCCCGACCGCCCGACTCGCCTCCATCCGCCGTGGCGAGGGACGCGCCATCCACCACTGGACGGCATCCCCATCCTGGTTCATCGAACTGTCCTGGACCCGAGAGATGGGCATCTCGCTCGCCTACATCGCCACCGATCTCAACGCCCGACGCGCCGCTCAGGTCGAGGGCGGGCTTTGACATTCGGCTCGGAGCCCGCGTAGGGCGTAATAGCGATAGCGTATTGCGCCGCATGGTTGGCAGGCTGCTCACCTCAAGATTCAACAATCGGTGCATGCCCTCGCACGTCGAATGGCGTCTTTGTGCCACCAATCTGATAGACCTGTGCCAATGTTCTTTCGGCGCAATACGCTGCGCTATTGCGCCCTACGAACAGGCAAGGGCGGCACCGCTTGAGCTTGGTCTTTGGCATCCCAGCGGTCCGCTATCGGCGGTTCTTCCGACATCGGAGATCACGGCCCAGCTTTCCTCTCCCCGCGTGCGGAAGTCGCTCGCAGCAATGACCTGCCGAACCGACCAATCTTAGTCGGTTGCAGCCATAACGAAGACCCACAGCTCTCAGCTTGGCAACGGCGGTGAAGGACCGGCCAATCGCCCGATCGAAATGGCATCTATTCCACCCCACCACGCCTATCGAGCGGCTCGGCGATCAGGCTTGAGCCGGTTTTGTCGATTGCGGTGAGGCGCACGTCGCATAGCTGGTTGCTCGCGATGGGCAGACCTGGGGCGATGCGCACGGGCAGATAGTTGGGGGTGTAGCCGCTGCGGCCGACGTCGGGTGGCAGAACCGGCGGTCCCTCGAACAGCACCTGGGTGCGGGTGCCGATCTGTTCGCGCAGTCGGTCGAGACGCAGCGCATCGGCCAGGGTCTTGAGTTCCTGACAGCGCCGCTTGCGGGTCTCGGCGTCTACCCGATCCGGCAGCCCGGCCGCGAGCGTGCCGGCCCTGGGCGAGAAGCCGAAGACATGGATCTGGCCGAAACGCATCGTGCGGGCGAAGTCCAGCGTCCGGCACCAGTCGTCCTCGGTCTCGCCGGGGAAGCCGACGATGATGTCGGTGGTCAGGTTCAGATCGGGCACCGCCGCCCGGCCCGCGCCGACCAGTCGTGCAAACTCGTCCGTTTTGCAGCGGCGCGCCATGCGCTTCAACACCGCATCCGATCCGCTCTGCAACGGCAGATGCAGATGGGGCATGAGCCGACCGTCCTCGAACAGACGCCAGAAGCCCTCGGGCAGATCCCAGGGTTCGAGCGATCCCAGGCGGATGCGGGCGACATCGGTCTCGGCCAGCAAGCGCGCGATCAGATCGGCCAGATCGGTCCCCAGATCGCTGCCGTAGCCGCCCAGGTGGACGCCGCTCAGCACCACTTCTTGGATGCCGTTGCTCGCCAGCCGATTGACGCTCTCCAGCACCTCGGGAATCGGGCGGCTACGCTCCGCGCCGCGCGCCTGGGTGGTGATGCAGAAGGTGCATTGGTAGCGGCAGCCGTCCTGGACCTTGACGAAGGCACGCTGACGCCCACGGGTGAAGAGCGAGGCCGCCGGGTCGTCGATCGCCAGTTCGGGCATGGCCGGAATCGCCAATGCGGCGAGCGCGATCTCGACCAGCCGATCCTTGTCGCGGTTGCTCACGACCAGATCGACACCCGACTCGCGGGCCAGGGCCTCGGCCTCAAGCGCCGCCAGACAGCCGCTGACCACCAGACGCGCCGCCGGGTTGGCGCGATGGACGCGGCGCAGGATCTGGCGCGACTTGCGGACCGCCTCCTGGGTGACGGCGCAGCTGTTGATCACCACCAGATCGGCCGGTTCGCCGTCCCCGACGATGCGGAATCCGCGACGCTCGAACTCGCGGCTCCAGCCTTCGAGTTCCGCCTCGTTGAGACGGCAGCCGAGCGTTTCGAGACGCACGCCGCTTGGGGTGGATGGGAAAGACGCGGAGCGCCGACCCTCGAACTGCACGGACATTAGGCGACCGCCGTGCGCCCGTCGCCCGGCATGGCGGGAGGTGGCAGCGGAGTCGGCGAATTCTGATGCAGCACCAGCCGCCAGCCGTCGACGTCTCGACGGAAGACGTTGGTGGCATAGATGGGCGGAGGCACCTGAACCCCCGGCGCGGCGGCGACACGCTCCTCGACCAGATGGATAGCCAGGTCGCCATTCTCGATCCAGCCGAGATGTCTCACCTGCAGATCGAAGCGCCCCCCCTGCTCGAAGAGGGTCCGCCACAGGAGCGGCACCTGTGCGCCGATCGCCATCGGGGTCATGGGCAGCAGACAGGCGATCCCGTCCTCCGCGTCCCAGATGCGGGACATCGCCTCGACGTCCCCGGATTCGAGTGCGTCGTAATAGGCGTCTTCGGCATCTTGCGGTGTTTCGTAGGTCATGCGGAGGGGTTCCTCGTCGCGGGCAAAAGGCTAAGTTGAACCGCAAAGACGCAAAGAGCGCAAAGGATTTCGGTCTTTTGCTTGGTCGCGAGCCGGCACTAAACGGGGAATGCCTCCGGGTCTTTGCGGTTCCAGTCTCTAAGGTCGAGCCGGCCAGCCGCCGTTCGGGGCGGCCGTGCGCGGGATGCTGACCTGGATGACGCCGTCCTCGATCTCGGTGGACATGGCCGAGAGATCGGCGTCGCCCGGCAGACCGACCCGGCGGCTCGCCGTGCCGTGCGAGAGACTGTAGCTGCTCGCGTAGCCGCCATTGAGCAGTTGATTCTCGCGGTCGACGCGGCGCTCGGTATCGTAGCGTATCAACAGGCCCTGCCCGGCGGGACGGACCTCGACCGCATCGGGCGCGATGTTCTGCAGGAGGACATCGACGACATAGACATCGCCGCGCATCGCGCGGCGGATTTCGAGGCGAGGCCAGAGCGAGAGGGTTCTTTGCGGGAGTCCCTCGGGCAGGGTGCGCGCCTGCGGCACGGATGGCGCGGACCGGACACCCGGCACGCCGGGAGGCTGCGGCACGACGCCAGGCGTACCCGGATATCCCGGCCATGTGGGACCATAGAAGGGCACGGAAAAGGGACTCTGGGGCTCGGGATAGCCATAGGGTGCTGGACCGTAGGGCGTCCAGGCGAGGGACAGGCCAGGCATACCGAGCAGGACGACGGCGATCGGCAGGATCTTGCGCATGGGCGACTCCGAATAGGGCTGAGATGGACGCATGGGCGAGACTCGGAACCGCCCGCTGGCGGCTCCCCCCGCTGAAGTATAGGTTGACCGTTCTCAGAGACGCACCCGCCAGGTCGGGCGGTCCTGGTCGTCGATCAGCCCCTCGGCCAGCAGCCAGGCGCGGGCGTCCTCGGCATCGCGCTCGAACCAGTCCCGCGTCGAGCCCAAACGAAAGCTGTAGCCCCAGGCGTCCATGTCGGCGAACAGACGCGCGCGGCCGACACCGGGAATGGCATCGGCCAGCAGCACCTGGAGATAGCAGACCGCGTTCTCCTCGGCATCGTCGCCACCGGCATCCGTGTGCAGCCGCTCGCGGCGACTCCGATCGAGACAGATCCAGTGACAGGCCTCGTGCAGGATGGAATGCAGCGGCGTCGCGGGCTGCGCATAGAGACAGTCGCCGACCAGACCGGCCTCCGGGTCGCCCCAATAGGAGCCTGGAATGGGCGCATCCTGGCTCACGATCCGGAAATCGAGCCCGAAACGTCCAAGCAGTTCACGGACGATCCCTTCCTCGGCGAGAATGAACACGCGCGCCCTCCCCTTCATTTCGATTCGATGCGACCCACGGCCATGTCAAACAACCCGCTCTACCAGTTGCTCGCCACCACCGACTTCGCCTGGCGGCGCGAGCCCATCCAGCCACCGCGACTGACCAACATCCAGTGGCGCGCCGATCGCTGCGATCCGGGCTCCATCCTCTTCTTCCAGCGCTTCGACGACGGCCGGAGCGACCGAGAGATCCTTGAGCGCTATCTCGCCCGCAGCGCCTGCTCGGTGCTGGTCGTCAACCGCATGCTGGACTGCTTCGACCGACTGCCCGGCAAGGCGATCTATGTCACCCGTCGGGGCGAGTGGGCCGAGACGGTGAGCCGTTTCTGCGATCTCGCCTATCCGCTGGACACCGCATCGGTCGACTTCATCGGCGTCACGGGGACCAACGGCAAGACGACGACGGTCAAGTATCTCGAATCCATCCTCTCCGCGCACGGACGGCGGGTGCTCTCGATCGGCACGCTCGGCGTCTTTCTCAACGGCGCACGCCTGACCGAGACCGGATTCACCTCGCCGCCTCAGATCGAGCTGCGCCGTCTGCTGCATGCCCATCGGGAGCGCTACGATCTGGTGGCGATGGAGGCCAGCAGTCACGCACTCGATCAGGGCCGGGTTCATGGCATCCCCTTCCAGAACGCGGGCTGGACCAATTTCACCCAGGACCATCTCGACTATCACCACGACGAGGCGGCCTATTTCGACGCCAAGGCGCGCATCCTGGACCTGATCCCGCCGGACGGCCGGCTCTATTGCTCCAGCGCGGCGGTCGTCGAGCGTCTGCAGAAACGCGGCGCGCCCAGGGTGGCGGTCGAGCTGCTGCATCCGGATCCGCTCCCGTCCGAGGCGCTCGCCGCCAAGCCCTTCCTGGCGCTGGAGTACAACCGCCAAAACTATGCACTGGCGTGCGCGCTGGCGGACGGGGTTCTTGGCGATGGCGAGACCGAGAACCCGCACTGGCGTCATCTGCAGGCGGTGGACGGGCGCTTCGAGTGCCAGGTGGTCGGCAACCGCACCATCGTGATCGACTTCGCCCACACGCCGGATGCGCTCGACACCATCCTGCGCGCCATCCGCGCCGGCTTTCCGCAGTCGCGCGTTCTCACGCTGTTCGGCTGCGGCGGCGACCGCGATCACGGCAAACGCCCGCTGATGGGGGCCGCTGTCGCAAGGTACTCGGACCAAGCGATCGTCACCTCGGACAACCCGCGCACCGAGGACCCGGCGGCCATCGTCGCCGACATCCTGACCGGCATGCCCGAGGAGGGACGCGAGGTCATCCTCGACCGCGCCGCCGCCATCGCCCATCTGTTCGACTGGCTGGACGCCCGTCCGGCCGAGGAGCCTTGGGTCGCCCTGATCGCCGGCAAGGGACACGAGCGCTATATCGACCGCGACGGACACAAGGTCTATTTCAGCGACCAGGACGAGGTCGCGCGCAATCTGCGACGTCTGAACTGGGGCTGACGAACGGCATCGCCACGAACCCACGAGGACAGGAGAAGCCCGCATGCGCCGACTCTATTCCATCCCCGCCGGGCTGCTGTTGGGGATCCTTCTCGCCCTCCTCGTCCCGGCCGGCGCGCCCTATGTCGCCTGGCTGGGTCAGATCTTCGTCTCGCTGCTCAAGCTGCTCATCCTGCCGCTGATCCTGGTCTCCATCTATGCCACGATCTCGGGCTCGGCCGATCTGAAACAGATCGGCGGACGCGCCCTGCTCTACTACCTCTTCACCTCCACGATGGCGGCGAGCCTGGGCACCCTCCTTGGCCTGACGCTCTCCCAGGACATTCCGCCCGGACTGCTGGACCTGGAGCAGGTTCCCACGAGCGGGGCGGGCTTCAGTCTGGACTATCTGATCGGCAACCTGATCCCGACCAACCTCTTCGCCGCGTTGGCCGAGGGCAACGTGCTGCAGATCGTCTTCGTCGCGCTGGTGGCGGCGCTGGCCTCGCGACACATTGCCGAATCCCACCGAACGACGCTGATCGGTGGCGCCCAGGCGCTGGACGCGCTTCTGATGCAACTGCTGCAAGGGGTGCTGCGCGGGGCGCCGATCGGAATCGCGGCGCTGGTCTATGCCAGCCTCGCCGGGATGGATTGGGACGGGGTCTTCGAGCTGCGCGCCTTCGCCTGGGCGGTCGCGCTCGCCGCCGGACTGCATGCGCTGGCGGTCCTGCCGGCTCTCTATCGCGTGCGCACCGGGCGCTCGCCCTGGGCGTTCATCCTCGCCTGTCGCGCACCGCTCACGACAGCACTCTCCACCGCATCCAGCTCGGCAACCTATCCGGTCTCCAAGCAGGCGCTGGAATCGGCCGGCATCGGCGAGCGCGTCACCAGCTTCACCCTGCCGCTGGGCGCGACGCTCAACATGGACGGCTCGGCGCTCTACCAGTCGATCCTGCTGATCTTCATGTCGCAGCTCGCCGGCGCCGACCTGAGCGTCGCCCAGGCCATCTTCATCGTCCTGCTGACCATGGCCTCGTCCGCCGGAACGGCCGGCATTCCGGGCGGAGGAATCGCCATGATGGCCTTCATGCTGGACCTGCTCGGACTGCCCCAGACCTATCTGGCGCTCTATCTGGTCGTCGACCGCTTCTTCGACTACCCCATCACGGCGATCAACGTCTGGGGCGACCTGATCGTCGCCGCCGTGGTCGACGGGGATCTTGCCAAACTGGGTGCAGCGCAGCGAAACCCAGGAGACCTCAACACCGCTGCCAGACCAAGCTCTTGCCGGAAGCCGACAGGATGTGAATGACAGCCCTGGATAACGCGATACACTCTGATGCATGTCGACGACTTGGCCTCCAGCGACCGCGATGTCAGCACAAAGATTCCCGAGTTCACGATGGCTCCTCGCGCTTGCGCTCGGCGGGCTGCTCGCAACGGCCGACGCCAGCGCTGCCGACGACTGCCGACAGGGTCGCGAGGCGCATGTCTGGACCGCCCCGCTCAATCCCCAACCGGGCGATCCGCTGGAGGTCTTCGCCATCGCCACCGACGGCCAACTGGAACAGGTGCTGATCACGGATCCGGACGGACGCCAAACACGTCTGCGCACCGAGGCCCACGGCGGACCGCCCTGGAGCCTCTATGGAACGCAGTTCAGGCCGGTCGCCGGAACCTACCGGGTCGAGGCCGGACGCTACGGTCAGGTCGCGGCCTGCGCCGAGGTGACGGTGGGGGGACGGGACAACCGGCGCGAACAGGCCGACTGGGATCTGCCGACCGAGGCGCTCTACTCGGCCTGGATCGAGCATCTGTTCGCGGCCCCTCCGGACGCCTCGGTGAGCTTCGACTCGCTGGGACCGGTGCTGGGCGACCCGACGCGCAACTTCCTCTTCAACTATCTCGGCGAGAACGAGGACAATCGGCTCACGGCGGAACCGGACTGCGCCGACCTCCCCTATTTCCTGCGCAGCTATTTCGCCTGGAAGCTGGGCCTGCCCGTATCCTATCGATCCTGCTCGCGCGGCAGCCGCAACGCGCCCCCAAGCTGTCGATCGCCGATCATGGAGAGCCGCTTCACGGGCGACCCGGTCCCGCTCGACACCTTCAGCGACTCGGCCCGCAGGCTGGTCGATACGGTACATTCGGGCAGCGCGCGCACCGCCCTGAACGCCGAATCGACCGATTTCTATCCGGTTCCGCTCGATCGCAACGCGCTCTGGCCCGGAACCCTCTACGCCGACCCCTACGGTCATGTGATGATCCTGGTCGAGTGGGTTCCGCAACGCGGCGGACAGAGCGGAATTCTGTTCGCCGTCGACGCCCAGCCGGACAATTCGGTGAGCCGCAAGCGCTTCTGGGAGGGAACCTTCCTCTTCGCCGACACGCCCTCGGCCGGACCCGGATTCAAGACGTTTCGGCCACTGGAGCGAACCGCAACCGGGTCGCGGCTCCTGTCCAACCGGGAGCTGGACGGGCGCAACGGCCTACCACGCTTCTCGCTGGAACAGGCATCGCTGACGCCGGACGATTTCTATGCCCGCGTCGAGCGGCTGATCAATCCATACGGACTGGACCCGCAGGCCGCCTACAGCGCGACCCTGGACGCACTGATGGAGCAAATGCAGACTCGCGTGAGCTCGGTCGACAACGGCGAGCGGTACGTCCGGGCGCATCCGGGAGTCACCATCGCCATGCCCTCCGGTCCGGCCATCTTCGAGACCACCGGCCCCTGGGAGGACTACGCGACCCCATCGCGCGACATGCGCCTGCTGATCGCCATGAAGGTGCTCGAAGCCCTGCCCGAGCGGGTGCGCCGCTATCCGAATCTCTATCGGCTGAATGGAGAGACGCCCGAGGGCGCCGCAGCGCGCATCGAAAGGCTTCACGAGCAGAGCCTGGAGGCGAATTCGATCAGCTACCGACGCAGCGACGGCAGCGACTGGCGCCTGACGCTGGGAGACATCTATCGGCGCCGCGCGGGACTCGAGGTCGGCTACAACCCCAACGACTGCATCGAGCGACGCTGGGGCGCAACGGCAGACAGCCCGGACGCAGCCACGTGCCAGCGTCGCGCACCGCGCGATCAACAGGCCAAGATGGAATCCTATCGAGCCTGGTTCCGCGATACCGTCAGACCGCCCCGCTGATACAGCGATCATCGCCAGGCAATACAGCGCCTGGCCCCATTCCAGCCAGCACGCGATACGGAGTCGAACAGGTGCCGACCCTCAACAGTTCCCGAATCAGGGTCACGGCGGCAACGACCAGCCTGCTCTGCCTACTGGTGCTCGGCTGTGCGGCCCCGCCGCCCGGCGAGACCGGGGGAGGCGGATCCGGGTCGACCTGGGCCGGACGCCCGATCGGCGCACCGCCCTCGCCCAACCCTCGACTCCGGCAGCGCATCATCGATCGCGCCCTAGGCGAATGGAACTACTTCGGCCGCCAGACCATCGTCTTTCAGGGCGACGACGAGAGCATGCCGCACGTCGGCTATTGGGAGGATGACGACGGCTCCCACAGCCGGCGGGTCAACAGCTACTGGCGCGCCGCCGGAGAGCCGGGCCTGGACGGCATGGACTGTCAGAAACCCTGGTCGGCCGCCTTCATGAGCTGGGTCATGCAGAGCGCCGGCGTTCCCGAAAGCCAGTTCTCGCGCTCCATCGCCCACTGGGTCTATCTCGCGCGCATGGTCGACGCCGCAGCAATTCCCGGCCGTTATTTCGTACCGCGACGCCTCAAGGACTACAGCCCGAAGCCGGGCGATCTGGTCTGTGCCTCCCGCAACCCTGCGCGCGTCTTCAGCTCGGACGTTTACGTCACCTCGCGCATGCTGTATAGCCTCAGCGCGCACTGCGACCTGGTGGTGAGCAAGCAGGGGCGGACACTGGAAACGGTCGGAGGAAACGTCCGCAACTCGGTCTCCAAAAGCCGCTGGGAACTGGATCCTCGCGGCCTCGTAAAACCCAATAAGCGCCGCCCCTGGTTCCTCATCATGGAGAACCGCCTCTGACCGCTATCCAGCGGACAATCGCCTTCAGAGGTCGAAGCTGGCCCAGACCGGACAATGGTCCGAGGGCTTTTCCATGCCCCGGATCTCGTAGTCGATGCCGACGTCGAGCAGACGCTCGCGCAACGGGGCCGTGACGAGCAGATGGTCGATGCGCAGGCCATGCTTGGGATCGCGATCGAAACCACGAGACCGATAGTCGAACCAGCTGAAACGATCGGCGGACTCGGGATTCAGGGCGCGGTAGGCATCGATCAGACCCCAGTCAGCAAGCGCCTGGAACCAGTCGCGCTCCTCGGGCAGAAAGCTGCACTTACCGGTCCGCAGCCAACGCTTGGCGTTGTCGGCACCGATGCCGATGTCGAGATCCAACGGCGCCACGTTCATGTCGCCGATCACCACCAGATTCTGGTCGGGCGTGAAGGATTGGCGCAGATAGTCGAGCAGGTCGGCGTAGAACTTGCGCTTGCCGGGAAACTTGACCGGATGGTCGCGACCTTCGCCTTGCGGAAAATAGCCGTTGATAACGCTGATCTCACCACCGCCCGGCAGGGCGAAACGCCCCATGATCAGCCGCCGCTGGGCGTCTTCCGCATCGCCTGGAAACCCCTTGACCACCTCCAACGGCTCCATCTTGCTCAGAAGAGCGACGCCATAGTGGGACTTCTGACCATGGAAATGGGTCGCGTAGCCAAGCCCCCGCGCCCAATCGAGCGGAAATTGATCGTCGGCGACCTTGCTTTCCTGGATACCGACGATGTCCGGGTCCCGCGACGCCTTCAGCGCCTCGATCTGGTGGGGACGGGCACGAATGCCATTGACATTGAACGAGACGATCTTGAGCAACTTGAGCCACCTCCGGCAGTGCCAATTCGCGGGCAGGCTAGCATGAGGTGCCCGGCGCTCCAAACGACCTGCTGAGAATGAACCGAAGGGGCGCTATGTTCAGGTCCATTAAAGTTCATTAATATAGATAGAGACTCTCGATATATTCAGGATTGATCGGGCTCGACCCTCGCCCGCTGGCGGGCCGCGCCCCAAACCGACGCGATGACCGAGGCACGCCCTCAGAAGGCCCGGCATCCCTCTCTCGACCAGGACAGCTCCCCCGATATGATGAAGCCGTTTCGCTCGCTCGACATGAACGAGTTGGCCCGTCAGTCGCTCGACGCCTCGGCCAAGGCCGTGCGCGCGATCGATTGGTCCTGGCTGACGCCCTACAAAACCTGGCTGCCCGGCGTCGGTCCGCGCGATGTCCGGGCCGATCTGCTCGCCGCATTGACGGGCGCGATCGTAGTGCTGCCGCAAGGCGTCGCCTTCGCCACCATCGCCGGCATGCCGCCCGAATACGGGCTCTACGCGAGCATGATCCCGGCCATCATCGCGGCCTGGTTCGGATCCTCCCGCCATCTGGTATCGGGTCCAACCACGGCGGCCTCGGTCGTCCTCTTCTCGACCCTATCCACCATGGCGGTGCCCGGCACCCCGGACTATGTCGCGCTGGCGCTGACGCTAACCTTCATGGTGGGCATGCTGGAGCTGATACTGGGCTTCGCCCGTCTGGGCGCTCTGGTCAACTTCATCTCGCACTCGGTCGTGGTGGGATTCACCGCAGGGGCGGCGGTACTGATCGCGGCCAAGCAGATCAAACACTTCTTCGGCATCGAAATGGACAGCAGCGGACATCTGCACGAGATCATGTTCCATTTCGGCCGGCATGTGCTGGAACTCAATCCCAGCGCCACCCTGGTCGCGGCAGCTACGCTCGCCCTGGGCATCGCCTGCAAGGTCTGGCTGCCCAAGATTCCCTACATGATCGTCGCACTCATCGGCGGCAGCCTCCTGGCATTGGGACTGAACCACTGGCTCGGCCCGCAAACGACCGGCATCGCCACGGTCGGCGCCTTGCCGGCGACCCTCCCGCCCCTGTCATCCCCCTCGCTGACGTTCGAGCACATCCGTCAGCTGGCGCCCTCGGCGCTCGCCGTCACGCTCTTCGCGCTCACCGAGGCGGTCTCGATCGGGCGCGCGCTCGGCGCGCGCGGCGGCTACCGCATCGACGGCAACCAGGAGTTCATCGGACAGGGGCTCTCAAACCTCGCCGGATCCTTCTTCTCGGGCTACGTCGCGACCGGATCCTTCAACCGTAGCGGCGTCAATTACGAGGCCGGCGCCCGCACACCGCTGGCCGCCATCTTCGCGGCCTTCATGCTGATGGCGATCGTTCTGCTGGTCGCGCCCTATGCCGCCTTCCTGCCGAAGGCCGCGATGGCCGGAATCCTGTTCCTGGTCGCCTGGGGTCTGATCGACCTGAAAGAGATCGGACATATCCTGCATTCGTCCAAGCGAGAGACCGCCGTCCTCGGCGTCACCTTCTTCTCGGCAGTGTTCTTGGAGCTGGAGTTCGCCATCTTCGCCGGCGTCCTGCTCTCGCTCGTGCTCTATCTGGAACGCACCTCCAAGCCGCGCATCGTCACCATGGCGCCGGATCCCCGCCTGCCGAACCACGCATTCGGGGAAGACCCGGAGACTCCCCAGTGTCCGCAGTTGCGCTTCCTGCGTATCGACGGCTCGGTCTTCTTCGGCTCGGTGGCACACGTCGAGCAATATTTCGATCGTATACGCGCCGAGCATCCGCAACAGAAGCACCTGGCGGTGTTCGCCAACGGCATCAACTTCGTCGATCTACAGGGCGGAGTAGCGCTGCGCAACGAGATGACCCGACGCATCGACGCAGGCGGAGGCATGTATCTCATCCACGTCAAAGAGGGGCTCTGGAATGCCCTGGAGAGCTGCGGCTGTCTCGACGCCACGGGCGGACGCAACGTCTTCCAGGCCAAGACGGCGGCGATTCGCGGTATCTATCAGAAGCTCGACAAAAACGTCTGCGCCACCTGCACGACGCGCATCTTCCGCGAGTGCAACGCATGAGCATGCGCGCCATGATCCTCGCCGCCGGACGCGGCAACCGCATGCGTCCCTTGACCGACCATTGTCCCAAGCCACTGCTGCGCGCCGGTGGCAAGCCGCTCATCGTGCACCACATCGAGCGCCTGGCGGCGGCGGGCATCCGCGATTTGGTGATCAACCACGCCCACCTCGGCGAACAGATCGAAGCGGCGCTGGGCGACGGTTCGGCGCTCGGCGTTCGCATCCGCTACTCGCCGGAGGGCGAGGCACTCGAAACCGGAGGCGGTATCTTCAGGGCGCTCCCGCTGCTCGGCCCGGAGCCCTTTCTGGTGGTGAACGGCGACGTCTGGACCGATTGCCCGGTGCCGGAGACCAGGCTGGCCGAGGGCGATCTCGCCCACCTGATCCTGGTGGACAACCCTCGCCATCACCCGGCGGGCGACTTCGCGCTGGAGGACGGACGGGTCCGACCCGAAGGGTCTCATCGCCTCACCTTCAGCGGAATCGGCATCTATCACCCGGATCTCTTCGTCGATTGCGTTCCCGGCGCCTTCCCGCTCGCCCCACTGCTGCGCGATGCCATGACGCGAGATCGGGTCGGGGGACGGCATCACAGCGGGCTCTGGTTCGACATCGGAACGCCCGAGCGCCTGGCCGACCTGGACCGCATGCTGACCCAGGGCTGAGGCCCGAGACAGGCCCCGATCCGGCTGCGACAGCTACAGGACTCGACCATACTGACTGGGAGTCCAACCGATCTCGGGGGAGCGCATGGGTCAAAACATCGCCGAATCGCACTTCTGCGAACGGGATTTCACCGAGTTCTCGGCGCGACTGCGCCGTGAAACACGTCTGCTTAAGCAGTGGTTCGAAGCACCCCTGTTCGAATCCGATCGGCCCACGATCGGATTCGAAGCCGAGGCATGGCTGATCGACGCCGACGGATCGCCCGCGCCCAAGGTGGAGACGCTGCTGGACTCGCTCGCCGACCCGCTGATCGTCCCGGAACTCGCGACCTTCAATATCGAGTTCAACGGCACGCCCGCCGCGCTCGACGCGGACGCCTTCTCGCGACTGGCCGCCGAACTCGACGCCACGCTCGCGCGCACCAACCGCGCTGCCGCCAGCGCGGATATCCGGGTCGCCCTGATCGGCATCCTGCCGACGGTTCGCCAGACGCATCTGACGCTCGGCGCCATGACGCCGCGCAAACGCTATCGCGCGCTCAACGAACAGGTCTTTTCGCTGCGCCACGGACGCCCGATGCGCCTGCTGATCGAGGGACGCGATCGCCTGGATCTGAACTGGCACGATGTCATGCTGGAAGCAGCGGCCACCTCATTCCAGGTCCATCTCAAGGTCTCTCCCGCCGAGTCGGCACGGGTCTACAACGCCTCCAAGATCCTGAGCGGCCCCATGGTCGCGATCTCGGCCAACTCCCCCTTTCTGTTCGGCCATGACCTCTGGGAAGAGACCCGTATCGCGCTCTTCGAGCAGGCGGTATCGGTCGGTGGGGCGGTGCTCCAGGAACGCGTCAATTTCGGTTTTCGGTATGCCAAGCAGTCCATCCTGGAGACCTTTCAGTCCAACGTCGACCGCTACCCGGTCCTGCTCCCCCAGCTCATGGACGAGCCGCCCGAGCAACTGGCCCATCTGCGACTGCACAACGGCACCATCTGGCGCTGGAATCGCCCGCTGATCGGGTTCGACGCGCACGGCACGCCCCATCTGCGCATCGAGCACCGGGTCATGCCATCCGGCCCGTCGGTGCCCGACGTCATCGCCAACATGGCACTCTATGCCGGTGCGGTACGCTCGCTGGCACGGGAAGAGCCGGCGCCGGAATCGCGACTCATGTTCCTACACGCCCAAAAGGGATTCTACGATTGCGCGCGTGACGGATTGGACGCATCCATCCCCTGGCTCGACGGGGCCGAGCTGCCGGTGTGGCGCATCCTCGCCGAGGATCTCATCCCACGGGCACGGATCGGCCTCGCCGCGCTCGGGATCGACCCGGCGGAGATCGCGCATTGGCTCGGGATCGTCGAGCAACGATTGAGCCGCCGCCAGACCGGCGCCCGATGGCAGCGGGCCTGGGTGGCCAGACACGGACCCGACATGGCCGGCCTGTTGGAGTCCTATCTCGAACATCAGCGAGCAGGCCGCCCGGTTCACGAATGGACACTGGACGGCTCGGCGTGAGTCCCGGGAGCTATCCGATCGACGCCTTCGACGAGTAGACTGCCGAGGTGGAATCGTCCGTCGCCCCTTCTTCATCATCGCGCCCTTGGCGCCCTGCGTGGTGGGCCGGCTGGCTGCACCTGCCGCTCGCGCTTTTCGCCATGCTGCCCTATCTGGATCTCGCGCTCGAACGCCGACCAGGCTGGCCCGAGTACGCCATCGGCATGACCCTGCTCGGTCTTTTCCTACTCGGCGTTTTCAGCCCCAGGCTTCAGGCGTTCGGTCCCGTGCTGTGCGGCCCTCGACCGGGGGTGCGACCCAGGGTCGCGCTCACGTTCGACGACGGACCGGACCCGGAGACGACCCCCAGGGTGCTCGATGCGCTCGGCGAGCATCGCGCCACCTTTTTCGTCATCGGCGAGAAGGCCAAGCGATACCCGGAACTGATCGCCGCCATGCGCGCGGCCGGCCATCAGATCTGTAGTCACGGGATCCAGCACTCATGGTCGCTCGTGGTTTCGCCCTGGCGGGCACGAAAACTGACGCTCGGCGGCCTGCGCGCACTGAGCTGGCTCGGAGTTCGAGGTCGGCGTTTTTTTCGCGCGCCCTACGGGCTCATGACGCCGCCCCTGATGTCGGTGCTGCGCGAAACTGGGATCACGCCGGTCGGCTGGAGTCTGCGCTCCTGGGACAGCATCCACCCTGGCCCGGCGGACGACTTCGCGATTCGGCTCGCCCAACGCGCCCGCAATGGCGACATCATCCTGCTGCATGATGCCCCCGAGCATCCGGGCGGAAGGCGTCCGCTCGGCATCGAGGCGACCGCCACGCTGGTGCGCGCGCTCACGTCCAGGGGATTCGATCTGGTGACGGTCGAGACGCTCTATCGAGGCGATGGGCCGGAAGACCCTCTGAAGACGGGAACAACGACCATTGGCGAGCGAACGGCGCGCAGATCGCGCAGCGCGCGTCGCAACGGAACCGCCCGAATCCAAACAGCGGCGGGGGAACGCGCCTTGGATCGCGACCGTTTTGCACGAACTCCTTGAGCCAATATCCATGCTACAAGAATTCGACCGACTGCCCGAAGGGCTCCTCGATTGCGACAGCCGTCGACTGGCCGAGCAGCTAGGTATGCCAACCTTAATCCATCTCTCCGGCGCCCGAGAGCCCGCGCTCTTCGTCTCGGTGCTCATGCACGGAAACGAAACGGTCGGCTGGGATGCCATGCGTGAGCTCTTGCGCGACCGACTGACGCGATTCGGCGAGCTGCGTCTGCCCCGTTCACTGAGCCTCTTTATCGGCAACGTTACGGCAGCCGCCTGTGGCGTACGCCATCTTCCCGGACAGCCAGACTACAACCGGGTGTGGCCAGGCAGCGACCTGGAGCCCTGCATCGAGCAGGAACTCATGGCCCGGGTCACGGAGATCATGCGCCAACGGGGCATTTTCGCCAGTCTCGATCTGCACAACAACACCGGCATCAACCCGCATTACGCCTGCGTCAACCGGGTCGAAAATCCGTTTCTTCGACTCGCGATGCTCTTCGGCCGAACCCTGGTCTATTTCACCCATCCCACTGGCGTTCAGTCGATGGCCATGGCCGCGCTCTGCCCGGCGGTCACGGTGGAATGCGGCAAGGTCGGCGACCGGCGGGGCATCGAGCATGCACGACGTTTCGTCGATGCGGCGCTGCATCTGACCGAACTGCCCGATCATCCGGTCAAGCCCCAGGATATCGACCTCTTCCATACCGTCGCACGCGTGAAGGTCCCCGAGACGGTGCGCTTCGGCTTCGCCCCCGCCGATGCGGACCTGCTGCTAGACCCGGAGCTGGAGCGATTCAATTTCCGCGAGCTGCCGTGCGGAACGCCCTTCGCCAGGCTGCGCAACGGCGAGGTACGTGGATTCGAGGTACGGGATACGGAGGGAGCGGATGTCGGCGAGCGCTATTTCCGCATCGAGGATGGCGAGATCCGTCTGCGACGGCCCATGATGCCCTCCATGCTCACGCTCGACGAGACCGTCATCCGCCAGGATTGTCTCTGCTATCTGATGGAGCGCTACGCGGGAGGGCTTCCAGAACTCAGCCGATGACCTCGCTGGCCTGCTGGTCGGCATGGTAGGAAGAGCGCACCATGGCGCCGCTGGCGACGTTGACGAAGCCCATGCGCTCGCCCTCGACGCGCAACGCCTCGAACTCGTCAGGGGTCCAATAGCGCACCACGGGAAGGTGATCGCGCGACGGCTGCAGGTATTGCCCGAGGGTCAGCATCTCGCAACCGTGCGCGCGCAGGTCGCGCATCACCTCCAGCACCTCGTCGCGCTCCTCGCCGAGCCCTAGCATGATGCCGGACTTGGTCGGAACCCCTGGATAGCGTTCCTTGAATGCCTTGAGCAGGCCCAGAGAGCCGGCATAGTCGGCGCCGGGACGGGCCTGGCGATAGAGCCTGGGCACCGTCTCCAGATTGTGATTGAAGACGTCGGGCAGCGCGCCCTCTCCGGCAAAGCAGTCCAAGGCGATCGCTTCCCGACCTCGGAAGTCCGGAACCAGGATTTCCAGACGCGTTTCTGGATTCTTGACCCGCACGGCGCGCAGACAATCCGCGAAATGTCCGGCCCCGCCATCGCGCAGATCGTCGCGGTCGACCGAGGTGATGACCACATAGCGCAGCCCCATCAGGGCGACCGACTCGGCCAGATGCCCGGCCTCCTCGGCGTCGACCGGACTCGGCCGACCATGGGCCACGTCGCAGAACGGACAGCGGCGCGTGCAGACGTCACCGAGGATCATGAAGGTGGCGGTGCCATGATTGAAGCACTCGCCCAGATTGGGGCACATGGCCTCCTCGCAGACGGTCGCGAGCTTGGCCTCGCGCAACAGACGCTTGATGCGCTGTACGCCTGGCCCGACCGGCGCCTTGGCGCGGATCCAGCTCGGTTTGCGTAGCGGCTCGGCGGAGGGCGCAACCTTGACCGGGATGCGAGAGAGCTTGTCCTTGCCGCGTTGATGGGTCTCGGGATTTGCCCGCGAGGGCGCGTTCAAGGTCGGTCGTTCTTCGGACATGGATGGCCTGGATAGCGAATCTTGGATGCCCCTTAAGATGGGGATGACGCGCCCGAATCGGGATGGGCAAGAGAGGACGTCACCCAAACTCCGATCCGGACGGGGACTCAGTTGGGGAAGAGTCGCTCGATCAGCAGATGAAACCAGGGCGTGAACCAGTCGGGATGCATCCGCAGGGCGCGCCGAATCGCGGGGATGGACATCCAGCGCCAGGCACCGATCTCGGAGGGGTCGGGACGGGGATCGCCCGCATGGACGCCATAGAAGATGTGCAGATATTCGTGCTCGATCAGCCCGGAGGACTGGTCCTCGGCGCGATACAGCATCTGCTCGCGCTCGGCGAGCGGGACGCGAATGCCGAATTCCTCCTTCAGACGTCGCCCGGCCGCCACCGAGCTCGACTCTTCCGGACGCGGATGGCCGCAGCAGGTGTTGGACCAGCGGGTCGCGAAGTGATATTTGCAGTCCGCGCGACGCTGCAGCAACAGACGATCCTCGGCGTCGAACACCAGGATGGAGAAGGCGCGATGCAACTGACCTTCGCGATGCGCCTCGAACTTGCCCGCCGTCCCCAGAGGGCGATCCTGCTCATCGACCAAGATCAGCTGTTCCAGTGACTCTTGCTGGCTGAGCCGTTCGAGCTCGTCGGCCGCCAACGGTGGAACGATTCTGGCGCTCAACAGTCACCTCCAGCGTCTTTCCCATCCAATCGACCGATCACCATCACGTTCGGCGCCCCCCAAATGCCGTCATCGCGGCCTCCAGTTCGGTATGTGTTTTCGCCTGCTCGTCGAGCGATATGCCCACAGCGATGGCGTCCCAGGCCTGCCGAATGCTCATAGCACCGCCCTTGGGTCCCATGGGGTGTCCAAAGACGCCGCGACCGGGGACGAAGCCGAAATCGACCGTCCCGACCTTGTCGTGGAGGGTCTTCAGCGTCCCCGCCCAGTCGCTGCCGCCGGGCACCGGGAGACTGCGCTTCATCTGCCCCATCGGTGCCAGACAGGCATCTACATTGGCCAGCACCTCCTCGTCAGAGGTATGCATGCGCTCGCCGAAGCCTGGCATGATGATGGAGTCGAATCCAGCCAAACGCTGCAGTTTGGAAAAGACCCGCGAATGGATGCCAAAGTTCCCCAACCGACTGAAGGGCGCGATGAAGGGAAAATGCGCGATCAGCGGAACGCGCGCATGCTTGCGCAGCATTCTAACCGCGCTCAGACCGACCGGCATGGCATTGATCAGCAGCGCATTGGCGCCGTTTGCGACCGCAAGATCGTGCTGTTCGATGAGACGATCCACCTCGTCGGTGATGTTGGCGAGATAGATCTTGGGGGTTCCGGTCTCGGCCTCGGCGCGACGGCGCGCATCGCCGAGCAGGCGCGAGCGTTCCTGCAGCGGGCACCAATCGGTATCCCCCAGCATCTCGTCATCCTTGGCGATATCCAGACCGCCGAGCCAGCTCTGATAGCCGAGGTCGCTGAAGACATCGGGCGGCAAACCGATGTTGGGCTTGATGACGCCGAAGAAGATGGGGCGATCGTAGGCCTGAAGCATATCCCGAATGCCCTCCACGCCGAATCTCGGTCCCTCGAAATGGGCGAGATAGGCGTCCGGGAAATGGACATCCAGCAGCTTGACCACGGCCGCGCCCGGCGAGAAGAAGGTCCCCTCGCCGCATACGGCGCTCAACAGGTTCGGGATGCGCGGACCGAAATTGCCATGCGGATGGGCAATGGTGACCCGACAGGCATGCACCGGCTCGCCTTTGGCGTTGCCGATGCCGTAGCTGAAGTCAGACTGCGTGCCCAGCACCTCCAAGCCGATGACCCGGGCGCCGAATCGCGGCCTCAGATCCTCGCTCGAACCGACCCGGCGCCACTGCGCCGTCGACTGCTCGGCACAGAAATGCGCGGCGGCAAGTTCGGGATCTCCGGCGCATTCCAGATAGTATTCGAGTTTGATATAGGCGTCGGAGTCCAACGCCTGCGGATCGGCGAAGAATCCCGCCCAATCGCTCTCTTGCATGCCTCAGGATTCCCCTGCGATCTGGATTCTTAGCTGCCGCTGGTCGCGTGGACCATCCAGCTCGATGAAAAAGATGGATTGCCAACCACCTAAGAGCAGTTCGCCATCCGCGATCGGGATGATCTCGGAGGCGTTCATGAAGAGGCCGATCAGATGCGAATGCGCGTTCGGCCGACCGTCGACAGGATCCCGGTCGTGGCGGTAGCCGACGCCTGGTGGCGCGACGCGGGAGAGGAAATCCAGCATATCCTGCTGCAGCATCGTCTCGCGCTCGTTGAGGGCGACGAAGGCAGTGGTATGGGATGAGGTCAGGATCAGATGGCCGTTGCCGACCGGATGCGCCTTCAGCGCATCGCGCACCCTGTCCGTCACGTCGATGATCTGGATCGGAGCGCTCGTCGGGATAACCAGGCTTTCGCAGTGAAATCGCATCGGACAGCGCTCAAATGAAAACGGGCGGGGTATGCTGCGCATTCCCCCCGCCCGTCGAGTTCCTTAGCCCCAAGTTCACTTGGCGACTGGCAGAGGGGTAATCTGTGCGGCAGCCTCTGCGGAGATCGGCGGACCCTGAAGGAAATCGTAGTAGGACGAGCTGACCATCAGGATGTAGTGGATCGCGAATGCGAGCACAAGCAAGAAGGCCGCCAAGCCCATGATCGCCATACGCGGGTCGAAGACCAGCCAAATCTTATGCATCTAGATGTCTCCTGAACGAAACACGGGACGCCGGTTAGGTACCGGCCTCCCGTCTTTATTTCCACCCGAGGGCGGAAGCTCGGCAATTACAGCCAGGGGCGCCAGAGCCAAGCCAGGATGTGTGCGATAACCACGATTCCGAAAAACATGGTCATGCTCTGGGTGAAGATGCCATGGAACTCTTGAGCTTCAGCCTCGGTCAGTCCAGTCATGCTCTTATCAGCCATTGAATTACCCTCAATTTCTCTTCTTAGGCCTGTTGGCCATTACCGCGAACTTCCCCGCGGCGAGGAATAGGATGGTGCGTCAGAGACGACTTAAAGCACGTCTCGGACGCCGCCTAGCCCAGCGCGTGACTCAGGAGCCACTCAGCCAGTTGAAGGCCGGGCTGCTGAGCAGGATGAAGTGGATCAACAGCGCCAGCACGAACAGGAACCCAAACAGGGCAACCAAGGTTCTACGCGGATCGAAAATCTGCCAGATCTTATGCATGTGTATTCTCCGGTCTCTTACTGGTGGGCGCTGCTATAGCAACAATCGCCCGATCGGTCAACAACACTAAAAACCCAAGGCTGTTACAGCCAAGGACGCCACAACCACACGAGGATGTGTGCAACGACGACAATCCCCGTGAACGCGACGAAACTGGACACGAAGATGCCATGGAATTCCTTGGCCTCATCCTCTGTTAGTCCAGACATCGAGCGGTTCTCGCTAGCCATTAGATGACTCCTTACAGATCGTCAGGATGGCTCTACGAATTCGACACTAAGGCCATTCTCACTCTCTCCGCA
Source organism: Thiorhodococcus fuscus (assembly GCF_042682685.1). Taxonomy (NCBI): domain Bacteria; kingdom Pseudomonadati; phylum Pseudomonadota; class Gammaproteobacteria; order Chromatiales; family Chromatiaceae; genus Thiorhodococcus; species Thiorhodococcus fuscus. The sequence continues at coordinate 71,766 of NZ_JBHUHX010000052.1, forward strand.
ACCACGCTTTCCTCAAGGGGTCACCTTGGCTGCGGCTTCGAACCGGCGCCACGCGCATCCATCGCTGGCGCCACTCTGGCGTCCCTGCCAGCAATCGGGTCCCAGACTACAGCTTTTGTGGAGCTGGAGCTGCGGCCTCGACTGGAGCCGGTTCCACAGGGGCAGCCGCTTCAGGCGCTGCCGCCTGCGTGGGGCCTTGGAGAGCCGGATAGTCCTTCATCATCTGCGCTGCATAGAGCGGCTTGTAAGCGCCCTGGTGGCAGGTCATACAGCTGATCTTGAAGGGATCGCCGTAGGGACCCTTACGCGATGCCGGCAGCACGTCGTTCAGAGGCCAGATGTAGTTCTGGTTCATGTCGCGAACGTGGCGGATAGCGTACCAGGCGGTGGTCCGTTTCGGAGTACTCTGATCCCAAGCGTAGAACGAACGGGTGTTATGGCAGAAGGTGCAGTTGACGCCGAGTGCGTCGGAGATCTGCATCATCAGACCATAGGTCCATTCGGCCTGCTTGAGCGAGGTCTTGTTACCCTCGGGCAGAGCAGTCTCGCCGATGACCCGAATCTCGTTCGCCTGATCGAGGAACGGGGTATAGGGGTCGTATGGCAGAGCCGCGTAGGCCACAGTGGACGCACCATAGTTCTGACCGGTCGGTGTCATGCCAGAGGGCTGACCCGGACCCGGATCGGTGGTCCAGACATACTTCGGCACGGGATTGCCGCGGTGACAGGTGTAGCAGGTCACACCGGTGTTGGCCACGTGCTTCTTCCAGTCCGCGTTGGTCGCACGGACCATCTCGAACATCCGACGGGATACCTTCTTGGTGTAGATATCGTCGGAGGCCCAGTTACCCGGAACGTGGCAGTAATTACAGCCTTCCTTCGGCGAAACCCAGGTGGTCACGGCAACCATGGTCCGGGTGAACTCGGCGACCGTCAGATCGCCAAGGACCTGGACGTTCTCGTACACGTCGGAAACCTTGGGACCGCCGGGAGCCGCAGCCGGAATGGCGGCGGGCGGAAGGTTCTCCTTGATGGAGGCCTCCAGCAACCGTGGGTTGTAGTTCACCTGCATGGCAAGACCGCGATAGCCGGTCTGCACGATCTCTGGCGCCGGACGCTCGCAGCCGAAAAGGACTACCGAAGCGACCAGAGCGACAAAGGGTACTGATGCGCGCTTTCCGATCTTCATTGCGACACCCCCGTCAGATATGGGTTCTCAATTGTCACAGTGCTCGGATAGCTCGGAGCAACACCGTGCTTCACCGCCCAGAGATACCAGTTCTCGACCACAGTTCCGGTCAGGAGGATGCCGATACCAGCGGTGATGACGGTCAGAACCGCAAACCACCAAGCCCAACGGTGGATCGACTCCATGGAGGCATTGAAGCCCATGGTCCAGCGCCAGAAGATTGCCGCGCGCTCAGCAGCGGTACCACGATCGACGATCTGATCGATCTCGCGGTCGCCACCAAAGCGGCTCACGGAGAGGATCGTCGCGCCGTGCATGGCGAACAGCAGAGCCGAACCGTACAGGAAGGCGATCGACAGCATGTGGAACGGGTTGTAGTACAGGTTGCCGTAACGGATCGAGAAGGCAGCCGTCCAGTCGAGGTGCGGGAAGATGCCGAACGGTACGGCCTCAGCCCAGCTTCCCATCATCACCGGGCGGATGAAGCCCAGGCTCAGATAGAAGAAGATCGCCGCAGCGAACGCCCACGACAGGTGCTGGTTCATCCCGAGCGCTTCAGCGCGCTTGTAGGTACGAACCCACCAAAGAATGATGGCCATGGTCAGGAAGAATCCTGCCATCAACCACCAACCGCCCTCGGAGAGAGGCGGAATGCTCAGACCGTACTGAGGAGCAGGTGGCTCCAGCGCAAGCCAGAAGAAATGCTTGACGAACTGAATGACGTTCCAGTCCACCGACGCCAACATGTTGAAGCCGATGATGAACAGGGCCACGAAACCGAAAATCAGAGACAGCGTCCCGGTGAAACCAAGGTAGAGCGGACCGATCTGTGCGTCACCGATCTTCCCAAGCCAGTAGGAGAAAATGGGCTTGCCAATCCGCGGCAGATGGCCTTTCGGCAACGGCACTCCGGGATAAGCCGGAGAGCGCACCTGCACGCTGGTAAAAATATTTTGATATTCAGGCATTGTAGTCTCCTAGTTCCTACCAGAGCGGGAGCTCAAGCCACCAGTTCCACCATTCCGGCCAACCGCGGGTCCAGAAAGGTCCACTGATAACAATACACACCGCACTCCAGAAGACTGCACTCAGAGCCAGGAACAAGCCCAGGCGATGGATAGCGAGCGCACCGATGGAGTAACCGACGATATCGCGGAAGAAGGTGTTCTCGTGCTCGCCCGTCTTCACGCACTCGCCTTCTTGCGGATTCGTCACCGACAGGATCAGCGAGCCATGCATCGACAGCGCCAAGCAGTTGGTGAAGAAGAACGCAATCGCGAGCATGTGCGCCGGATTGTAGTGGAAGTGCAGGTACTGGTAGCCAGTGTTCGACACCCAGTCAAGGTGACTGAGGATCCCGTAGGGGAACCCATTACCCCATGCACCCAGCAGAATCGGACGCACCACGACGAGCGTGATGTAGGCGCCGATGGCGAAGCTGAACGCGAAGGGAACATGGAAGCCGATGCCAAGCTTGCGGCAAATCTCGACTTCCCTCAGAGCCCATGAACCAAAAGCGCCGATGGCGCAAATGGTGATGATCTGCCAAAGACCGCCTTCGGTCAGCGGCGCCATCCCAAGCCCGTAACTGAGATCCGGCGGATTGATGCTGATCTGCCAGATGTTATAGGTCTGAAGCTCGGGGGTTGGACCGATGGTAGCGCCCCAAACGATCAGGAGCGTTCCCAGCAATGCGAAGAAGAAGCCCGACACTCCGAAGAAGCCGACGTAGAACGGCCCCACCCAGAAGTCGAATAGGTCTCCCCCTATTAGCGTCCCGCCACGGACGCGATATTTTCTCTCAAAACTGAGCATGGCCATCGTAAAATCCTCTGCTGGGGAGGCATCCTGGCCGGCTGCCTCCTCTTAGCACTGCGGCGGTAGGTGAGGCTGCCCGGTCGACAACGCCTCGCCTGCCACCCCCGTCAAGGACGCGATTACCGTTGCGGGACAACCGGCGTCACTTGCTGGACCGAAGCGGCCGGAACGCCGTCTTCGAGCCAATTGAACTCGGCAGTGCTCAGCAGGATCATGTGGATCGCGAGACCAAGAATGATCAAAAAGACGCCCAGAGCGGTCAGCACGCGGCGGGGGTCGACCAGCAGCCAGATTTTCCAAAGATCGGGAGACATCATCGTTTTTTCCTCTAATCAATAACGGATGGGGCGATTCGAGTTAGCCGGCACACTCACGCGAGGCCAGCCATTACCCAGAACGATTACAGCCAGGGGCGCCACAGCCAGGCGAGGATGTGAGCAATGACAACGATCCCGAAGAACGCCGTCATGCTCTGCACGAAGATGCCGTGGAACTCTTGAGCTTCTTGTTCGGTCAGACCGGTCATGCTGGTGTTGTCAGCCATCGTTAAACCCTCCGAATCTGGAGATGAATCTTAAAGTTACGCCGCACTCAACCCGTGCGGCACGGGAACGCCGTGGATCAATCCGCCACGACAGAGAAACAGTCCGCTGTACGGACACATTCTCAATCCGCGACCCCCTGTCACAGCGGATCGCAAAATTCGGTTCACCTCTTCCCTGGCACCACACTCACCATCAATCGCAACCCGAACCTAAAGGGCTGCTCAACCATCCATCTAGTGAGATAAGGTCTCGGGACATGCCGTCGCGAGCCTCGCTCCGCTCGCGCCACGACCCTGACCGGCCGAGAATTGCCTTACGGGGTGCCCGGATTTGCGTGTCAGTCTAGCTTGACTGGCACAGATGTCAATCTACATTTACACCTGTTTTGAGCACAAACTGATCGAGGACAGGATGGAGTCGATGGGCATGGCCCGAGAGGGGTGATCGCCGCGATCGAGCGCACGCGCCGACGAAAAATCGGCGGCCTAAAGCGGGTAGCGAAACCGGCAACCTCGACACGCGAAGCCGCGCGGGAGGAATGTGATCGGTGCGGGGCGCGGCATAGACCACCCACCCCACCCGATCGACATCGAAAGGCGCCCTGCCCAACCCAAAAGACAGAGCAAGGCTCAATGAATCAGGCACCAAAGCGCCCGAGGGATCGCCTAACGCCCCTAGAGCACGAACGCCTACGCACGCCGGTCAGACCGAACCCGACGCCAGCGCCTTCTGCGTTTGCGTCACACGTTCAGCGGTGACGCGCTCCTCGCCATCGGTACGGGCGCCGCGCTCAGCGGCATCGCGCAAACGCTTCGCAGCCGAGATTCGCACCAGGACCGGCTGAGACTCGACGATCCTATCGAACAGGGCTCGCGCCGCCTCATCCCAGGGCAGCTCGCGATGCAATCTAGCGGGAGTCGCGTCGACCTTGTCGAGATCCGTGCCCAGCGGCAGGATATTGAAGAGCGCGTCGAACAGGGCGTTACAGACCTCCTGCACCAGATAGGTGGCGCCGGAATAGCCCATGAAGGGTGTCCCGGTATGGCGCCGAATCACGGTTCCGGGAAAGGAGGCCGGGATATAGGTCGCGCGCCCACCGATTTCGGACAGATACATGCGCTCGTTGTAGCTGCCGAAGACGATCAAGGGCGTCTTCTCGTGCACCGCCTTGCGGATGAGATCGTTGTCCGGTTTGACGCCGGCCTTGCGCTCGAAGGCGAAATTGCAGGGCAACCCCATCTCGTCCTCAAGGAAATGCCGCAGACCGCGCGCGTAGGTTTCGCTCGCCGCCACGCCAAAGCTCGCCGTGCCGAAGAAGTCCTGAGTCACCGAGCGCCACAGGTCCCAGATCGGCTTGATGGTCGTGTGCTTCTCGCGTTCGATGAAAGGCTCGGGATCCAGCTCCAGCAGCTCGCCCAATGCGCGCAGGAATTTGGTCGTGCTGTGCAATCCGATCGGAGCCTGCAGGAAGGGCCGGTCCAGCGCCTCGCACAGCGTTCGTCCGAACTCGCGGTACATACAGATATTGACGTCCGCATCCGCCAGCTTGGCCACATCGTCCAGATGGCTGCCCAACGGGAAGGTCATATTGACCTCGGCGCCAACACCCTCGACCAATCGCCGGATCTCGGCCAGATCGGACGGCGAGTTGAAGACGCCGTACATGGGTCCGATGATGTTGACCTTGGGACGCTCGCCAGCCGCGCGCGGCTTACGCTTGGGCGCCACGCCCTTCTTGGGGCCGAACTGGGTCCAGAGCCAATAGATGGCGCGATTGGCGCTCTGCCACTGATCCTCGTCGATGGTGCGCGGCAGAAAACGCAGGATGCCGGTCCCCTGGGGCGTCACGCCACCACCGATCATCTCGGCGATGGACCCCGTCACCACCACGGCGGGACGCGAGGGATCCAGGGTCTCGAAGGCCCGGCGCATCGCCTCCTCCGTCCCCTTCTGACCCAACTCCTCTTCGCCGAGCCCCGTCACTACGACCGGCAGTTCATGGGGAGGCAAGCCGTCGGTGTAATGCAGCACCGCCGTGACAGGCAGGTTTTCGCAGCCAACCGGGCCGTCGATGATGACCTGCAGCCCCTTGATGGCAGCGAAGGCATAGACGGAGCCCCAGTAACCGCCTGCGCGGTCGAGGTCATTGATCAACATCGGAAAATGCTCTCTCGTCAAAAACCGCGCCGACCGAGCCGTCGCGATCTCGCTCTTGATTCTGAATAGGGCCGATCAACCGGTCACGACCGCGCGGAGGATGCCGGTCGGACAGCCTCCGCGCGAATCTGTCGGCATCATCGGCCCCGCGTCGATCCGCATCAGGCGCGCTTGGCCGCCGGACGCCCAGTTCCTCGCTTGACCGGCATTTGCGACCAGACGCCACTGGTCTCACCCTCGCCAACACCCTCGAAGAAGGCGCGCATGGCGACGAAACGCTCCTTGTTGGCCAGAGCCGCGTTGATCACCTGGGCCAGCGAACCCGCACCGGCCGGCCCCATCAAGGGACGCGCCGAGATCAGATTGGTGAAGTAGAGCGCCGGGATCTCGCGTTCCTTGGCCGCCTGCACGACCGGCGTCGTGCCGATGGCGAGATCGGGATCGAGCGACTTGACCGCCGCCAGGTCCTGCTCCAGCGAGGCGCGGAACTGAACCGGAACGCCGTGCGCTTCAAGCCAGGCACGGTCGCCCTCGTTCCAGGGCGTGCGCGGACAGGCGGTGCCGACATAGGGCACTTCGGCACCCGACTCGATCAGCAGACGCGCCACCAGCAGCTCGGAGCCCTCGTAGCCCGAGACGATGATCCGACCCTTGATCGGCATCGCTGCCAGCGCACCGCCGATCGCAGGCAGGAACTTGTTTTTGGCCGCGTCGACCTTGTCCTGGGCGATCCCGCAGGCGGCGCCGATGGCGTCCAGCCAGGCCGCCGTGCCCTCGCGCCCGACCGGGGCCGAGCCCACGATAGGACGACCGGCTGCGGAGAATTCGCGACAGGAGGCCGCGTACTGGGGGTGGATGGCCGCCACGGCCTGACAGTCCAGCGCGGCATAGAGTTCGCGCCATTCGCGGGTCGGCACCACCGGACCGACCGCCAGCCCCAGCGGCTCCAGCATCATGCCGATGCCGACCGGATCTGCCGGGAACATCTCGCCCAGCAGGGTCACGGTGGGACGCTCGCTGCGGCCGCCGCGCGGTGCCTGGACCGGCCCCTGCTCGGCCTCCAGACGGGCGTACTGAAGCATGGCTCCGGCCAGCACGTCCTTGGCCTCGGCATGGGTCGGGGTGCCGAACCCGGGCACGTCGATCCCCAGGATACGCACGCCGTTGAGCTGCTTCGGCAGCAGACGCAGCGGCACGCCGGAGGCGGTCGGCACGCAGAGATTGATGGCGACGATGGTGTCCACCCGCTCCGGGTCGGCCAGCTTGAGCACCGCCTCGCGCGCGTCCTCGAACAGCCGGCCCGAGACCAAGGACTCGGAGTCGAAGGGCACATAACCGATCGAGCGACGCGCGCCGTAGAAATGCGCGGTGAAGCTCAGACCATAGACGCAGCACCCGGAGCCGACCAGAATCATCGCCGTGCGGCGCATGCGCAGACCGACACGCAGCGCGCCGAAGGCCGGACACATGGTCTGGGGCTGATCGTGCGGCCCCATCGGATAGTCGGCCGTGAGACGCTCGATCAGCTCGGCATTACCCGCCGCCACGGCGGCCGCCTTGAGGGTCTCGGGATTGCCGCAGGCCCCCGCCTCCGGCGCCTTGTCGCGTGATGAATCGCTCGCCATACCGGTGCTCCGCTCGGATTCAGACATCGTCGTAGACGACTTCGAGCGACGGCTTGGCAATCGCCGCCGCATCGCACATATCCTCCGGACGCGCCGGCTCCAGGACCACGTGACGACCGACCTGATCGCCCTTGAAAAGATCCAGCAACGCCTCGTGCGAGAGTGGTTTTGGCCGCACCGGCGGCGCCTCGGCGACATTGGTCGCCAGCCCGGAGAACAAGCCCCCCCACTCGCCACCGGGGATACCGATGATCTCGTAGTTGGCGCTCTTGCGCCGGATCTCCTCGTGCGCCGGAATGGTGGCCAGGATCGGGATATCGACCCCCTGGGCGAACGCCTGAGCCTCGCCGGTACCGTCGTCCTTGTTGATCACCATGCCGGCCACGCCGACGTTGCCGCCGAGCCCGCGGAAATATTCCACCGCCGAGCAGACGTTATTGGCGACATAGAGCGACTGCAGATCGTTGGAGCCGACGATGATGACCTTCTGGCACAGATCGCGCGCGATGGGCAGACCGAATCCGCCGCACACCACATCGCCCAGGAAGTCGAGCAGGACATAGTCGAAGTCCCATTCATGGAAGCCCAGGCCCTCCAGCAGCTCGAAGCCGTGGATGATGCCGCGACCGCCGCAACCGCGCCCGACCTCGGGACCGCCCAGCTCCATCGCATAGACACCGTCGCGCTTGAAGCAGATGTCGCCAATCTCCACCGATTCACCGGCCTTCTTCTTCTCGCTCGACACCCCAAGGATGGTCGGGCAGTTGCGCCCGCCGAACAGCAGTGTGGCGGTGTCGCTTTTGGGATCGCAGCCGATCAGCAGAACCTTCTTGCCCTGCTGCGCCATCATGTAGGAGAGGTTGGCCAGCGTGAAGCTCTTGCCGATACCGCCTTTGCCATAGATGGCAATGACCTGGGTCTCTTTGATGGCCGGCGCAGCGGCCGGATCCGTGGTGGCCTGGGACGAGGCGCTCGGCACGGGAGCATTGACGGGTACATTCACGCGATGGATCTCCAATCAAGAATCATCTTCAAGCATGTCGGATCACCGAATGCCGTTCGGTAGGCCGAATCGGCCTCGGCCGCCGGGACGCGATGGGTAATGAGCCCATCGAGCGAGAGCCGGCCAGACTCCAACAGTGAGCGCACCGCCGCCAGATCGGACGGCTGGAACTCGGCGGCGATGCGCATGCGCGCCTCGCGCATGAAGGCCGGCGGAAAGGTGAAGGACACCGGCTCGTGATAGAAACCGGCGAGCACGATCTCTCCGCCGCGCGCCATGCGGGCGACCAGGCTGTCGAGGATCTTGGCGTCGCCGCTCATGTCGCAGATGGTGCGATAGTCGCGGCGCGGATCCTCGTCCGGGGTCATGACGTCGTAGCCATAGCCCTCGGCACCGGCATGGCGCACCGGGTTGGTCTCCCAGACCACCGGGCGCGCCCCCTCCCCCAGCGCGGCGATGCGCGCCAGCAGCCGCCCGAGCACGCCATGACCGACGATCAGCTCGACATGTGGCGAGGGGCCGGCGATGGCGTGATAGGCAGTCGCGGCCAAGGCCAGCAACACCCCCTGCTCGCCGAGCGACTCCTCGACCGGCATCAGCCGCGCCGCAGGAACCACGACCCGCGAGGCTGCGCCGCCGAAGAGTCCGCGCACCTCCCCATAGCAGAGCGCGCCCGGCACGAACACCCGCTGACCCACGGCAAGCCCGGCCTGAGGACCGGCATAGATGACATGACCGACGGACTCGTAGCCCGGAACCAGCGGATAGCCCATGCCAGGAAATGGCGGCATCCGCCCAGACCAGAGCAGGCGCTCGGTACCCGTGCTGATACCGCTCCATTCGATATCGACCACGACGTCAGCATCGCCGGGAGGCGTCAGCGCCAGACGCTGAAGAGAGAGGCGTTCGGGTTCTTCGAGAACGACGGCGAGTGCTTCGAGTTTCGGCGTATCTGGGTTCAAAATGTGACTCTGGACAAGTTGAATCTGACAGGCCGCCCAGTTTAACGAAAGTTGACAGCCAGTCTAGGGCGACGACAGCAGGGGATTTAGCGGGCGCTGGGTCGAAGAACGCAGGGATTCAGGCAACGCACTCCAGATTCAGACCTCCGCCCCGGAGCTGCGGCGCGCGAGCACGAGCTGGGTCAGGAAGGGACGTCGGGTCGTCAACTGACGCACCCGATCGAGATCGGCGGCGCGCAGCATGGCATCCAATTCGCGCGGCGTGCGCGCGCGCCCGCTGCCCATCGCCAGCAGATAGAAGCCGAAGTAGGCATCCCCGATAGGCTCCGCGCCCGGGGTTTCCGCCATGGGCTCGGCGACCATCAGCGTACCCCCCGGGCGTAGCGCCCTGGACGCCGCAGCGATAAAGGATTGCGCCTGGGCATCGTCGTGATCGTGCAGCACCCGCACCAGCGAGACGATATCCGCCTCCTCCGGCAACGGATCGCGCAGCACGTCGCCCCCGACGGCGGTCGCACGATCGGCCAGCCCCTCGCGCTCGAACCGGGCTTGCGCCCGCTCAGCCACTGCAGGCAGGTCGAATAGAATGACCCGCAGATGCGGCCAGCGTTTGGCAGCCGAGACCAGAAAGGTCCCGTCTCCACCCGCCACATCGAGCAGACAGCGATGGCTCTTGAGCGAATAGGCGTCCAGCACGTCATCGGCGATGAGCTGCTGCGACTCGGACATAAGGTTCGTGTAACCGCCGACCCGATCGGAATCCGCCGAGGCAGGCGCATCCGCACCGACATAGGCCCAATAGTCCTTGAGCGAGCGACTCCGGGCCTCTCCACGCAGCAGGGCGACCGGGTCGCCCAGATCCTCATAGACCATGCGATGATGCTCGACCATCGCCGCGATCCCCGGGTTGCCGACCATGGCCGCACCGAGCGTGCCGAGCGCATAGCGCTCGCCATCCAAGGTCTGAACCAGACGCAGGCTCGCCGCCGCGCGCAGCAGCCGGCGCGCGGCCTCTGGCGACAGCGCGAGTCGATCGCTCAGCTCATCGAGCCGCCGAGGCCCCTCGGAGAGGATCGTGAAGAGATCCAGACGCACGCAGGCGAAGAGGACCTGCGAATAGACGAAGCCCGCGACGATATCGAACAGCGCGCGTGCCCGACGTTGCGCGATAGGACGGGTCAGGGGAAAACTCGCCGCCCAGCGTTGAAAGCCAGGGTTGGAGAGCACACGATTGCGCAGAGCCAGCCAACGATCCAAGACTCGCACGAATGAATTCACCGACAGCGGAGAAACGGCACCCGAATGGGTGCCTCAGGACCGAGGCCCCGCGCTCAGGCAGCCCTTTGCGCGAGGTTCTTCGGCATGATGTGGCGCGATTCGGCCATCAGCACCTCGGCCAACTGCTCGGCACCAGGACAGGGCGGAATGGCGTCGATCGCCCCCTTCATCAGACCGCGCAGACGCTCGATGGCACCGTCGATACCCAGCTCGCCAGCCGCGCTTGGACGATTGAGCAGGGCATCGCGACCGACCGGCTTGCCGACCTCCTGGGCGCTGGCGGCGACGTCGCGCAGATCGTCGGCGACCTGATAGGCCTCACCGATACGATCCCCGACGACACGCCAGGCATCGGCGTCCGCGCCAGCGACCTGAGCACCGGCAGCCGTCGCTGCGGCGAACAGGGAACCGGTTTTGGTGCGATGATATTCCTCGACCGACACCGTCGGTTCGCACTCCCAGGCCTGACCGGCGGTGATGCCGAAGGGCATGCCGACCGAGCCGCTGACCGTGAGCAGCAAAGGCCCGAGGCGCTCGGACGGGATGCTGCGCGCCAGATGCTCGAAGGCGAGGATGATGAGCGCGTCACCGGCCAGGACGGCCAGCGGCTCGCCGAAGGCGCGATGCACCGAGGGCACGCCCCGACGCAGGGGAGAATCGTCGAAACAGGGCAGATCGTCATGCACCAGAGAGGCACAATGCAGCAGCTCGATCGCGGCGGCAACGGCGTCGGCGGCTGCGTAATCCTTGCTGCCGCAAGCGGCGGCGACAGCGAGACAGAGACGCGGACGAACGCGAGCGCCACCTGGGAATACCGAGTGCCTCACGGCCTCGGCCAGCCGCGGAGGACACCCCGGGATCACGTGATCGATGGCTGCCGCCAAAGCCTGCTCAATTCTTGTCGTGGCATCCATCGATGCACTCCCCCGGTAACCGCAGTTCAATGTAAGGATTAGTTGACACTTGAGTGTGTCATGTACAATAGACATCAATACCAGACGCGTCAATGCGAATCAAGGGAGGCTGTAACCTGATGCCCAGAGACAGGGTAATCGTCATAGGCGCCGGTATCGGAGGCCTCGTGTCCGCCGCCCAGCTCGCCGCCCGAGGCATGCGAGTCAGCGTGTTGGAAAGCGCGGACTATCCCGGCGGAAAGATGCGCGAGATCGACATCTACGGACAGGGAATCGACTCCGGCCCCACCGTTTTCACCATGCGCTGGATCTTCGAGGATCTCTTCTCGGACGCCGGCGCGTCGCTCTCGGATTATCTGAGACTCCAACCGCTCGAAATCATAGCACGCCACGCCTGGAGCGAGCATGAAAGGCTGGACCTCTTCGCCGACCACGAACGCTCGATCGAGGCGATCGGCGATTTCGCCGGAGCGGCCGAGGCACGCGGCTATCGCGCCTTCAGCGAGCAGGCCCGGATCATCTACGAAACCCTCGACGAGACCTTCATCCGCGCCACCCGACCGAGCATCCTGGGACTCGTGGGCCGCTGCGGCATACGCGGCTTCGGCAATCTGAGCGGGATCAAGCCCTACGACAGCCTCTGGCAGACGCTGGGACAGTATTTCAAGGACGAACGGCTGCGACAGCTCTTCGGACGCTATTCGACCTACTGCGGCTCCTCCCCCTTCGAATCGCCGGCGACGCTCATGCTGATCGCCCATGTCGAACAGCAGGGCGTCTGGAGCATCGAGGGTGGCATGCACCAGCTCGCGTGCGCCCTGGAGCGTCTCGCGCAAGAACACGGCGCCGAATTCCGCTACGGAACCCGAGTCGAGGAGATTCTGGTCGAGCACGGCCGAGCCACCGGCGTCCGACTGGCCGACGGAGAGATCGTCCAGGCGGACGCCGTTGTCTTCAACGGCGACCCGGCCGCACTCTCTGCGGGACACCTCGGCACCACAGCCACGAAGGCGCTACCGGGGCATGGACGCGCGACCCGCTCGCTATCCGCCATCACCTGGAGCCTGGTCGCCAAGACCGAGGGATTCCCCCTGGCACGGCACAACGTGTTCTTCTCGCGCGACTATGCCGCCGAGTTCAAAGACCTCTTCCATCACGCCCGCCTCCCCGGCGAGGGCACCCTCTATATCTGCGCCCAGGATCGCGGCACTGAGCTGGACGGGAACTCAACCGAGGGTGAGCGACTCTTCTGCCTCTTGAATGCCCCGGCACGGGGCGATGTACATCCTTTCGATGCCTCGGAGATCGACCAATGCGAACAGCGGGTATTCTCACTCTTGGAACGGTACGGCCTGAGGGTGTGCAAACGCACCCAGCAGACCCAGGTCACGACCCCCGCGCGCTTCGACCAACTCTTTCCGGCGACCGGCGGGGCACTCTACGGACAGGCGACCCACGGCTGGAGGGCCTCGTTCAATCGTCCGGGCTCTCGGACCCGAATTCAGGGACTCTATCTGGCCGGGGGCAGCACGCATCCGGGAGCGGGCGTGCCGATGGCGGCGATGTCGGGACGACTGGCGGCGAACTGCCTGTTCGAGGACCTCGGTTCGACCTGAGCGTCGACAGCAACGGCTATGTCTGGTGGTACCTGGACGCCTTGAGCGACGACGGCCAGCACGGACTGACCCTGATCGCGTTCATCGGCAGCGTCTTTTCGCCCTATTACGCCTGGTCGCGCCAGCGCGGTCAGACCGATCCGCGCGACCATTGCGCAATCAACGTCGCGCTCTACGGGCGTAGCGGCAAGCGCTGGGCCATGACCGAGCGCGGACGCGCATCGCTGCACCGCACCGGCGACCGCCTGGAAATCGGACCCAGCGCGCTGGCCTGGGAGGGCGACGCTCTGGTCATCGACATCGACGAGATCGCCGCGCCCATCCCCGTCCGCATTCGCGGGCGGATCAAGGTCCACCCCGAGGCCATCAACACGCAGGACTTCGCCCTCGACGCGGAGGGCCGGCATCACTGGTGGCCGCTCGGCCCCGTTTCGCGCGTGGAGGTCGAACTCAAACACCCGAATCTGCGCTGGAGCGGTCCCGGCTATCTGGACTCCAACCGGGGCAGCGAGCCTCTGGAAGAGGCCTTCCAGAGCTGGGACTGGTCGCGCGCCGAACTCAAGCAGGGCGCGGCCATCCTCTATGATACGCGCACGCGTGCGGGACGCGGAGCCGGTGCCGAACTGGCGTTACGCTGCGACCATCGCGGCCAGCTCGACCGCTTCGACCCACCGCCGCGCGTGCCGCTGCAAACCACCCGCGTCTGGCGCATCGGACGCGGCACCCAGAGCGAGCCGGGGCACGAGGCCAGCGTCGTGGACACGCTGGAGGACACCCCCTTCTACGCCCGCTCGGTGATCGAGAGCCAGCTGCTCGGCGAGCGCGCCACCTCGGTCCACGAGAGTCTCTGTCTCGACCGCTTCAGCTCGAACTGGGTCAGGGCGCTGCTGCCCTTCCGCATGCCCCGCATCGCCCGCTGAGACTCGTGCCGTCAGGCCGAACGGCCTGACGGCAAACGCTCGTCCACACCCTCGCGCTGCTGCAGCTCCCACATGGAGGCGTAGAGCCCGCCGGACTCCAGCAGGGCGCGGTGGGTACCCTGTTCGCGGATGCGCCCCTGCTCCATGACCAGGATCCGATCCGCATCGACCACGGTGGACAGCCGGTGGGCAATGATGAGGGTGGTGTGATTCTCGGCCACCTCGGACAGCGTCTGCTGGATCGCCTGCTCGGTGCGGCTGTCGAGCGAGGAGGTCGCCTCGTCGAAAACCAGGATGCGCGGCTGCTTGAGGATGGCTCGGGCGATGGCGACGCGCTGCTTCTCACCGCCCGAGAGCTTGAGCCCGCGCTCGCCGACGACCGTCTCCCAACCGTCCGGAAGGCTCTCGATGAAGGTGCGGATATGGGCCATCTCGGCGGCGCGCTCGATGTCGGCTCGACTCGCATCGGGGCGCCCGTAGACGAGGTTGTAATAGATGCTGTCGTTGAAGAGCACCGTGTCCTGCGGAACGATGCCGATCGCGGCGCGCAGACTCTCCTGGCTGACGGTGCGCACATCCTGTCCGTCGATGAGGATGCGCCCGCCGCTCACGTCGTAGAAGCGGAACAGCAGACGCGACAGGGTCGACTTCCCCGCCCCGCTGTGTCCGACCACGGCCAGGGTCTGACCGGGCTCGATGGAGAAATCCAGATCATGCAGGATCTGGCGCTCGGGCTGGTAATGGAAATCCACGTGCTCGAAGCGAATGCCGCCCTCGCGCAGCGCCAGGGACGGCGCCTCGGGCCGGTCCTGGATCTCCGGCTTGCGGTCCAGCAGCTTGAAGATGAGATCCATATCGGCCAGTGCGTATTTGATCTGGCGATAGACGATGCCGAGAAAACCGAGCGGAATGAAGAGCTGAAGCATGAGGGCGTTGACCAGCACCAGATCGCCAACGCTCATAGCACCCGAGACCACCCCCTGAGAGGCGAAGGCCATGATGATGGTCACGCCGACCGCAATGATGGCGCCCTGACCGAAATTGAGTACCGACATGGAGGTTTGGCTGGCGACCGCCATCTCCTCCCATTCGGCCAGGGTATCGTCGTACCGCTTGAGTTCGAGCCGCTCGTTGCCGAAATATTTGACCGTCTCGTAGTTGATGAGACTGTCGAAGGCCTGGGTGTTGGCCTGCGAATCCAGATGGTTCATCCGGTGCCGGTATTCCATCCGCCACTCGGTGATCGCGAAGGTGAAGGCGAAATAGACCGCCACCGTGCCGAAGGTCACCAGCGCGAACGAGAGCGCGTAATGGCTGAGCATGATGACCGCCACCAGCGAGAACTCGACCACCACCGGCAACACGCTGAACACCAGATAGTTCATGATGGTCGAGACCGAGCGCGTGCCGCGCTCCAGGTCGCGACTGACCGCCCCGCTCTGGCGTTCCAGGTGATAGCGTAGCGAGAGACGATGCAGATGCTCCAGCACTCGGGCCGAGAGTCGGCGCATGGCGCGATAGCGCACCCGCGCGAAGACCACATCGCGCAACTCGTTGAAGAGCGAGGAGCTGAGCTTGAGCGCGCCATAGGCCAAGAGCAGGCTGACGGGCAGAATCAACATCTGTCGAGACGGATTCTGGAAGGCGTCGACGATGTCCTTCAGAATGAGCGGAACGCCGACATTGGCGATCTTGGCCAGGACCAGACAGCCGATCGCGAGCGCGGCACGACCGCGAAACTCCCACAGATAGGGCAGCATGCCGCGCAGGTTGTACCAATCGCGGCGGTTCCCGTGGACCCGCTCGGTCGCGAAGACCCGGTTCATCTGACCTTGTGTTTTCATGCCCTGAGTATCATGCCCCTGTCGATTCGATCATGCCGCCGAGCGCGCGCCGAGAGCCGACGCGCCGCCTTCGAGGCGCCGAGGAATATTAAAGAGGACGAATGATGTCAGATCCTTCCCTGGACAGCACGGGTTGCGCCCTACAGGAACCCTTTGCACTGCAGGTGCTTGGCGATGAAATGGAGCCGGAGTTTCCGGATCGCTGCATCGTCATCATCGAACCGAGCGACAGCTGCCACCACGGGCACTACGTCTTCGCCGAGGTGGAAGGGGTGCGCTGGTTCCGACAGTATCTCGAAGAGACGCCCGGATCCGCGCGCCTGGTCGCGTTGAATCCGCTCTACCCGGAGATCGCGCTGCAAGGGCTGGAGTGGTCGGTCCTGGGGCGCATCATCCAGCGCAACGTGAGACGCAAAATCAAGCATTACGACTATTCTCGGACACCCGAGACATCCTGAGCGGAAGCCGTTCGCCGCCTGCAACTTTCAACGAGGCCACGCATGGATATCGAAACCCTATACGAAGCGGTCGAGCTGGTACGCAAGAGCGGATATCACGGCAACGCCAGGGAAACGACATTCATGCGCACCTACCCCCTGCTGCTGACGACGGCCCAAGCACCGAGCGCCAGTCCGGTCGAGAGCTTCCTGCGCACGGCGACGCTCGCCTACGGCTGGATGCCGCACTCGCTCTGTCTCGACGCCAACCATCTCGACCAAGCCGCCGAGGCCTGCATGAACGCGCGCCAGGACGGCGCCTCGCTCTCGCTCGACTGCATCGAGTCCGTCGCCGCCTGTCTCGGGTCCCTGGTCGGAGCCGCCAGGGTGCTGCATCTCTTCAGCCCCTCGGTCTTTCCGCTCTGGGGCCCAAGGGTCGAACGCTTCCGGCTCGGCGACATCCCGTCCAATTACCACATGACCCAGTCCCGCAACTATCTGGCCTTCATCGACGAGGTCCAGAGCATCGCCGCCCATCCGCTGTTCCTGACCTTCCACCACGAATACTGCACCGCCTTTCAGGCCAGGCTCCAACGGCTACAAATCCCGGCCTATCCGCTCACCCAGCCCCGAGTGATCGAGTCGGCGGCCTGCGAGCTGGCGCCGCCGATGGAGGATCGGCGCACCGGCGGCTGGATCCTATAGCCCGGCGCCGAGGGCGTTGCCTCCAACGAATGAAGGCCGGGAAGATCCCGGCCTCGCATTCCCGTTCGGACGTCCAGCGACGCCCATTCAGCCAACCCTCAGGCGGCCTTGAGCGTTCCACGGACGTTGGCATGGAAGATGGCCTTGTGCACATCGCCCAGACTCAGCATACCGACCAGCCGCCCATCCTCCGTCACCGGAATACGACGAAAGTTGTGCCGAACCATCTCGGTCGCGGCGCGCAGCAGATGCATCTCGGGACCGACCGAGATCGGATTGCGCGTCATCAGCTCCTCGGCCGGCAGGTCGAGAATGTCGGAATAGCGCGCCATCTCGCGATCCAGATCCACATGATGCATGCCCTCGGACATCAGGTCCTCCAGCTTGGGGAAGAGACAATGCAGCACATCCTTCTCCGCGATCACCCCGATCAAGCGATTGCCCTCGTCGACCACGGGCAGACCGTGGAAACGATAGAGGCACATCAATGAAGCGACCTCGGCGATCTTGGCATCGGGCGCAACGGATCGAACCGAACGGCTCATGGCATCTTTGACTTTCATCTCAATCGTCCTCGCTCTCATCGTTATGTCGTCATGATCCGCCTATGTCTGTATTCAAGCTCAGGCGGGCGGATGCGATTCAGTATAGTCGGCGCAACCACGGAAACGTTGAGTGCACGCCCGCCACCCCGCAGGCCCGACAGCCCCATTGGAAACCGCCTCGTCTGAAGGCCCCGCCCGCTCCACCCGGATCCACATCAACTCAGTTCCGCTCCTAAGACCGGCAGCGACGTCCACAGGCTCCGCCAACCGAGTCGAACCGAAGCGGCCCGATAGCGCGCGAGCCCCAACCGATCGACCCGACCGAGCATCCCTTGCCGAACGCCGCGCAGCGCCAGCAACGGCGCGGCACGCGCCGATGCATCCACACATCCCCCACAGCCAGGCGGTGCCCGGAGCGCACAAATAGCACAACATATAGTGGTTGACTCGCGAGCTATCGCGTATATATTGGCCGCATTCCACACCCTGCGCGCGCCTTGCGACGCGAGCGACCTCGCCCGACACAGGCCGATAAACCCAGACCAAACCACGAGGAGGAGCCATGTCTGCTACCCAAACGCCGCCCGCGAACCCGATCCAGAACGTCACCAGCATCGCCAAGAACGAGGCGCAAAACGACACGGACATCGAGATCGCCGCGCACGCCCCCGGCAAGGTGCAGGTCATCCGGCGCAACGGCAAGGTCACCCATTTCGATCCCAACAAGATCATGGTCGCCATGACCAAGGCCTTCCTGGCCGTCGAGGGCGGATCCGCCGCCACCTCCAGCCGCATCCACGATCGTGTACGAGAACTGACCGAACAGGTGACGTCGGCCCTGACCCGTCGCCTGCCCGGCGGCGGCACCGTGCACATCGAAGACATCCAGGATCAGGTCGAGCTGGCGCTGATGCGCGCCGGCGAGCACAAGGTGGCGCGCGACTACGTCCTCTACCGCGAGTCCCGCGCCCGCGAGCGCGCCGAGAAGACCGCCGCGACCGCCGAGGTCCAAGAGGCCAACACACTCAACGTCACCCTGGACGACGGCAGCACCCGCCCGCTGGATGTCGAGCGCATGGCTCGGCTGGTCGACGAGGCCTGCCGCGACCTGGACGCCGTCGACGCCCCGGCCATCCTCGCCGAAACCCTGCGCAACCTCTTCGACGGGGTGCGCGAGACCGACGTGCGTCAGGCGCTGGTCATGTCCGCCCGCACCCTGATCGAGCGCGAGCCCAACTACAGCCAGGTCGCCGCCCGGCTGCTGCTCGACATCCTGCGCCGCGAGGCGCTCGGCTTCCTCGACATGGCCAGCGGCGTCGAGACCCAGGCCGACCTGGCCGAACGCTACTCCGACTATTTCGCCGCCTACATCAAGCGCGCCGGCGACCTGGAGCATCTGGACCACCAGCTCGCCCGCTACGACCTCAAGCGGCTCGGCGCCGCGCTCAAACCCGAGCGCGACCTCCAGTTCACCTATCTGGGCCTGCAGACACTCTACGACCGCTATTTCATCCACACCGCCGAGGGCGTCCGCTTCGAGCTGCCCCAGGCATTCTTCATGCGCGTCGCCATGGGTCTTGCGATCAACGAGATCGACCGCGAGGAGCGCGCCATCGAGTTCTACGAGCTGCTCTCCAGCTTCGACTTCATGTGCTCGACCCCAACCCTGTTCAACTCCGGCAGCCTGCGCCCGCAGCTCAGCTCCTGCTTCCTCACCAGCGTCCCGGACGACCTCGACGGCATCTACAGCGCCATCAAGGACAACGCGCTCCTGTCCAAATTCGCCGGCGGCCTCGGCAACGACTGGAGCCGGGTACGCGGCATGGGCGCCCACATCAAAGGCACCAACGGCAAGAGTCAGGGGGTGGTGCCCTTCCTCAAGGTGGCGAATGACACCGCAGTAGCCGTGAATCAGGGCGGGAAAAGAAAGGGCGCCGTCTGCGCCTATCTCGAAACCTGGCACATCGACATCGAGGAATTCCTCGACCTGCGCAAGAACACCGGCGACGACCGCCGCCGCACCCACGACATGAACACCGCCAACTGGGTGCCGGACCTCTTCATGAAGCGCGTCGCCGAGGAAGGGAACTGGACACTCTTCTCGCCCGACGAAACCCCGGATCTGCACGACCTCAACGGTCAGGCGTTCGAGCAGACCTATCTCGCCTACGAGGCACGGGCCGAGCGCGGCGAGATGCGGGTCAGCAAGCGCATCAAGGCCGTCGACCTCTGGCGCAAGATGCTGGCCATGCTGTTCGAGACCGGCCATCCCTGGATCGCCTTCAAGGATCCCTGCAACCTGCGCTACACCAACCAGCACGTCGGCGTGGTGCACAGCTCCAACTTGTGCACAGAGATAACCCTGCACACCAACGACCAGGAGATCGCGGTCTGCAACCTGGGCTCGATCAACCTGGCCGCGCACGTCACCGACAAGGGGCTCGACACCAAGCGGTTGCGGAAGACCGTGCGCACCGCCATGCGCATGCTCGACAACGTCATCGAGTACAACTTCTACAACGTCCCCCAAGCGCGCAAATCTAACCTGCGTCACCGCCCGGTCGGACTCGGCATCATGGGCTTCCAGGACGCCCTCTACCGGCTGCGCCTCCCCTACTCCAGTCTGGAGGCGGTGCAGTTCGCCGACCAGAGCATGGAATACCTGAGCTACTACGCCATTGAGGCCAGCTCCGAGCTGGCGGGCGAGCGCGGACGCTACCAAAGCTTCGAGGGCTCGCTCTGGAGCCAGGGCATCCTGCCGATCGACAGCATCAAGCGGCTAGAGGAAGGACGCAGCGGCTATCTACAGATGGACACCGGAACCACGCTCGACTGGGACAGCCTGCGCGAGCGGGTCAAGCGAGTCGGCATGCGCAACTCCAACTGCATGGCCATCGCCCCGACCGCGACCATCAGCAACATCGTCGGCGTCAGCCAGTCGATCGAGCCGACCTATCAGAACCTCTACGTCAAATCCAACCTCTCGGGCGAGTTCACCGTGGTGAACCCCTTCCTGGTCGCCGACCTCAAGGAGCGCGGACTCTGGGACTCGGTCATGGTCAACGACCTCAAGTACTACGACGGCTCGGTCCAGCAGATCGACCGCATCCCGGACGACCTCAAGCAGCTCTACGCCACCGCTTTCGAGATCGACCCCCGCTGGCTCATCGAGGCCGGCAGCCGCCGCCAGAAATGGCTCGACCAGGCCCAGAGCCTCAACCTCTACATGCAGGAACCCAGCGGCAAGAAGCTCGACAACCTCTACAAACTCGCCTGGGTGCGGGGGTTGAAGACCACCTATTACCTGCGGTCCATGGGCGCGACGCATGTCGAGAAGTCGACCATGGCGGATTCGAGCAAGGCGAATCGATTGAGTGCGGTTGGTGGGAGCTATATCGCAATGGATAAGAGCACGCCGGATGGAAAAGGGAATGGAGCGACGGCGCCGAGTGCCTGCTCGATATTGGATCCGGAGTGTGAGGCTTGTCAGTAGGAGCAGTTGGTTAGGATTATCAGATGCTAGACTGACTATAGCCAGCTACAATTCAGAGAATATCTCAGCAGGAAACAGCATCCATACGCGACCTTAACCTACGAACCAAAGGCCAACAGGAGGTGATGTTATTGACCAAACTTTTGAACTAGCCCCGGGCTACTATGCCTGCTCAGCGGCCGCATAGTTCGGGGCAGGCCCGATGCCCATAGCCAACGACAGATTACAAGATTAGTAGCTGAGACTTTCTGCTGGAAGAAGAAACGCATTTCATGCGAAATGAAGCTCCACTATGGGAAAAACATCGGGCCGCTCTCGCATTTGTAGGTACCAGCAATCAAGCCAGTAGATCCACACGACACAAAGAATGCCAGCCCGCGTAGGGCGCAATAGCAAAGCGTATTACGCCGCATGGTTGGCAAGCGGCTCGCGTGAATGCCACACCAACGTTGCGTGCCGCTCGGATTTCGAGGTGTCGTCTGATGCTTCCAACCTGATCGACCTGTGCCAATTTCCATTCGGCGCAATACGCTTCGCTATTGCGCCCTACATGGATCAAGGCGAGGCTGACGCACACTCTTTCGGCCGCCCCTCCGCCGGAGATGATCGAGCCCCACACTGACAGGCTGACACATGACACTCGAACGCAAGATCGCGTCGACCTTCCGGTTGACCGACGAAAACTGGATGCGACACGCCAACCCTCTCAGCGTGTGGAGCCGCTATTCCGTGCTGCCGCTGCTCATGCTGGCGATTTGGAGCCGGACCTGGATCGGCTGGTGGTTTCTCGTTCCACTTGCGCTATCGATCGCCTGGATGCTGATCAATCCGGCGCTGTTTCCAAAACCGAAATCGACTGACGCCTGGGCCTCGAAGGCAGTGCTCGGCGAACGCCTCTATCTGGATCGCGATCGGGTCGAAATCCCCGACCATCATCGCTCGCCCCTATTCGCCATTCTCAAGACCGTCGCCTTGGTCGGCTTTCTGATCGCTCTCGGGTCGGCGCTCGTCTACTCGATCCCCGGCGCCGCCAGCGGCCTAGCGCTGACCTATCTTGCGAAGAGCTGGTTCCTAGACCGGATGGTCTGGCTCTATGAAGATATGCGGCGCGAACGCCGCCTTAATCCATGAAAGTTCAGCCCGCGTAGGGCGCAATAGCGATAGCGTATTGCGCCGCATGGTTGGCGGGCGGTTCGCGTGAACGCCACACCAACGCCGCATGCCACTCGGATTTCGAGGTCTCGTCTGATGCTGCCAACCTGCTCGACCTGTGCCAATTTCCATTCGGCGCAATACGCTTCGCTATTGCGCCCTACATTGGGCGGAGTGGGTGGGGCGGACATGGAGGAAGGATGCCGGACTATCGTCGCGTTCGGGTTCCGGGTGGGACCTATTTCTTCACGGTGAATCTGCTGGAACGCTATCCGAACGATCTGCTGGTTCGGCATATCGATGCGTTGCGCGAGTCGGTGCGGCGGGTTCGGGGTCGCTATCCCTTCCACATCGATGCCTGGGTGGTGCTGCCGGATCATCTGCATGCCATCTGGACACTGCCGGAGGGCGATGCCGATTACGCCAATCGCTGGCGGACCATCAAACAGCATTTTTCGCGCGCCATGGCATCGACCGAATATCGTTCCGAGGTACGACGACGTCGAGGGGAGCGAGGCATCTGGCAGCGGCGTTTCTGGGAGCATGCGATCCGCGACAATCGCGACTTCGCGGCACATTGCGACTATGTCCACATCAATCCCGTGAAGCATGGCCATGCTTCACGGGCGCGGGATTGGCCGTTTTCGACCTTTGCCCGCTTCGTCGAGGCGGGAATCTATACGACAGATTGGGCGTCAGACCCTGACGCTTCGGTACGACCCGGCGAGCCCATGTAGGGCGCAATAGCGCCAGCGTATTGCGCCGCATGCTTGGCGAAGAGGGCGCGGGATCTCGCTACCCCGCCGCAAGGGCGATGCCTCCGCTCCCTCGCCCTCATCCGTACGAATATCCCTGTTCCACCCAGTAATGCCAGTCGCCGACGGCCTCGAGCGTGTCCTCATCGGACTCGACCACGTCGAGTTGCGCCAATGGAAGGCCCAACGTCCGGTCCTGCCAGGCGATCAAGACGAAGATCTCCTGCAGACACTCGTCCTCCGGAGCCAGGCGCTCGACGAGCACCTCCTCGCCGGTGCGCAAGGGAGAAATCGTCCGCTCCCGTGCGCAACGCGCCTTGAAAGGAAAGCTCAGCCTGTCGTCGAGGTAGTAGTACCAGCCCATGGCCCGCTCCTCCGGGCCGTAGGCGTCCACGACCACCTCCATCTCGATACGCTCTTCCCGTGCTTCGTCCTTTTCTCGTTTCGTCACTGAGAGACACCCCGTTGACCAATCGACGATGAACCTGAGCCCTCGCCCCAGAGGTCCGTTTCCTGGATCAAAGCGGTCGATCCCGACCTCGGCCTCGGCGAGATCCTCGCTGGAGGGCAGAATCCTCTCATCCGCCTACTGCCGCAAGACATCGAACCCGGCCCGGAAAATTCGCAATGCCGATGTAGACACGAGGCGGGAACATTCCGCTGTACCGTCCTCCCCCGGTGCAATAGGCTTCGCTCATGCCCCCAATGATCCGAATCAGAGTTGCCGATGAACGATAAAGCTCGCGTCCTGTTCCTGTCGCATGGCGGAGGCCCCCTGCCCCTCTTGGGCGACAGGGCACACGCGGAGATGGTCGAGTGCCTGGAGGACATCGCCGCCCGCTATCCCAGGCCCTCGGCCATCATTCTGGTCAGCGCGCACTGGGAGGAGAGGATTCCGACCATCACCTCGGGAGACCGTCCGGATCTGATCTACGACTATTACGGGTTCCCCGAAGAGTCCTACGAGATCCAATATCCCTGCCCTGGCGAACCGCGCTTAGCCGAGAGGATTCATGCACTGCTCGCAGAGGCAGGGATCCCCTCCAAACTGGACGCGGAACGCGGATTCGACCACGGGCTCTTCGTGCCCCTGAAGCTCATGTACCCGGAGGCGGACATCCCCTGCGTTCAGCTGTCACTGGTGAACGACCTCGACCCAACCGCGCATCTCGCCATGGGACGGGCGCTCCGGGGACTGGAAGACGAAAACCTGCTGGTCATCGGCTCCGGGTTCTCCTTTCACAACATGCGGGCCTTCTTCGGTCAGGAGACGACCGAATCGGCGGAGATGAACGCGGCGTTCGAGGAATGGCTGCTGGAAACCTGCTCCAGTACGAATCTCGACGAGGAGGAACGCGAGCGGCGCCTGATCCAGTGGGCCAAGGCCCCCTCGGCCCGTTATTGCCACCCGCGCGAGGAACACCTGCTGCCACTGCAGGTCTGTTACGGATGCGCCCAAGCCCCCAGTTCGGAGGCATTCGAACTGCGGATCATGGGCAAGAAATCCAGCATGTATCTCTGGACGGAGTCGCCCGTCTAGGCCGGCGAGAAATCGAAAGGCACGCCCCGCCGGGTCCAGATCATCGGGCGCGACCGAGGCACCCTGGATCATTGACAGCCGGAGACGCAGACCTCGCGACTGTCCACGATTCCGCCGCAGTTGCTGTAGCAGACGCGGTAGTCGGCGTCGCATTGCGAGGTATTCGCCTGCTCGTTGCACGAATAGCTGCTGTCCGTGCATTTCGCGCGCTCGGCATCGCTCTTGGCCGTGCTGATGCACGCCGTATAGCTGACCATGGCGCTTTGCTGGCAGTTCGATCGATTCTGGGCCGCCCGGCCCTCGGCGTTGGAGCGGCACATCTCGCGCATCGCCAGGCACTGATTGAGGCACCGCTTGCCTTCGAGGTCGGTGGGCGGTGTGTAGGTGTAGACGGTGCGGTACATGGGCCCACAGGCCGTCAGGAGCGGGATCGAGACGCCGAACAGGATGGCGGAAACAAGCGGTCGTTTGATCATGGCCATGGTCGTTCCTTGGGGTCGATTGGGGCCGCCCTCCCGACAGGAAGGCGCAGCGAACGAGCGGCGAAACAAGGGGACATGCCACCCGCCGAGTAGCCTAAATAAAGGTCTCGACCGGGTAAAGTCGGCCTCGACGAATCGGCCAGCGGTACCGCGCGCCTAGCAAGATCCATCGGCATGCACGCATTGTCCATTTCGGGCATGCAGCCAGGTGCCAGATCGTGCTATGAATTGGAGGCCGAGGCCCAATCGCACGGCCGGCTCCCTGGAGATCGCGAGCCGAAGCTTTCATCAATCGATCGGGAGGATTCAGCCAGATGCCGACACACCCATTGTTTGCTGCAACCCTGGGCGCCGCAGTCGCGGCCTTGCTGGCAAGCCAATCGGCCATTGCGGTCCAGGACGAAGACATCGACTTCGATACCACGGAAGATCTCTATCAGGTGTGCTCGGTCGAGCCCGGCGCACCTGAATACGTCCCCGCCTCCTTCGCATGCCGGGGCTTCATCCACGGAGCCGTGCAATATCACGACGCAGTCACGGACCGTAAGAAGCTGAAACCTTTGATTTGCTATCCGAAGAGCGTGACCATCGACGATGGACGCATGGCATTCCTCGCCTGGGCGAAGAAGAACGCCGGGAATGAGACGCTGATGAACGAAACACCCGTTGTGGGTCTCGTTCGCGCGCTTGCCGAGAAATATCCATGCAAGTAGCACTCACGAGCCATCCCCTTTCATCTCATCAGGAGCGCCCGACCATGCCTAAACTCTTCATCCCATTCACGCTCGCCGCTGTCATCGGTATCGCCGGCTGCGGTACCACCACAGGAGAACGCTCCGGTAGCGGCGCCCTCATGGGCGCCGCCGGCGGCGCACTGATCGGATCGCTCAGCGCCAACGCCGGGGCCGGTGCACTCATCGGAGCCGGTGCGGGAGCGCTCGGCGGCTATCTGTACGATCAGCACAAAAAGGGACACATCGACTGAGTCCAAAGGGGGCCTAGCCGTCGCCTGGGCCAGCAAGACGCGCCCCCTGATCGACATTGCCCCGCTGGCCCATGTCTCGTAGTATCAAGGGCGTGCTCCACCCGGAGCACGCCAGTCGCTTATTCTCAGGGCAGGGTGAAATTCCCGACCGGCGGTGATTCCGCGTCAGCGGAGCAGCCCGCGAGCGCCTGCCGCAAGGCAGGGTCAGCAGATCCGGTGCGAATCCGGAGCCGACGGTTAGAGTCCGGATGGAAGAGGATAAGGCAGTACCGACAGCGTCCCTTCGGGGACAGAGTTCCCTATTGCCCGGTATTTATACCACCCGTTTCCAACACGCCCTGATTCTGGCAAACCGACAAGCCGGTATCAGAGAGCCATGAATCAGACCGAATCCAACCAGACTCATTCGACGAGTCTCCTGAGCCGTTTCGGCTCACCCCTGGAACGCGTCCAGATCGCGATCGAGCATCTCCGTCAAGGCGGCGGAGTCCTTCTGGTCGACGACGAGGATCGCGAAAACGAAGGTGATCTCATCTTTCCCGCCCACACCATCACCGCACCGCAGATGGCGATGCTCATCCGCGAGTGCAGCGGAATCGTCTGTCTCTGTCTCGACGAGGCGCGGATCCAGCAGCTCGAACTGCCGATGATGGTCGATCACAACACCAGCCAAAACGGGACGGCCTTCACCGTCACCATCGAAGCGCGCCACGGCGTGACGACCGGCGTTTCGGCCGCCGATCGAGTCACGACCATTCAGGCGGCGATCGCAGAGGATGCGCGACCGGAGGATTTGTCGCACCCAGGACATGTCTTTCCGCTGCGCGCACGTGCCGGCGGCGTTCTGGCCCGGCGCGGTCATACCGAGGGCACGGTCGATCTCATGACGCTCGCGGGATTCGGACCAGCCGGGGTGCTGTGCGAACTGACCAACCCGGACGGCACCATGGCGCGACTGCCGGAGGTGGTCGCGTTCGCCGAACGCCACGAGATGCCGGTGCTGACGATCGAGGACCTGGTCGCCTATCGCCAGGGCCGACTCGGCCAGCGGTCCGTGGTGACGGCGAAGACATCGGCCGCGAACGCGGATGATTGCGCCGAGGCCGAGCCCGTGGAGATGGATCAGGCCGTCTGAGCCCGATCGGAGTGGTTGGCGGAGGCCGAAACATGCCTCCGCCAACCGAGCGGTGTCGAGACGTATCGCGCTCAGTCGTGAGCGTGATCCTCGTCCTCGCTGCCCATGTCGGCCCGCATGAACTCGGCCCAGGATGACAACTTCGCGTAGTCATCCGGCGGACTCAAGGATTCGGGACGGAAATCGGATGCCTGCTCGACCGAGATCACCTCGATCGTTTCGCTGGCCTCGTCGGCAATCGTCGGAGGCAGCATCATACCCATCATGTCTGCCGCCGGATTAGGCACGACCTTGACAGGGTAACCCTTGGCGACGATAGCGTCGAACACTTCGGCCATCGGATCGGCGTCCCTCTTTTGATCCCCGAACTGATGGGTCATGGCATCGATCTCCTCGCGCATCTTGCGCTCCCAACGCCGGAAGGCGTCCAGATCGAACTCCTTCTTAATCGCCGCCTCGAGATCCGAAGACACCCAGATCGTGCTATAGGGAACGTCGTTGATGGTGATGAGGTAGGATTCGGCGTCGTAGCCCGCGACCGCCCCCGCTCCGTCACGCTTGAAGCCCACCGTGCCGCGCCCCGTGCCCTGAATCATGGCACCGACCATCGCCTGCATCTGCTCGCGCTGCTCGGGGGACAAGGTCGCGATCTGGCGATCGAATTCCGCCTTCAAAGTGGCCATCAGTTCGTCGAGCCCGCCCTCGCATGCACCCTCGAAATAGACGCGTGCCTCGTGGTTCACCATGAGACAACGATCCTGCTTGAGATCGATGCGATTCATGAGACGCCCCGATTCGACCTCGAAATAGGCGCCGTCATGATAGATCCGCGTCTGCGACTCTCCATCCAGAGTCTCGGTGACCACCAGGGCCGCCTCGCTGCTCGCCGACATCAATCCGGCCGTCAACGCCATCGGCAATAGCCAGTATCTCGACATGTCATCTCCTCGTTTTATCGATCGCTATCGGCGATGTCGCATCACCATGGGAGCGACATTCTATCCTGAATCGATGGGGACAAATTTTCGCGGACGCGACTATTCGGAAGATGCGACGGAAGGGTACGCAGGGGTCAATGTCGTGAAGGACGGGAAACAGATCGCGACCGTCGAGTGCGACCCGAACAGGGGTCCTGGGTTTCGCTGCGCTCCACCCAGGCTACGCGCCATAACCCGGATGAAGCGCGAGCCTAATCTGGGAGATGCCGCCGAGCTGGACCCGGCGGGACCTCGCCCGGAGTGGAATGGCTACCGCTTCAGCTCTTCCAGACACTGCGTCAGCGAGAGACGCCAGTCGGGCATGGCTAGCCCGAAGGTCTCTTGGAAGCGGCTGTTGTCGAGCACCGAGTACATGGGGCGCATGGCCGGGGCCTGATATTCGGTCGAGGGAATGGGAATGAGGCGCGCGTCCAGGCCGCTTGCCTCCAGGATGGCGCTGGCGAAGCCGCACCAGCTCACCTGTCCGGAGCCGGTGAGGTTGTAGAGCCCGCCGACTTCGTCCAGGTCCAGATCGCCGCGCAGCACACGGTAGAGCACCATGGAGGTCATCTCGGCCAACATGCGGCTCCAGGTCGGCGAGCCGATCTGGTCGTCGACCACCCGCAACTCTTCACGCTCCTTGAACAGACGCAGCATGGTCAGCAGAAAGTTGGCCCCGCGCGCGCCATAGACCCAGCTGGTGCGGAAGACCAATGCCTTGGCGCCCGACTCCAGCAGTGCGCGCTCGCCGCCGAGCTTGGTCTCGCCGTAGACGTTGAGCGGATCCGGCACATCGTCCTCGGTGTAGGCACGGTTCAGATTGCCGGAGAAGACGAAGTCGGTCGAATAATGGACGATCGGCGTCCCGGTCTTCGCCAGCAGAGCCCCCATCTCGCCCACGGCATCGGCGTTGATGCGCTGAGCGATCTCGCGATCGACCTCGGCCTTGTCGACCGCCGTGTAGGCGGCGGCATTGATCACGGCATCGGGCTTGGTCTCGCTGATGAGCCGGGCCAGAGCATCGGAATCCATGAGATCGATGACGGGGCCACACTCGCCCTCGATCGAAGCGGCGACCACGTCACCGATGCCAGCCAGTGTGCGGCGCAACTCCCAGCCGACCTGTCCATTCGAGCCAATCAGCAGCAACGTGGGCCGACTGACCGAACCACCTGAATTCTTCATGCGTAATCCTCGTAACCTGGCAAGCGAGACGCGGGGATGTCGGCGAGAGGCAACGCCTCGCTGTCCTTGCGGGAGAGTTCAGGATCGGCCTCAAGAGGCCAGTCGATACCGATCTCGGGGTCGTCCCAGCGCACGCTGAATTCTGTTTCTGGACTGTAATAGTCCGTGTTCTTGTAGACGAAGAGCGCCGTCTCGGCGGTCACCAGAAAACCGTGGGCGAAACCGGGCGGAATCCACAACTGACGCTTGTTCTCGCCCGAGAGCATCGCGCCAACCCATTTTCCAAAGGTGGGGGATCCACGCCGGATATCCACGGCGACGTCGAACACCTCCCCAGCCAGCACCTGCACCAGCTTGCCCTGGGCATGCGGATGCTGGACATGAAGCCCGCGCAGCACGCCCTTACGGGAGAAGGACTGGTTGTCCTGCACCATCGGCTGAGGGATACCGAGCTCGGCGTAGCGGTTGGCGCGATAGGTCTCCAGGAAATAGCCGCGCTCGTCGCCCCAGACCTTGGGCTCGATGATGAGGACGCCTGGAAGCTCGGTCTCGATGACCTTCATACCCGCCCCCGCTGGATCAGGCTCAGCAGATAGTCGCCGTAGCCGCTCTTCTGCAGCTCTGCGGCCTGGGCACGCAACTGCGCCTCGTCGATCCAGCCGTTGAAATAGGCGACCTCCTCGGGACAGCAGATCTTGAGCCCCTGACGTTTCTCGATGGTCTCGATGTACTGCCCGGCCTCCATCAGGGAGGCATGGGTGCCGGTATCGAGCCATGCGGTGCCGCGTCCGATGCGAACCAGCGAGAGTTCGCCCTGGCGCAGATAGCAGTTGTTGAGATCCGTGATCTCCAGTTCGCCGCGCGGCGAGGGGACGAGGCCTGCGGCCAGATCGCAGACCTTGGCGTCGTAGAAATAGATGCCGGTCACCGCCCAGTTGGATTTGGGCGACTGGGGCTTCTCCTCCAGGTTCACCACCCGTCCCTCGGCATCGAACTCGGCGACGCCGTAACGCTCCGGATCGGAGACGTAATAGCCGAAGACGCTCGCGCCCTGCTCACGGGCACTCGCCGCCTTGAGCTGATCGACCAGTCCGTGGCCGTAGAAGATGTTGTCGCCCAGGATGAGACAGGAGGGCGCATCGCCGACGAAGTCGCGACCGATGATGAAGGCCTGCGCCAGCCCGCCCGGATGGGGCTGCTCGGCATAGCTCAACGAGATCCCCCACCGCGAGCCGTCGCCCAACAGGGCGCGGAACATGGGCAGATCCTGCGGGGTGGAGATGATGAGGATCTCGCGAATCCCCGCCAGCATGAGCGTCGACAGGGGATAGTAGATCATCGGTTTGTCGTAGACCGGCAGCAACTGCTTGCTGACGATCCGGGTCAAGGGATAGAGCCGGGTGCCGGAGCCGCCGGCCAGGATGATGCCTTTACGATTCATGGTGCGTCCTTACTGCTCGGTGCCGAGACGCTCGCCGCGATAGCGCCCGGAGGTAATGCCCTGACACCAGTCGGGGTTGTCCAGATACCAGCTCACGGTGCGCCGCATGCCGGACTCGAAGGTCTCCGTCGGCTCCCAACCCAGCTCGCGCTTGAGCTTGCTGGCATCGATCGCGTAGCGGCGGTCGTGACCGGGACGGTCGGTGACGAAGCGCTTGAGCTGGGTATGCGGGCGATGCGGCGAGCCGGGCAGCAGCTCGTCGAGCAGTGCGCAGAGGGTATCCACCACCTCCAAATTGGTCCGCTCGCTGTTGCCGCCGACGTTGTAGACCTCGCCGGGCGTGCCCGCCTCCAGCACCCGCCAGATGGCGCGACAGTGGTCGGTGACGAACAGCCAGTCGCGGATATTGCCGCCATCGCCGTAGATGGGCAGGGCCTCGCCGCGCTGAGCCTTGAGAATCATCAGCGGGATCAGCTTCTCGGGAAACTGATAGGGACCGTAGTTGTTCGAGCAGTTGGTGGTGAGCACCGGCAGCCCGTAGGTGTGGAACCAGGCCCGCACCAGATGATCCGAGGCCGCCTTGGAGGCCGAATAGGGCGAATTGGGCGCATAGGGCGTGGTCTCGGTGAAGAGCCCGGTCGGCCCCAGCGAGCCGTAGACCTCGTCGGTCGAAACGTGCAGGAAGCGAAAGCCCTCGCGCGCACTGTCGCTGAGCCGATTCCAGTGGGCGCGAACGCAGTCGAGCAGGTTGAAGGTGCCGACCACGTTCGTCTGGATGAAGGCGCCCGGCCCGTCGATGGAGCGGTCGACATGACTCTCGGCGGCGAAGTTCACCACCGCGTCGACGGCATATTCGGCCAGCAGACGGCTCACCAGCGCGGCATCGCCGATGTCGCCCTGGACGAAGATGTGCCTCGGGTTGCCCTCGAGATCGGCCAGCGTGTCGCGATTACCGGCATAGGTCAAGGCGTCCAGATTGACCACGCGGACATCGGTCTCGTTCATCAGATAGTGAACGAAGTTGCCGCCGATGAAGCCCGCGCCGCCGGTTACCAATAGGGTGCGCATGAAGCCCTCCTAGAGCCACGCGAGAGGATGCGAATCCACCACGAAATCGTCTTCAGAACGGGATGTCGTCGTCGAAGTCGGGGCCGCCGCCGTAACTGCCGCTCGAACCACCGGCCGGGGCCGAGGGCTGCTGCTGCGGAGCGCGGCCACCGCCGCGCGGGGCCGACATGGACTCCTCCGGATACGGCGCGGCCGAGCCGCCTCCCATCCCCTGACGACCGTCGAGCATCTGCATGGTGCCGTTCATGTCCACCACGACCTCGGTGGAATAGCGGTCCTGGCCATCCTGCCCCTGCCATTTGCGGGTGCGGAGCTTGCCCTCGACGTAGATCTTGGAGCCCTTGCGCAGATACTGCTTGACGATCTCGGCGACCTTGCCGAAGAAGACCACGTTGTGCCACTCGGTGCGCTCCTGACGCTCGCCGGTGTTGCGATCCTTCCAGGTCTCGCTGGTCGCGATCCGCACATTGGCCACCGCGTCGCCGCTCGGCATGTAGCGAACCTCGGGATCGGCCCCGAGGTTGCCGATCAAGATCACCTTATTGATACCCGCCATACCTTCCTCCCGCTACACGTCGTGCGTGAGCGATTGTTGTCTCGCAAAAAATCAAACGGCCAGCCAGACATCGGCGTCGGATACCGATTCTCAAGCGCTGGCCGAAAAGGCCTGCAATCTTGCCCAATCGAGCTGGCGGCTGTCCACTTTGAGGTAGGCCACACCCTCGTCGCGGGCGATCACGGCCTCCTCGACGCCTGGCACATCCAACAAACGCTGTTCCACATCGGTCACTGCGTCCTCGGGCAGGATGCCCAGGGTCAGTATGTGGCGTGTCAGGTTGGCCGGAATGCGCATGGTCGCAACGACGCCGATCCACGCCAGCGAGGTCGCCGCGCCGACCAGATAGACGGCCTGCGGACCGAAACTGCCGTGCGCCCAACCGCCGAGCAGCCCCCCGAGGAAGGCGCCGACGAACTGGGAGCTGGAAAAGACGCCCATGGCCGTCCCCTTGGCCCCGGCCCGTGCGGCCTTGGACACCAGCGACGGCAGCACCGCCTCCAGCAGGTTGAAGATGGTGAAGACCACGACCAGCAGGAAGGCCGCCAGCCAGAGCGACCAATGGAACAGATAGAACCCGAACATGGCCGCGCCCAGCGCCATCACGGCCCCGATCAGGACCGGCTTGACCTTGCCCAGACGCTCCGCCATGACGATGAAGGGCACCATGGCCAGGATGGCAAGCAGCACGGCCGGCAGATAGATCATCCAGTGATCGACCGGCGCCAGCCCGGCCGACTCGACCGACAGCGGAAGCACCACGAACATGCTCACCATGGTCAGATGCAGCATGAAGATGGACAGGTCGAGCCGCAGCAGAGTCGGGTTACGGAGCACGCCCGAGAGCTGATCCAGCACCGGCTGGGCATCGCGATGCACCATGGAGCGATCCGGGTCCGGAACCACGTAGGCGAGGATCAGCATGCCGACGATCGCCAGCACCGAGGTCAGGGCGAAGATGCCCGAGATGCCGATCCAGCGCGCGATGGGCGGACCGATCACCAGGGCTGCGGCGAAGGAGAGCGCGACGCTGATGCCGATCGCCGCCATGCCCTTGGTACGCACCTCGTCGCGCGTCAGATCGGCGGTCAAGGCGATGATCGCGGCAGCGATCGCACCGCTGCCCTGCAGCGCGCGTCCCAGGATCACCCATTGGATGCTATCGGCCAGCGCCGCGACCAGGCTACCCAGGGCGAAGAGCGCGAGCCCGCCGTAGATGACCGGCTTACGCCCGATGCGGTCGGACAGCAGACCGAGCGGGATCTGCAGGATCGCCTGCGTCAGTCCGTAAGCGCCGATCGCGAGACCGATCAAGAGCGGCGTCGCGCCGGGAAGATCGTCGGCATAGAGCGCGAAGACCGGCAGCACCATGAAGAGGCCGAGCATACGGGTGGAAAAGATGGCGGCAAGCCCCATCGCGGCGCGCCGCTCGGTGGGCGAGAGCGGAGTCTTGGGGATTTCGAGGTTTGGCGTATCTGATGACTTCACGGCCGATGGCCTTTGCTTCTTGACGTCGAAGCTCCGCATAATAGCAGCTCGGCTTGGACGGAAGCAGACGCCCCGCCGCAGTGATCCGCACCGAGCCTCGCGAACCTCGCGACCAGGCACCCAATCCCCCGGCAGACTCCATGGACACCATCCGCATCCGCGGCGCACGCACGCACAACCTCAAGGGCGTCGACCTCGACCTGCCCCGCGACCGGCTGATCGTCTTCACCGGGCTCTCGGGCTCCGGCAAGTCGTCGCTCGCCTTCGACACCATCTATGCCGAGGGGCAACGGCGCTACGTGGAATCCCTCTCCGCCTATGCCCGGCAGTTCCTCTCTGTCATGGAGAAGCCGGACGTCGACCACATCGAGGGACTCTCGCCGGCCATCTCGATCGAGCAGAAGACCACCTCGCACAATCCGCGCTCGACCGTCGGCACCATCACCGAGATCTACGACTACCTGCGCCTGCTGTTCGCCCGCGTCGGCCAACCCTGCTGCCCGACCCACGGCGAACCGCTGGAGGCCCAGGCCGTGAGTCAGATGGTCGACCAGGTGCTGAACCTGCCCGAGGGCGACAAGCTGATGCTGCTCGCCCCCGTGGTCTCGGCGCGCAAGGGCGAGTACCAGCGCTTGCTCGCCGAACTGCATGCCCAGGGGTTCATCCGCGCCCGCATCGACGGCCAGCTCCACGAACTCGACGATCCGCCGGAACTCGACCTCAAGAAGAAGCACGACATCGAGGTGGTGATCGACCGCTTCCGGGTGCGCGAGGATCTGCCACTCCGCCTGGCCGAATCCTTCGAGACCGCGCTCGCGCTCTCCGGCGGAACCGCACGCGTCGGGTGGATCGACGAACCGGAACGGCCCGAGCTCACCTTCTCGGCCATGTTCGCCTGTCCGGTCTGCGGCTACAGCATCCCCGAGCTGGAACCCCGCATTTTCTCCTTCAACAACCCGGCCGGGGCCTGCCCCACCTGTGACGGACTGGGCGTGGAGCAGTTCTTCGACCCCTCCAAGGTCGTGGTTCACCCAGAACTCAGCCTGGCCGGCGGCGCGGTGCGCGGCTGGGACCGACGCAACGCCTATTACTTCCAGATGATCCGCTCGCTCGGCGAGCACTACGGATTCGACGTCGAGACGCCCTGGAACGAGCTCACCGAGCAGGTCCGCTCGGTCGTGCTCTTCGGCAGCGGCAAGGAGAAGATT
Organism: Thiorhodococcus fuscus; assembly: GCF_042682685.1. Taxonomy (NCBI): domain Bacteria; kingdom Pseudomonadati; phylum Pseudomonadota; class Gammaproteobacteria; order Chromatiales; family Chromatiaceae; genus Thiorhodococcus; species Thiorhodococcus fuscus. Next base: position 106,789 of record NZ_JBHUHX010000052.1, read on the forward strand.
CGGCTCAAGCTGCCGCACGAGAAGGGCAGCGCCAAGCCGCACACCTTCGAAGGCATCATCCGCAACATGGAGCGCCGCTATCACGAGACCGAGTCCAACACGGTCCGCGAAGAGCTGGCGCGCTACATCTCGCACCAGCCCTGCCCCGCGTGCCAGGGATCGCGGCTCAACGAAGCGGCGCGTCACGTCTTCGTCGGCGACTACAACCTGCCCGCCATCTCGCGCATGCCGGTCGGCGAGTCGCTGCGCTTCTTCGAGACGCTGGAGCTTCCGGGCAAGCGCGGTGAGATCGGCGCCAAGGTCATCAAGGAGGTCGCCACCCGGCTGCGTTTTCTGGTCGACGTCGGGCTCGAATACCTGACCCTGGAGCGCAGCGCCGAGACGCTCTCGGGCGGCGAGGCCCAGCGCATCCGGCTCGCCAGCCAGATCGGCGCCGGTCTGGTCGGCGTCATGTACATCCTCGACGAGCCCTCGATCGGTCTGCACCAGCGCGACAACGCCCGCCTGCTCAAGACGCTCGTGCATCTGCGCGACATCGGCAACACGGTGATCGTGGTCGAGCACGACGAGGAGGCGATCCGCGCTGGCGATCTGGTGGTCGACATCGGACCTGGCGCCGGCGCGCACGGCGGCGAGATCGTCGCTCAGGGTACCGCCGAGGCGATCTCGGCCATGCCGGAATCCCTGACAGGGCGCTATCTCGCGGGCGACCTGCGCATCCCCATCCCCGAGCGGCGCACACCCAACGACCCCGAGCGTCAGTTGCGCATACTGGGGGCGCGCGGAAACAACCTGCGCGCCGTCGACGCCGCCATCCCGGTCGGAACCTTCTGCTGCATCACCGGGGTCTCTGGATCGGGCAAGTCGACGCTCATCAACGACACCCTCTTCCCGGTCGCCGCCCGTCATTTCAACGGTGCCAGTCTACGTCCGGCACCCCACGGTGCCGTCGAGGGGTTGGAGCATTTCGACAAGGTCGTCGACATCGACCAGAGCCCCATCGGTCGCACGCCACGCTCCAACCCGGCCACCTACACCGGGCTCTTCAATCTGGTGCGCGACCTCTTCGCCGCCGTCCCCGAGGCGCGCTCGCGCGGCTACACCGCCGGGCGCTTCAGCTTCAACGTCAAGGGCGGACGCTGCGAGGCCTGCAAAGGGGACGGACTCATCCGGGTCGAGATGCACTTCCTGCCCGATATCTACGTCCAGTGCGACACCTGCAAGGGCCGGCGCTACAACCGCGAGACCCTGGAGATCCGCTACAAGGGCAAGACGATCGACGAGGTGCTGAACCTCACGATCGAGGACGCACTGGAGTTCTTCGCACCGGTGTCCGTCATCCACCGCAAGCTCCAGACGCTGAAGGACGTGGGACTCTCCTATGTTCGGCTCGGACAGAGTGCCACCACGCTTTCAGGCGGCGAGGCGCAGCGGGTCAAGCTCAGCCGCGAGCTCAGCAAGCGCGACACGGGACGGACGCTCTACATCCTCGACGAACCCACCACCGGACTGCACTTCCACGACGTCAAGCATCTGCTCGACGTGCTGCACCGCCTACGCGACCAGGGCAATACGGTGGTGGTCATCGAGCACAATCTCGACGTCATCAAGACCGCCGACTGGATCCTCGACCTGGGACCGGAGGGTGGCGACAAGGGCGGTCAGATCATCGCCACCGGCACACCCGAGACCATCGCCGCCGACCCAGCATCCCATACCGGACGCTTTCTGCGACCGTTACTGGAACGGGGATGGTGAACCCATCGTTCCCCGACCCTCAACCGTCCGGTGGTTTTGCACCAGCCCCCAGTCAAATGCACCACCACTGACCTCCGCCCGACCGACACCAGTCGCGATGAGCGACGGCGCATGCGGGACATCGAACGACTCAGGTGCCCGCTCACTCGACGAGGATCGAGCAAACCCACCGTGACGTTTCGTCGGGACACAAGCCCTATGGCACGATATTTGTGTAGCTGATCGACTTCACCCTTCCGCTCACATGACCAGCCCAAGGGAGTCGTCCATCCGTGATCTCCGCTCGCCTCACCCGCCTCTCCTTCCTCGCCCTCGCGCTCATCTGCTTCTCCATCTCGGCGCTCGCTCAGGACACGCCTGCCGCCGCCGAGGACGCACCCGCGACCGATAACCCAGCCACGCCCGCGCCGGAAATCAAGAACGGACTGGACCCCGCCCTGGTCGGTCTCGCCGCGCTTCCGGGAGAAGATGCTACGGCCGAGGACTACGACAAGGCACTGAAGATCGTCGAGGACAAACTCGCGGCGGTCGAGCGCGACGACGCACCGCCCGCCCCCGGTCAGCCGGACGAAGGCACCGCCCCGGACCCGAGACTCGAACCCCTGCAGGATCTGCGACTCTCGGTGCAGCGCCGGGCGACCCTGCTCGCGCGGCGCCAGGAGCTGCAAGGTTCGCTGAACGACATCGAGACCGCCCGGGAGACCCTGAAGCGCGAGGGGCTGAGCGAAAAGCCGCCCTACCCGATCGACCAGATCGACCAGCTGCACGGCGAGCATCGATTGGCCAGGCACGCCGCCGAGGCGGCCGAGCGCGCACTGGAGATCGCACGGCAGCAGACCGACTCGGCGGCCAAGGAGATCGAGGCCAAGGAGCAGGAGCGCCGGCTCGCCCGCACCCAGCTGGAGCAAGCCGCACCCGGCGACGACACGCCAGCGCTCGAACGCCGCCTGGAGGCGTCTCGGCTCGGCGTGCTCGCCGCACGCCAGCGGCGGGCGACGGCGAAGGACTTTCTGGAACTGACGCATCTGGAGTCCCAGGTCGCCCGGCAACGCAGCGACCTGCTGAGCGCCAAGATCGTGCGCATGAAGGACGCGGTCAGCTTCACCAAAGAGATGCTGGACGACCGGGTCGATGAACTGACGGCGCGCGAGACCCAGATCCGCAAACGGATCGAGAGCCTGACCCAGGCCGGCGATCGCGCCGAAAGCGCCCTCTTCGATGCCCGCCGACGTCTGGAGCGCAACCAGGACGCGTCACGCGCCCAGCTCCTCGAGGAAGAGGTCGCGGCCCGCGAGGCCGAGCTCGACGCCTCGCGCAAGGGCATCGCCTATCTGCGTCATGCGCTCTCGAGCCTCGCCTCGGCCCGTACCCTCTGGGAGCGCCGCTATCGGCTGTACCAGGGCGACCAGGAGGCCCCCCTGACCAGTTGGCTGCAAGAGGTCGGCACGCTCGCCGACACCATCGCAGACGAGACCCGCTATCTGCAGGACGAACTCGCCACGGTGCGCTCGGTGCAGCTGATGCTCGTCCAGCGACTCGCCGACTCGGGGCTCGCCAGCGACATGCGCACCGCGCTCAAGCGCAGACTGGATGCCCTGGACGCGCAGGAGGGACAGGCCGAGGATCTGCTCGGCGTCGAGGACCAGCTGAGCGCACTGGCGGACCGTTTCGAACAGGAACTGGATCCGCTGGTGAGCCGGCGCTCCTTCGCCCAGCGCATGGACGAGGCCGCGACCTGGCTCGCGGGCTGGTGGAACAAGGAACTCTTCGTCTTCCAGGACCAGGGCTTCTATCTGCGCGACATGGTCAGCGGGGGCGCCGTCTTCCTGCTGGTGATCGCGGCCGTCTCACTGTTGCAACGGCTGCTGCGCCGCACGGTCCTGCCGCGTCTGGTCGCCGCCAGCGACGGCGAAAAGCGCGCCCCCCGCGCCTTGGTTCTGGCGCTGGTGCGCAACACCAGCCAGCTGTTCGTGGTGATCATCGCCTTCTATGCGGCCATGCGGGTGTCCGGACTGCTTCCGGAACGACTGCACGATTGGCTCTGGAGCATCCTGGTCGTCGTCTTCTGGCTCCAGATCGGGATCTGGGCCAGCGCCGGTGCGCTCGACTATCTCAACCGCCAGCGCAGCCGCCGCGAGCGGCAGGATCCCTCGGCGGTCAGCGGTTACGGACTGATCCTCTTCTTCATCCGCGTCGGCATCTGGAGCATCGTGCTCATCTCGGTGCTCACCCACTTCGACTATCCCATCACGGGCCTGATCGGGGCACTGGGCGTGGGCGGCATCGCAGTCGCCTTCGCGGTGCAGAACATCCTCGCCGACATCTTCAGCTCCATGGCCATCATTCTGGACAAGCCGTTCCGGGTCGGCGACTTCGTGGTCACCGGCTCGACCCTGGGCGTGGTGGAACAGATCGGGGTCAAGACGACCCGGATCCGCAGTCTTTCGGGCGAGCAGATCACCATGTCGAACACCGACCTGCTCAACAGCCGCATCCACAACTACAAGCGCATGGAGGAGCGCCGCGTGGTGTTCAAGCTGGGCGTGGTCTACCAGACCCCGCCGGATCTGCTCGAACGCATCCCGGGGATGATCGAGCGCATCGTCCGCGACCAGGCATACACCCGCTTCGACCGCGCCCATTTCTTCGAGTACGGCGACTTCGCGCTCCTCTTCGAGATCGTCTATTACGTCCAGGGTCCGGACTACAACCGCTACATGGACATCCAGCAGGCGATCAATCTGGCGATCAACCGCCGCTTCCGCGAAGAGGGCATCGAGTTCGCCTATCCGACCCAGGAGCTGATTCTCAGGCACGCCGGCCCGCAACCGGGCGGCGCGGACACGCGGAACGCCTGATCCATGACGGAGCGACGTCATTCGGTCGGCCGAGCGTCGCTCGCCGACCCCTTGCTGCAGGGCCTCTCCAGTGCTTGATGAAGAGGCTCGCAAGGTGACGCCGGAATCAGGCCGAAAGCAGGACTCGCCGGCCACGCCCCAGTTTGCCCACGGGATGCAAAACGGCTAGACTTGCGAAAATTCGCAAATAAACCATGGACTTCAGGAGTCAGTTCCCCGTGTAGACACCCCCGGCTCGCCACGCGTTTGAAGCAAACGCCCATATCCAGATCTCGACGCGATGCCGCACCTGATGCCTGCGCCTCCCTCCGACTCCCCCGGTTCTCAGATCGCTCCCCTCGCCGCTTAGGCGGCCGGCCTTCGCGTTTTCCATCCATCGCCGATCCGCTCGGCTCTCTCCGCGAAGGTTCCGACTCAGCATGAAATCCATCCGCCAGGAATGGCTCTCCAACGTCCGCAACGACCTGCTCGCCGGCCTGGTGGTCGCGCTGGCGCTCATCCCAGAGGCGATCGCCTTTTCCATCATCGCCGGCGTCGATCCCAAGGTCGGGCTCTATGCCTCCTTCAGTATCGCCGTGGTCACCGCCTTCGTCGGCGGCCGGCCCGGCATGATCTCGGCGGCCACCGGCGCCATGGCACTGGTCATGGTCACCCTGGTCAAGGACCACGGGCTCCAGTATCTGCTGGCCGCGACCATCCTGACCGGCGTGCTGCAGATGCTCGCCGGCTGGCTGCGACTGGGCAACCTGATGCGTTTCATCTCCCGCTCGGTCATCACCGGATTCGTCAACGCACTCGCCATCCTGATCTTCATGGCCCAGCTTCCCGAGCTGATCGGCGCAACCTGGCAGGTCTACGCCATGGTGGCCGCCGGTCTGGCGATCATCTATCTATTCCCCTATCTGACCAAGGTCGTTCCCTCGCCGTTGGTGACCATCCTGGTACTGACCGGCGTGGCCATCTGGCTCAATCTCGACGTGCGCACCGTCGGCGATATGGGTCAGCTGCCCGACAGCCTGCCGGTGTTTCTGCTACCCCAGATCCCGCTCAATTTGGAGACGCTCCAGATCATCTTCCCGGTCTCGGCCACGCTGGCCGCCGTGGGTCTGCTGGAATCCATGATGACGGCCACGATCGTCGACGACCTGACCGATTCGTCGAGCAACAAGAACCGCGAATGCGTTGGCCAGGGCGTGGCCAACGTGGCGACCGGCTTCCTCGGCGGCATGGCCGGCTGCGCCATGATCGGCCAGTCGGTCATCAACGTGAAGTCGGGCGGACGCGGACGGCTCTCGACGCTGGCCGCCGGTCTCCTGTTGCTGGTGATGGTGGTCTTCGCCGGCGACTGGGTGGCGCAGATCCCCATGGCCGCGCTGGTGGCGGTCATGATCATGGTCTCGATCGGCACCTTCAACTGGGCCTCGATCCGCAATCTCCGCGACCATCCGCTGTCGGCCAACGTGGTGATGCTCTCGACCGTGATCGTCGTGGTGGCCACGCACAATCTGGCGCAAGGCGTCCTCGCGGGTGTGCTGCTCTCCGGCTTCTTCTTCGCCAACCGGGTCGGCAAGGTGCTCTATGTCGGATCGGTCTCGCTCGACGAGGGCCGCATCCGCGCCTATCTGGTGACGGGCCAGGTCTTCTTCGCCTCGGCCGACCGCTTCATCGCATCCTTCGATTTCAAGGAGGTCATCGAGCGCGTGCGCATCGACGTCAGCCGCGCCCACTTCTGGGACATCACCGCCGTTAGCGCGCTCGACCAGGTGGTCATCAAATTCCGCCGCGAGGGTACCGAGGTCGAGGTCGTGGGTCTCGACGAGGCTAGTGCGACCCTGATCGACAAGTTCGCGGTCCACGACAAGCCCGACGCGGTCGAGCAATTGATGGGACATTGAGAGGAAATTCGCCATGCAAGAGGAAAACAAGGTCCTGGCCTGCGTCGACCGCTCAGACTATGCCGACACCGTAACGGACGCGGCGACCTGGGCGGCACGCCGCCTGGAGGCTCCGATGGAGCTGCTGCACATCCTCGACCGCCATCCCGAAAGCGCCAGCGGCAAGGACCATAGCGGCACGATCGGCTTCAACGCCCAACAGCACTTGCTCGAGGCACTGTCCGAGGAGGATGCGGCGCGCAGCAAGGCCGCGCGCGAGCAGGGACGGCTCTTTCTCAATCGATTGCGCGAGCGCGCCATCGCCGCCGGGGCCACGGCGCCCGACGTGCGCCAACGCCATGGCGAGCTCGAAGAGGTGCTGGTCGAGCAGCAGCCAGGGGTGGGGCTGTTCGTGCTCGGACGCCGAGGCGAATCGGCCGAGGCCACCCAACGCGATCTCGGGCGCAATGTCGAACGCGTGGTGCGTGCGCTCAAGAGGCCCATCCTGGCGGTCACCGAACAGTTCCAGACACCACGGCGCGTGATGCTCGCCTTCGACGGCGGCGGCATGGCGCGGCGCGGCGTGGAGCTGGTCGCCAAGAGCCCGCTGTTCACCGACCTGCCGATCCACGTGCTGATGTCGGGCAAGACGACCAGGGATGGCGCCAAGCAGCTCGAATGGGCCAAAACGACGCTGGAGACGGCGGGCCTCGAAACCGAGGTGGACCTGATCCCAGGCGACGCCGAGAACGTCATCGCCCGCTCGGTGCGCGAGCGCGAGATCGACCTGCTCGTCATGGGCGCCTATGGTCACTCCCCGATCCGCGCCCTACTGTTCGGCAGCAAAACCTCCGACCTCCTGCGCTCGGCCAAGATTCCGACACTGCTGCTGCGTTGAGCGAGGGCCGGAGGGCCACGGGCGGGGATCTCGGGCTTTCCGGCCCCGGCGGTTTACGGACGGTGGAATGGCGTCGATGGGACAGAGAAACTGGAACGGCAATCACACAGCGTCCTCGCAGTCGCCGGCAGCAACTTGAATTCATAATGAATCCGCTATAGTTGCTGCATGTCCGGCAGCAGGAATCCTTCGCTCGGCTCATCTGAGCCGCAGCCTTTCCCTAGACACGCATCGGACACGAGACGCACATGCAGCCGCCCCCATATAGCCACCCCAGCCTCCAGGTCCGTCGAGGAAGGCGGTGCGTGTGCGTGCCCCAGCAAGCGCTTCCCCGGCGGCATCAACGATCCCGGTCGCCCCATCCTGCCCCGTGGACAGCCCTCCCGGATGAGACGCTGGGTGTCCGCCGATCAGGATTCAAAGCCATGTTCCGGATCGAGATACGTAAGGAGATTCCATGCTCATTCGCCATAAACTCTACAGCCTGTCCGCATTGTCGGTCGGTGCGCTGCTGATCCTGATGGTCGGCGTCTGGTGGTCCTGGACCGAGCTGAAGAGGCTCGACACGGCCAAGGAACTCGCGTACGAGCTGCACCAGCACCTGCTGCACACACGACTCGATCAGCAGGCGTTCCTGATGCAGCCCGACGAATCGCATCCCCAGAAGCTGCGCCAGGAGGCCACGCAGTTCGACGAGCATCTCGCAGAGCTGCGCGACGGGATCGCAGGAAAGGGCCTGGACGCCAGCGAGCTCGATGCCCTGAAGGACGCCTTCGACGGATACCTGAAGATATTCGAGCAGCTGGTCGAAGAATATCGAACGATCGGTTTCGATCCCGAGTCGGGCCTCTACGGCAGCCTTCGCGAGGCCGTTCACCGGGCGGAGAGTAGCGTCGACGCCAGGCAGCGCGACGATCTGCTGGCCGGGATCCTCCAGCTGAGACGGCACGAGAAGGACTTCATGCTGCGATCCAACACCAAGTACGTCGACAAATTCGAAAAGGACTACGGCACGCTGGTCGATCTGGCCGGGAACGACCAGGAACTGATCTCGACGCTGACAGGCTATCGGCAGGATTTCCTCGCGCTGGTCGAGGCGCAGGAGCGCGTCGGCCTGACCCCCGACCAGGGCATCCGAGCCGAACTCGCCGCCGGAATGCAGCAGGCATCCGCCCTGCTCGACGGGCTCGCGGACCATCTCCAAGAGACGCTGAAGGCGGAAGGAACCGCCATCGTCTGGAGATTGCTGGTGCTCTCGCTGCTAGTCACGCTAGGCGTCGCCGCACTCACCTGGTGGATCACGCGCAGCCTCGATCACGGACTGGGACGGGTGATCGGCGTCATCAGCGACATCGCGGAGCACCGCGACCTGACGCTGAAACTCGGCCTAGAAGGCAAGGACGAGCTGGCCCAGATGGGTCGCGGATTCGATTCCATGCTCGCCAGCATGCGTCAGGTCATCCGACAATGCCAGGATGCGGTCGATCATCTCACCCAAATCACCACCGAGCTCTCGGCCAACGCCGACGAGACCTCTGCGGGAGGACGCCAGCAGCTCGCGGAGGCCGACCAGCTGGCGACCGCCATCACCGAGATGGGCGCCACCATCGAGGAGATCGCGCGCAATACCGAGATGGCCGCCGAACGCACGCGCCGCACCAGCGAGAACACCCGGCAGAGCCATCGCCAGGTGGAGGAGACCATCGGGCGCATCCAATTGCTGTCGCAACGGCTGGAGGAATCCAACGCGGCAGCCTCGGAACTGGTACAGAGCGCAACGACCATCGGCTCGGTGCTCGACGTCATCCGGGGCATCGCCGAGCAGACCAACTTGCTGGCGCTCAACGCCGCCATCGAGGCCGCCCGCGCCGGCGAGCAGGGACGCGGCTTCGCCGTCGTCGCCGGCGAGGTCCGGACGCTGGCGATGCGCACCCAGACGGCCACCGAGGAAATCGCGGGCATCATCGCCAATCTGAACCAGACCACGAACAACATCGTCCAGCTCATCGACCATTGCCACACGGAAGGACAGGAAAGCGCGACCCAAGCCACCCAGGCTGGAACCTTCCTGGCCGAGATTGCCGAGGACGTGTCCTCGGTACTCGACATGAACACCCAGATCGCCGCCGCGATCGAGGAGCAGAGCCATGTCGCCTCGGAGGTGAACCGCAACGTGGTCGCCATTCGGGACGTCGCCGAGCGCTCGGCGGAGGCCGCCCACGCCAACGCCGAGAGCGCCAACATGGTCGCAAGCCAGTCCGAAGGTCTGTCTCAGGTCATCAGCCGGTTCCGGGTATGATGCGCCGTCCCGAGGCCGTCGGATGATCGGCAGCCCCGGGAGGCATCTCATTCATTCCCGACGAACCATTCCATGCTGCAAGAAACCCACATCATCACGGCCGCACATGTCATACAGCTCGCGGTCGCACCGGTCTTCCTCATCACGGGCATCAGCGGCATGCTGTCCGTCATGACGAGCCGGCTCGGGCGCATCGTCGACCGAGGGCGCGTCGTCGAAGCCTCCGCCGCCGACGGCTCCATGGATGCCATATGCGCCAAGGACGAGCTGGAGCGTCTCTCGCGTCGCGGGCGTCTGATCAGCGTCTCGATCGGCCTCTGCACCCTCACCGCGCTGCTGGTTTCGGCCATCATCGCCATGCTGTTCATCGGATCCTTTCTCTCGTTCGACGTCTCCCTATTCGTCGCACTCTGCTTCGTGGCGGCCATGCTCGCCTTCATCGTGGCGCTGCTGTTCTTCCTCCGCGAGGTCTTCATCGCCATCGGCGGACTCGAATTCCACCGGTACGGCTGACAGGACGCGCCTCGAACGCCTCATCCCATCGCACGCGGAGCAGATCCACATGCTGAGCTATCTGCACGGCTTTCACGCCGGCAATCATGCGGACGTCCTCAAGCACGGCGTCCTCACGCTTCTGATCGAGACACTCACCGCCAAACCCAAACCCCTGGTCTATCTGGATTCGCACGCCGGAGCCGGTCTCTACGATCTCAACGGCGAGCAGGCCGCCAAGACGGGCGAATTCGTTGACGGCATCGGACGTCTCTGGCCCATGCGCCACGACCTTCCAGAACTCGCCGGCTATTTCGACAGTATCGCCACGCTCAATCCGAACGGCGGTCACGCTCGCTATCCGGGCTCGCCCGAGCTAGCACGTCGACTGCTGCGCCCGAACGACCGGCTGATCCTGATGGAACTGCATAAGACCGAGGTGCAAGGACTGCGCGCCGCGCTGGATGGGGATCCAAGGGTCCACATCCATCATCGCAATGGATTCGAGGGACTGCCGGCACTGCTACCGCCAAAGCCGGCGCGGGGCCTGGCCCTGATCGATCCGCCCTACGAGGTCAAGACGGACTATGCAGAGGTCGCCCGCTGCCTCGCCGCAGCCCATGCACGCTGGCCGACGGGCGTCTACGCCATCTGGTACCCCAGGCTGGGGCTCGATCGCGATCAGTCGGAGACATTGCTACAGGGACTCCTCGACAGCGTCCCTCGCGTGCTGGTCGCGGAACTCTCGGTTCGCGCCCAGACGCGGGACTTCGGTATGCATGGGTCGGGAATGGCCCTGGTGAACCCACCCTGGCAGTTCGACGAGCGCCTCAAGACGCTGCTGCCACAACTCGCGGCGGCACTGACGCTCGACGGAACGGGTGCGAGCGGGTGGCGCGTCGCCTGGAGAGAGGCGACGGCCTGAAGAGCGGAGCGACGGGACGCGACCGAAATATCTCGGTCAAGAACCGTCCGGCAACAGATTTACGATTTTCGTAGGTGCGAATGAATTCGCACCTACTTAGCCCTCGTCCTCCGAAACCTGCTCGGAGTCGGGCGCATCCAGGCGCTCGATACTCAGAAGATGCACACGACGGCTGTCGGCGCGCATCACGGTGAAGCGGAATCGACCGAGCTCGACCGATTCGCCGCGTTTCGGCAGGTGCCCCAAGGCGTTGACCACCAGACCACCGATGGTGTCGAAGCCCTCGTCCGAGAAGTCGCTGCCGAAATACTCGTTGAAATCCTCGATGGCGGTACGGGCCTTGGCGCTGTATTCGTTCTCGCCGCGCTGAAAGATACCCGACCCCTCGTCGTAGTCGTGCTCGTCGTCGATCTCGCCGACGATCTGCTCCAGCACGTCCTCGATGGTCACGAGCCCGGCTGCGCTGCCGTATTCGTCGACGACGATCGCCATGTGGTTGCGGCTGGAGCGGAATTCCTTGAGCAGGACGTTGAGACGCTTGCTCTCGGGAACGAAGACGGCGGAGCGGAGCAGGTCGCGGATGTTGAAGGCGCGATGCCCCGAGTTGAGACAGAATGAGAGCAGGTCCTTGGCCAGAAGGATCCCGACCACCTCACCCTTGTCGTCGCCGGTAACCGGAAAACGTGAATGGGCGGATTTGACCGCGATCTGGAGAATCCGCTCCAGAGAGTCGTCCCTCTTCAGAGACACCATTTCCGCGCGCGGGATCATGATGTCACGAACGCGCAGATCGGAAACCTGCAGGACGCCCTCAATCATGCTCAAGGCATCCGTGTCCAGAAGCTCCCGTTCCCGGGCGTCCTTCAGCAACTCCACGAGTTGCTCCTTGTCCTGTGGTTCGCCTCCAAGCAAATGGCCAAGTCGTTCGAGCCAATTGCGTGAACGCGAACCCTCGCTAGATCGATCGCTCGTCATGAGGTGTCAATGATCCTCCAGGTCAACCTGGTTTTCGTAGGGAGGCGCGAATCCTAACCCGCGCATGATGCCGATTTCCAGCGTCTCCATCTCGTCCGCCTGTTCGTCGGTAATATGATCGTAATCAAGAAGATGCAAGACCCCATGCACCACCATGTGCGCCCAATGGGCGAGCGGTTCCTTGCCCTGTTCCAGCGCCTCGCGACGCACCACATCGGCGCAGATCACCAGATCGCCGATGAGGTCGGAGATGGGATCCTCGGAGGCCACGCCGGGAGGTAGCTCGAACGGAAAGGACAGCACGTTGGTCGCATAATCGCGCCCCCGGTACTGCAGATTCAGCGCGGCGGCCTCGTCCGGATCCACCACTCGAATCGTCATGGCCGCACGCTCCCGACGCCCGGCCAATGCGGCCTTGGCCCAGCGTTCGAACCGGGGCGGCAAGGGCAAATCCGCGCAGTCGGTCGCAACCTGTAGATCCAGATCCAACGACACGTCCACAAAGACGCTCATGCCTGCTCCTCCTGCCGGACTCCGCGTGGCGGCGTTGGATTCTCGAAGTCGTCATAGGCATTGACGATGCGCTGAACCAGTGCATGACGCACCACGTCGCGCGCACTGAAGAAGGTGAAGCTGATGCCATTCACGTTCTGAAGGATATCGATCGCCTGACGCAGCCCCGATAGCTGGCCTCGCGGCAGATCGACCTGGGTGATATCGCCGGTGATGACGGCGGTCGAGCCGAAACCGATGCGGGTCAGGAACATCTTCATCTGCTCGGGCGTGGTGTTCTGGGCCTCGTCGAGGATGATGAAGGAGTCGTTGAGTGTGCGCCCACGCATATAGGCCAGCGGGGCGACCTCGATGACGTTGCGCTCGATCAGCTTGGTAACCTTCTCGAAGCCCAGCATCTCGAACAGTGCATCGTAAAGCGGGCGCAGATAGGGATCGATCTTCTGCGCCAGATCGCCGGGCAGGAAGCCGAGCCGCTCGCCGGCCTCGACCGCCGGACGCACCAGCAGCAGACGCCGCACCCGGTCCGACTCCAGTGCCTCGACCGCACAGGCGACGGCGAGATAGGTCTTGCCGGTACCGGCAGGCCCCACCCCGAAGTTGATGTCATTGCGTACGATGGCGTGGAGATATTCCTGCTGGTTCGCTCCGCGCGCACGAATGAGCCCGCGTTTGGTCTTGATGACCACCTCGGGAAGACGCGCCCCGACCTCCTCCACCAGCCCATCGGCCCCAGACTCCTGGAGCGCGAGGTGGATCTTCTCCGGCGTCAGCACCTCGTTCGCCGTATCGGCGTAGAGGTCGCGCAACAGACGCTCGCCGAGCATGACCGAGGGGCGCTCGCCGACGAGACGGAAGGAGAGACCGCGATTGTTGATTTCGATGCCCAGCCGGCGTTCGAGCTGGCGCAGGTGTTGATCGAGTTGGCCGCAGAGGTTGGCGAGACGCGCGTTGTCCTCGGGCGCAAGCTGTAGGTCCAGCGTTTCAGGTTGAGTAGACAAGGGGACTCAGGACGTCAGATGTCCGCGAAGTGAATTGGGAAGGGCCTCGCTGATGCTGAGGTCCACGAAGGTGCCGATCAAGTCCGAAGGGCCATCGAAGTTGACCACCCGGTTGTTCTCCGTTCGGCCGGAAAGCTGGGCGGGATCCTTCCGCGAAGGCCCCTCGACCAGCACGCGCTGCACCGTGCCGACCATCTGTCGGCTGATGCGCTGCGCATTGGTATTGATCCGCTGCTGCAGACGCTCAAGTCGCGCCTTTTTGACCGCCAGCGACACGTCGTCCGGATAGTCGGCCGCCGGAGTGCCGGGGCGCCGGCTATAGACGAAGCTGAAGCTGTGGTCGAAGCCGATCTCGTCGACCAGGGCGAGCGTATCGGCGAAATCCTCCTCGGTCTCGCCCGGAAAGCCGACGATGAAATCCGAAGAGATGCTGATGTCCGGACGCACCCGACGCAGACGGCGGATCTTATCGGCATACTCAGCGGCCGTGTGACCACGCTTCATGGCCGCCAGAATGCGGTCCGAGCCGGACTGCACAGGCAGATGCAGGAAGCTCACCAGCTCGGGCACCTCGGCGAAAACCTCGATCAGGTCATCAGAGAATTCGACCGGATGACTGGTGGTGAAGCGGATGCGTTCGATGCCTTCGATGGCAGCGACATAACGGATCAGCAGGGAAAGATCGCCCGTTTCGCCCTCAGCATCCCCCATCTCGCCACGATAGGCATTGACATTTTGTCCAAGGAGATTGACCTCGCGCACTCCCTGCTCGGCCAGACCGGCCACCTCGGCGATCACAGCGTCGAGCGGACGGCTGATCTCCTCGCCACGCGTGAAGGGCACGATGCAGTAGGTACAGTATTTGGAGCAGCCCTCCATCACAGAAACGAACGCAGTCGGTCCTTCGGCCTTGTGCGCTGGGAGACAGTCGAACTTCTCGATCTCGGGGAAAGAGACGTCGACCTGAGCACGCCGCTCGGCCCGCAAATCCTTGAGCATCTGAGGCAGACGGTGCAGGGTCTGAGGGCCGAACACCAGATCCACGTAGGGCGCCCGATCGCGGATCGCCTCGCCCTCCTGGCTCGCCACGCAACCGCCGACACCGATGACCAGATCGGGTCGCGCGACCTTCCAGGGACGCCAACGTCCGAGCTGCGAGAAGACCTTCTCCTGCGCCTTTTCGCGTACCGAGCAGGTGTTGAGCAGCAGCACGTCGGCCTCTTCGGGCGTCTCGGTCAGCTCCAGTCCCATCGACTCGCGCAAGGCATCCGCAATGCGGGCCGAGTCGTATTCGTTCATCTGGCAGCCAAAGGTTTGAATATAGAGCTTAGGGGGCATGGAAATCCGCCATCGGAGGCAGTGGATCGAGGGCCTTGATCAAGGCTTGGATAGGGCTAGGCAATGGGTCGTCAATCCCGGATCAGGATCGAGATTAGGATCGCAAGGGCGCGTATCCTGCTAAAACAGCGGTTTAGTGTCAACCCTCCGCACTGGGACAGCGTACTGCCCGCCTGCCTCGTCAATAGCGAGTGAAGGAGAAATCGCCAACCTCGTTTCGATATTCCTTGTACCAGTCGCCGTCGATGAAGATCCAGGTTTCCTCGCTCCGGGTCAGAGTCGGTGGCTTGGAATAGGTTCCCCCCCGGGGAAGCTTCAACGCGGGAATCTCATAGGTGAACTCCACCGCAACACGCGCCACCTTCCCTTCGATCTGGGCATCCAAGATCTTGAAATCCCGCTGCTTGACCCGCCCCGACTGTCCGACATAATCGGTCACAGGCATCCGACGGCGGAAGTAGGGATCGAACAAGGCATAGGCCGCCTCGTAGTCGCCCTTGACCAAGGCGCCCCAGAAATCGGCAACACGCGCTTCGAGGCGAGCCTTTTCCGCTGCGGGGTTCTGGCCGGACGACGCACTAAAGGTCGACTCGGCAGGCAGGGCATAGAGATAGAGGTCTGGTATGGCCAGATCGTCGGTGCGGTAGCGCGAGCCAATCAACCAGAAATGATGGCCCGAGGCACGCAGGTTGTCGACGAAGGGAAAGAGCACATCCTCGAATCGGCCCGGAGCGTCCGCTGGAACGTCCTGCTCCAGCCAGGTCGAACCCGCGTCGGCCGAGCGATTGTAGTAGAGATCCCCGCGTAGATTGCGGTAATCGTTCCAGGCCACGACGACCTGACCATCCTGCCCCAGCGCC
Organism: Thiorhodococcus fuscus; assembly: GCF_042682685.1. Classification (NCBI taxonomy): domain Bacteria; kingdom Pseudomonadati; phylum Pseudomonadota; class Gammaproteobacteria; order Chromatiales; family Chromatiaceae; genus Thiorhodococcus; species Thiorhodococcus fuscus. Next base: position 122,580 of record NZ_JBHUHX010000052.1, read on the forward strand.
ATTTGCGGAAAGGTGTCCTGAGTGACATCGAAGGGATAATGGCGGAAGGGTCGAATCGGCTCCCAGCTCACGCCACCGTCCGATGAGCGGGTGAAATAGACGTGGTTCTTGCGCGGCTGGCGCGTCTGCTGGGCGCTGCGGGCGCTGAACGCCAGATAGACATGCGCGTCGCGCGCGACCAGGCTCAGCGAGCCGATGTCGTAGGCATCACTGCCAGGAAAGGCGTAGGTCTTCCAATGCCCGTCCTCGCGCACGGCGGATTCGAGACGATATTCGTTGCCATAGGCACCGAACCAAACGACCACTGGCTGTCCCCGCGCCTCGGCCGCCTCGATCAGCAAAACGCTGCCGATCGTTTTGACAGGCTCGGGCTCGGTCCAGCCCAATGCACCGTCGGCCTCCACATGGACGAGCCGAGTCTCTCCATCCAGTCGCGCATCGGCAAAGAGATGGGCGCGCCCGGCGGCCATCGTCAGTGCCGGCCAGAAACCGATGTCGTAGCCGGCCGTCAGACGGCTCACCTCACCCCAGGTCCGCCCGCCATCAGCGGAGCGCCGACCGTAGAGATGGTAGTTGGGGGTTGCTTGCGCACTGGACTCCTCCGTACCAGAGCGCGGACCATCGGGCGCATCGCCCAACCAAACGACGGCGACCTGGCCGGCCGAATCGCCCGAGACCCGGATACGCGGCAAGGGCCGCGACGCCGAGTCGAGGGCAACGGGCTCGGACCAAGCGCTACCGGCCTCAAGGCTGCGCAGCTTGACGGTGGGAGCCGAGCCGGCCTGGCCTTCCAACCATGCCGCATAAAGCCGCTCGCCGAATGACTCCAGCACGAAGCCGGCCGCCTTCGCGCGCGGCGAGGTCAATGTCTGGACGCTCGAATCCGGCTGGCGCACCAGGAGCCTGCCCTGATGATCGCCATAGGCGACGAAGGGCTTGCCCGAATGGGTTACCGCCAGCCTTGGCGTCAACCTAGGATTGAAGCTGTCGGGATTGACGCGCCACTCGGACGGGGCGGCGAAAAGAAGCGGCGAGATCAGAACTCCCGCCGCCCACATCAGAGACCGCATGCTCACCTTAGAAGCTGCTCATGCCTTGCGTACCGTTGTTGCGTAACCAAACGCCATTGTTCACCGTTCCGGTGAAGCTCGTGAATCCATCCGGCGAGATGGTGGACGTCGCCGAGCCATTCACGAGATTGAACTCCAACTTCATGACGGTGGCCGAGTCCTCCACGTGCCCGGACGTTCCCGGGCGAATCTGCACATAGCCCCATCCGCCCTGAGACGAGATCTGATTGACGACCGATTGAGGAAGGATATCCGTCATGTCGACCGCCCCGGTGCAGACGACGTTCTTGGCGGAGGTCGGCAGGGCCGCCGGAGCGAAGGGTTCGGAGCGCATCACCGTATCCCTGTCGAAAACTCCGGCGAGTGTGCCCGCCTGGTCAGGAGAAAGATAAATGCTGACGCTGCAGGTTTCGCAGTCGCGCTGGCTGGTCGCCGTACCCGCACCATCCGCAACCGGCGTGACGAAAAAGCGTGTCGTCCATTCGCTCGGAGGCATCAAGGTGACACCTGCGCTGCCCATCCCCAGACCGAAATCCAAAATCTCCCCGAGGAATGCCGTCAGCCCGCCCCAATTACCCAGCATCGCACCTGGCGTATAAGCCGCATCCTGCCCTGGATTGAGGGCTTGGTAACCGAAGGCCGCCCCTCCGGAGAGTTCGAGCATGATCGCCTCGCCGTAGAGGTCCGCCCCAGTTCCTCCCTCGCTCGTATCGTCGCCGTCGTCGACGATCAGAAATCCGCGCGCCAGACCCGTGTTGGTGGTGCTGAACTGAACGCCTCCATAGGGAGCCAACGTCTGCGGATCATTGAACAGAGGGCCGCCACCCTCGCTGGACAGGAACACGCCGGACGCATCGAACGTCAACATATCGTTGGCACGGCCGGATGCGGACACCTGCTTGATACCCTCGTCGATACAGGGCGAAGCCAGGTCCGCCGACTTGGTGAAATAGTTGAGATTCACCACCCCCTGGGGATCCTTGTTGACGACCGACACGATGGTCGCCACCGTCGGGCTGCGCGTCATCACTGGAAACAGCATCGCATCCGCATGACCCAGTTGGGGCGCGGTGCCGCTCAAAACCACAAGCCCCGTCGCGCCAATAGCTGCAACGGAGCCAAACCCTATCTTTAAACTAGGTTTTTTCATGATGATGCCCCTAAGGTGCGTCGTTCAATGATGATGGGATCGGCGTGGAAGGCGGCGCGCCATAGCGGGCGGCCATCGGAAAGAAGCACTCTCAAGGCTAGTCGCAAATAACGGATCCGCAAGACGTTGACGGACTCGAAGCCCTATCCGCCAGCCGAATGTCGGTGACCGCTCCGCCCCACCGGCAGAGCAGTCACCGAAGACCAGGCCCGCCCGAGCGCAAGATGCGGATGCCTCCGGGTTGATCTCGATCAATGAATGCAATACCTGGTCGACACACCATCTAGTTGACGCTAAACTTCGCGCCAACTAGATATAGCGTCCTTTTTTAGAGAGTCTCCATGGGCACCGGTCAACCAAACTTTCCCACATTGCCGACACGCGTCAGTAAGCGCGACGGCTCCGAGGTCCGTTTCGACGCCTCCAAGATCGAATCCGCGATCCTGCGCGCCGGACAGGCAACGGGAGAATTTGGACAGATGGAGACCGGTCTGCTGACCGCTCAGATCGTCAAGGTACTGGCGCATCGTTTCGGCGACGGACGCCTTCCCGAGATCGAGGACATCCAGGACGTCGTCGAGCAGACCCTGATCTCGGCCAATCATTTCGAAACCGCGCGCGCCTACATCGTCTATCGCGAGCAGCGCAAGAAGCTGCGCGCCGACACCCGCGTCATGGTCGATGTCACCGCCTCCATCAGCGAATATCTGGACCGCTCGGACTGGCGCGTCGCCGCCAACGCCAACCAGGGCTACTCGCTCGGCGGGCTCATCCTCAACACCTCGGGCAAGATGATCGCCAACTATTGGTTGAGCCATGTCTACCCGCCCGAGATCGGTCAGGCCCATCGCGAAGGCGATCTCCACATACACGATCTGGACATGCTTTCCGGCTATTGCGCCGGCTGGTCGCTGCGCAACCTGCTCAACGAGGGGCTGAACGGCGTGCCCGGAAAGGTCGAGGCCAGCGCACCCAAGCACATGTCCTCGGCGATCGGCCAGATCGTCAATTTCCTCGGCACCTTGCAGAACGAATGGGCCGGCGCCCAGGCCTTCTCCAGCTTCGATACCTACATGGCGCCCTTCGTGCGCGTCGATGAACTGCCCTACAAGCAGGTCAAGCAGTACATCCAGGAGCTGATTTATAACCTCAACGTGCCATCGCGTTGGGGCACCCAGACGCCCTTCACCAACCTGACCTTCGACTGGGTCTGCCCGGACGACCTCAAGGAGCAGGTGCCCGTGATCGGCGGCCAGGAACAGCCCTTCACCTACGGCGATCTCCAGGCCGAGATGGACATGATCAATCGTGCCTATATCGAGGTCATGACCGAGGGCGACGCCAAGGGCCGGATCTTCACCTTCCCGATCCCGACCTACAACATCACCCCGGACTTCCCCTGGGAGAGCGAGAACGCCGAGCTGCTGTTCGAGATGACCGCGAAGTACGGCCTGCCCTACTTCCAGAACTTCATCAACTCCGAGCTCACGCCCAACATGGTGCGCTCCATGTGCTGCCGGCTGCAGCTCGATCTGCGCGAGCTGCTCAAGCGCGGCAACGGGCTCTTCGGCTCGGCCGAGCAGACCGGATCGCTCGGCGTGGTCACCATCAACTGCGCGCGTCTCGGCTATACCCACAAGGGCGACGAGGCCGGGCTGATGGCGCGGCTCGACGAACTGCTCGACATCGCCCGCAACAGCCTGGAGATGAAGCGCAAGGTCATCAAGCGCCACATGGACGCGGGGCTCTTCCCCTATACCAAGCGCTATCTGGGCACACTGCGCAATCACTTCTCGACCATCGGCATCAACGGTGTCAACGAGATGATCCGCAACTTCAGCGGCGACGCAGACGACATCACCACCCCGAACGGTCATGCGCTGGCCTGCCGGTTGCTCGACCACGTCCGCGAACGCATGCTCGAATTCCAGGAAGCGACCGGCAACATGTACAACCTGGAGGCCACCCCGGCCGAGGGAACGACCTACCGCTTCGCCCGCGAGGACCAGAAGCGCTATCCGGACATCATCCAGGCCGGCACCCGGGAGACCCCCTACTACACCAACAGCTCGCAGCTACCGGTCGGCTACACCGACGACCCCTTCGAGGCGCTGTCGATGCAGGAGGCCCTGCAGACCAAGTACACCGGCGGCACCGTGCTGCATCTCTACATGAGCGAGCAGATCTCATCCACGGATGCCTGCCGTCGCCTGGTGCGCCGTGCGCTGGAGAACTTCCGCCAGCCCTACATCACCATCACGCCGGTGTTCTCCATCTGCCCCAAACACGGCTACATCGCCGGCGAGCACCATTTCTGCCCGATCTGCGACAAGGAGCTGATCGCGCGCAAGCAGGCCGACACCACGACCACGGCCAACGAAGCACAAGCCTGACCGACCATCGAGTCGCCAAACAGAACGCACCCACAAGGAAATCACCGACATGAACGACGCACGCACCCAACTCAGCAACGAAGAGCGTACCCCCTGCGAGGTCTGGACCCGCGTCATGGGCTATCACCGCCCGGTCTCCGCCTTCAACAACGGCAAGCGCGCCGAGCACGCCGAACGCTGCTACTTCAACGAACAGCCCAAGGGCTCGGAGCAGTGCCGCGAGCCGCTGGCCGCCTAAGGAGCACGAAACCCCTCTCCACCGTGCTAGTACGACGCACTCCAGAGGCGAGAGGGGTTGGGGTGAGGGCCGAACCGAAAGGGCGGCCTGACTCCCGAACAGAGACAGACCCTGCGCTCATCCACAACCAGCCTCCACGAGGCAGGCAGCACCAAATCACATGAGCCACCCCGTCCGCCCCCCAACGCAGACGCCCGCACCCAACCTCGAAGCAGAGTCGACAGCCGCGCCCATCCCCAGCGCCGACCGTTTGCGCATCGGCGGATTCACCCGACTCACCACCATCGACTACCCCGGCGAACTGGCCGCCGTCGTCTTCTGCCAAGGCTGCGCATGGCGCTGCCGCTACTGCCACAACACCGACCTGCTCGACGCCAGCGCACCCGGACTCATCCACTGGACCGACATCCAGGGGTTCCTCGAACAGCGCATCGGTCTGCTCGACGGCGTCGTCTTCAGCGGTGGCGAGCCCACCGCCCAGAGCGCTCTCGCCGCAGCCATGCAAGCAACCCGCGCACTCGGATTCAAGGTCGGACTCCATACCGGCGGCGTCTACCCGGATCGTCTCCGCGACCTGCTTCCGCTCATCGACTGGATCGGCCTCGACATCAAGGCCCTCCCCCACGACTATCCAGCCATCACAGGTGTCGCCCACTCCGGCCAGCGTGCCTGGGAGAGCCTGGACGTTCTGCTCACCGCCCGCGTGCCGATGGAGGTCCGCACCACCCTGATGCCAAACTGGACACCCGAGCAAATCGCCGAGCTCGCGCATGCACTCGCTGATGCCGGGGTGACGCACTACTGCATTCAGGAATGCGATACGGATCGGGCGCTGGATGGGACGCTGCAGGGGTCTTTGGTGGGGATGGACGAGCGGATTGGATTGATTGATCGAAAGCGGTTCGCAAGCTTCCTGATTCGCGGGGATTGAGAAAGCCCTTTCGGCGCGACGCCGCTCAATCACAGACAGGTCTGGCGAGGCTATCGGATTGCGGATGGGCGGATCGGCTCCCGCCCATCCGCAATCCGATCAGAAGAGATCGATCAGGATCTGCTGTGCGGCCGCGACCGTGAGGCCGGAGCTGGAGGGAGCCGTGATGGTGTCGTCATTGAGGATTTTCAGTTCGACCGGAGCGACGCCACGGCCCAGCATGCCAAGCTCACGTGCGGCGCCCTTGGAGAGGTCGATGGTTCGACCGCGAACGTAGGGACCACGATCGTTGACGGTCACCTCGACGGAGCGCCCATTGGCCTTGTTGGTGACCATGAGGCGGGTTCCGAATTTGAGGGTCTTGTGGGCCGCCGTCAGTGCGTTCATGTTGAACCGCTCACCACTGGCGGTTCGACGTCCGTCAAAGCGTTCTCCGTAGTAGGAGGCCACGCCCTGAGTCACCATCGCGTTGGCCGGTACGAACGGCAGAAGCGAGCAGAACAGCAAAAAGGGGGTAATCCAGATGCCTCGTTTGAGCAAAACGCTTCCTCCGCGTGTCATTTGGTGTTTGGGCGCCTCAGCAGGCCCCCTCGGCTATTTGACTAGGAGCGGCATTCTAACCGGCAATTTGGACCTGAACCAGCCAAAACTCGCCGTCGCGGCGATTAAGATTCGTTCATAAATATCGCGTCTAGTCCACTGGAATATCGATCATTCCTGTTTACGACACGCGATCTATACCCTGGACAAGCTCGGACCAAGCCGCCCTACTGGCTCAACCCTCCGAGCGGGTCAACCGAACACCATTTGGCGACACCTCATCCTCACCATCGGAAGGATTCACCGGAGATACCTTGGTGTTGGTGGCGTCGTCTGGCTCGGGAAAGGCGATGCGGACATTGAGCGAGGGTCCGCCGAGGAAGGCGTCACGCAAGGCCTGATCGCGCCCGTAGACATCCGGGCGGAAATGCACGCCCGACACATCCGCGTAGGCCGTGAGGTAGTAGAGAAGGACGGGCAGTTTCTGGTCGAGGTTGACGTAACGGGTGCGATTGGTCCCGATGACGCGGTCGATCGCGGCACGATCCCAAGACGAGCCCTGCAGCAAGAGTTCGGCCAGCTGCTCCGGATTCTGGACTCGCACGCAGCCATGGCTGAGCGCACGCCGCGAGCGTCCGAATAGCGACTTGCTCGGCGTGTCATGGAGATAGACCGCATGACGGTTGGGGAACATGAACTTGACCCGGCCCAGCGCGTTCTTTGGCCCCGGCTGCTGCACGACGCGATAGCGTTTGTAGTTGCTCGCATCCCCTCCAGAGATCTTGCGTCCGGTGCGACGATCGACCAGCGTATAGCGGGCCGAGACCCTCCCCATGGCCTTCTGAATGGAAACAGGCACCGTCCAGGTCGGGTTGAAGACGAGGTGTTCCATGGAGTCCCGGAACATGGGCGTCTGGGCGTCAGCCGTTCCGACGACGACCCGGGTCGTCCAACGGATCTCACCCGCGCGAATCAACCGCACCTGATAATCGGCGACGTCGACGAAGAGATAATCCGCCGGCAGATCCGCATAGAGCCAGCGCATGCGTTCCAAGTTGATGCGAATCTGATCCAGTTTCTTCTCATCAAATGGGCTATTCAGCGCCGCGATCGTGGCCGGCCCCACAACTCCGTCGTGCGACAGCCTCTGACGACGCTGAAAATCCATCACGGCCTGACGTAGGTCCGAGTCGAACTGAGTGGGATCGAGGGGCTCGGCCAGGCTATCGACACCGAGCAGACGCAAACGCTCGCGCACCATGCCGACCCGGGGATCGCGGTCGCCCTGGGCCAGGAGTCTTCCGGCAGGTAGCGGTGGAAGATCCTTCAGATGCGCCTTGGCCAGATAGCTGGCGAGCGACTGTTTGAGATCGCGATACCAGAATGGCTCTTGGAGGCGGGATGTCAGGAAGTCACCCATCGATTCGGCGTCCAGGGCACCGGACATCTCGGAGATGAGCGTCTCGGCGGGGACAGGAGCCCGGTCATTCCACTTGGGATCAAGGATCACCGGATCGACCTTGCCATAGCGGGTGTGATGGACGTAGCGCAGCAGTGCGTCGCTGAGCAGGATATCCATAGCGATCCGCTCGGAATCGCCCAATGCGGTCAGCGCACCCTTCGCGCTCATGGCCTTCAGCGTCTCGGCGTGGAAATCGCTCGGCGAGAAGCCGTCGGACTCGGATGCCTCGACCAACGCCAGGAGTGCGCGAACGCGAGCCGGATCGGTCCAGACGAGGGCGCCCCCGCGCTGAGCGTAGAAATCGGCCAGAAGACGACCGGAGAGGAGAGGCACACCCGCGAGCGCGACCGTGCGACTGTCTTTCAGGGCGCCCAGAGTGTTGGTAAGAAGATCATTCGAATAGGCCCAGGCCGGCGCAAGCGCCAGACAAAGGCAGACGAACCGCAGATAGACACGCAATTTCATCGGCCGCCCTCTGATAGGGGAGTCACAACGATCGTCAGACTGTGGATATTATCCGAGATGTGTGCGCAACAGAATGGCCCTCGAAACATAACCGGCATCGGCGCTCGGACAGTGCCCGATCAGACTGCCTCCCCGATCAACTGAACCCGCCCCTGGTCGTCGACGCTTTCCAGCCGGACCGCGAACCCCCAAAGTCGACGGATATGACGCAGCATCTCCTCGACCGAATCGCCCAACGGGCGCCGGTTGTGAATGAAATGACGCAACGTCATGGAACGGTCGCCGCGCCGGTCGACGTTGAAGACCTGGATGTTGGGCTCCCGGGTACCGAGGTTGTACTGCTCGGCCAACGCCTGGCGCAGTGCTCGGTAGCCCTGCTCTTCATGGATCGCCGTTACATTCAGATGCTCCTCGCGATCATCGTCGCAGATGGCGAAGAGGTGAAAATCGCGCATCAGTGTCGGCGAAAGGAATTGAGCGATGAAACTCTCGTCCTTGAAATTGCGCATGGCGAAGTCCAGCACCTTCTTCCAGTCGCCGCCGGCGATGTCCGGAAACCAGTAACGATCCTCATCGGTCGGGTTCTCGCAGATACGACGGATGTCGCGCATCATGGCGAAGCCGAGCGCATAGGGATTGATGCCGCTGTAATAGGATGCATCGAACGGCGGCTGGAATACCACGCTGGTGTGGGACTGCAGGAACTCCATCATGAACCCGTCGCTGACGAGACCGTCATCGTAGAGATGGTTCAGAAGCGTGTAGTGCCAGAACGTAGCCCACCCTTCATTCATCACCTGAGTCTGGCGTTGCGGATAGAAATACTGGCCGATCTTGCGCACGATCCGCACCACCTCGCGCTGCCAGGGTTCGAGCAGCGGGGCGTTCTTCTCGATGAAGTAGAGCAAGTTCTCCTGCGGCTCCTCGGGCCAGCGCGTCTCGCCGCTCTCCTCGGCGGCGCCCTCCTGAAGCGGCAGGGTCCGCCAGAGATCGTTGACCTGATACTGGAGATAGGTCTCGCGCTCGCGCTGCCGACGCTGCTCCTCGGCCATGCTGAGCGGCGCCGGGCGCTTGTAGCGATCGACGCCGTGGTTCATGAGCGCGTGGCAGGAATCGAGCAACAGCTCGACCTCCTCATGCCCGTGGCGCTCCTCGCACTGGGCGATATATTTCCGTGCGAACACCAGATAATCGATGATGGCATCGGCGCTGGTCCAGGTCCGAAACAGATAGTTGCCCTTGAAGAAGCTGTTGTGACCGTAACTGGCGTGGGCGATCACCAGCGCCTGCATCGGCAGGCTGTTCTCCTCCATCAGATAGGCGATACAGGGGTCGGAGTTGATGACGATCTCGTAGGCGAGCCCCATCTGACCGCGCCGATAGGTCTGCTCGGTGGAGACGAACTGCTTGCCGAAGGACCAGTGATGGTAATAAATGGGCAGCCCGACCGAGGAATAGGCATCGATCATCTGCTCCGAGCTGATGACCTCGACCTGATTGGCGTAGGTATCCAGGCCATAGACGTTATGGGCCCGTTCAGCGATCTCGCGGTCGAAACGCTCAAGCAGCGGGAACGACCACTCGGAGGAATCGGTGATGAGTCGCTTGGTCATGCTTCCTGCCTCTTGAACAGCTCCCGGAACACGGGATAGATATCGTCTGTGCCGTCGATCTGCTGCATGGCGAAGTGGGCATGGGCCGCCATCACCTCCTGATAGGCATACCAGAGACTCTGATGCTGGCGCGGCGTGATCTCGACATAGGCGTAGTAGCGCATCAGCGGCATGATCTGCTGCATCAGGATGTCGCGGCAGACCCCGGAATCCGAATCCCAGTTGTCGCCGTCCGATGCCTGCGCGGCGTAGATGTTCCAGACGCTCGGATCGTAGCGTTCGCGCACGACCTCGTAAGCCAGATTGAGGGCGCTCGACACCACGGTCCCCCCCGTCTCGCGCGAATAGAAGAACTCCTGCTCGTCCACCTCCTGGGCAATGGTGTGATGGCGGATGAAGACGACCTCGATCTTGTCGTAATTGCGCTGCAGAAACAGATAGAGCAGGATGAAGAAGCGCTTGGCCAGGTTCTTGCGGACCTGATCCATGGACCCCGAGACGTCCATGATGCAGAGCATCACCGCCTTGCTGGTGGGTTCCGGCTGCTTGACGAAGCTCTGATAGCGCAGATCGAAGGTATCGATGAAGGGCAGCGCGGCGATCCGGGTCTTGAGCCGGTCGATCTCCTCACGACGGTCGCGAATCCTGATGTCGTCCTCGGCGACGCCGGAGGACAGCAGGCCCACGATCTCCTCCTCCAATTCGCGGATCCGTGCCCGTGACGGCGCGCCAAGCGCCGTGCGACGCGCGATGGCGCCCTTGAGCGAGCGCACCACGTCGATGTTGGTCGGCGCCCCCTGAGTCGCGTAGCCGGCGCGGATCGTCTTGAACTCGGTGGTACCGACCAGCTGGTTGCGCACCAGATTGGGCAATTGCAGGTCGTCGAAGAGCAGGTCGAGGAATTCTTCGCGCGACAACTCGAAGACGAAGTCGTCCTCGCCTGTACCTCCCTTCCCCGCCTTGCCCTGACCGGAACCCTCGCCGTTTCCGCCCTCGGGACGGCGGATCTTGTCGCCGCGCATGAACTCCCGGTTTCCGGGGTGGACCATATCGCGCACGCCACCCTTGCCGTGGTGAAAGACCGGCTCGGAGATGTCACGGGAGGGAATGCCAACCTTCTCCCCCGAATCGATGTCGGTGATGCTCCGTTTGTTGACCGCATCGGCAACGGCCCGCTTGAGCTGGGTCTTGTAGCGCTTCAGGAAACGCTGACGGTTGACCGTACTCTTGTTCCTGCCGTTCAGACGCCGATCGATGAAATGTGACATATGAGGATGCGTTCTCTGCGTCTAGGCGGTTCGATCGCCCGAGGAGGGGCCGCTGGCGATCAGCCAGCGGCACTCGGATCGATTCGCTGTCTCTGGAAAACCCGAACCGGACGTTCACGTATCCAGCCCGTGCGCCCGTGACGAATCACTGCGACTTTCTGACCCGCAGATACCATTCGGACAGGAGCCGAACCTGCTTGGGCGTGTAACCCTTGTCGGTCATGCGGTCGACGAACTGGTCGTGCTTCTTCTGCTCGTCCACCGACGCCTTGGCGTTGAAGGAAATGACCGGCAGCAAATCCTCCGTGTTGGAGAACATCTTCTTCTCGATCACCACGCGCAGCTTCTCGTAGCTGGTCCACTTCGGATTCGCACCGCCGTTGTTGGCGCGGGCGCGCAGCACGAAGTTGACGATCTCGTTGCGGAAGTCCTTGGGGTTGGAGATGCCGGCGGGCTTCTCGATCTTCTCCAGCTCTTCGTTGAGGGTGGAGCGGTTCATCATCTCGCCGGTGTCCGGATCCCGATATTCCTGATCCTGAATCCAGTAATCGGCGTAGGTCACATAGCGGTCGAAGATGTTCTGACCGTACTCGGCGTAGGACTCCAGATAGGCCGTCTGCAGCTCCTTGCCGATGAATTCGGCATAACGCGGAGAGAGATACTGCTTGAGGAATCCCAGATAACGCTCCTGGGTCTCGGGCGGTAGCTGCTCGCGGGCGATCTGGCGTTCCAGCACGTAGAGCAGATGCACCGGATTGGCGGCGACCTCGCTGTGATCGAAATTGAACACCTGTGACAGGATCTTGAAGGCGAAGCGGGTCGAGATGCCCGACATGCCCTCGTCGACGCCTGCGTAGTCGTGGTACTCCTGAACCGACTTGGCCTTGGGGTCCGTGTCCTTGAGGTTCTCTCCGTTGTAGACCCGCATCTTGGAGAAGATGCTGGAGTTCTCGGGTTCCTTGATGCGTGTCAGGGTCGAGAACTGGGCCATCATTTCGAGGGTCCCCGGTGCGCAGGGCGCCTCGGCGAGTGAGCTGTTTCGCAACAGCTTTTCGTAGATCTGCACCTCCTCGCTGACACGCAGACAATAGGGCACCTTGACGATGAAGACACGGTCGAGAAACGCCTCGTTGTTCTTGTTGTTGCGGAAGCTCTGCCACTCCGACTCGTTGGAATGGGCCAGAATGATGCCCTGGAACGGCAGGGCCGAGAGACCCTCGGTTCCGTTGTAGTTCCCCTCCTGAGTCGCCGTCAGCAAGGGGTGCAGCACCTTGATCGGTGCCTTGAACATCTCGACGAATTCCATCAGACCCTGATTGGCTCGGCAGAGCGCGCCCGAGTAGCTGTAGGCGTCCGCGTCATTCTGGGCGAAGCGTTCGAGCTGGCGGATATCGACCTTGCCGACCAGCGCTGAGATATCCTGATTGTTCTCGTCTCCCGGCTCGGTCTTGGCAATGGCGATCTGCTCCAAAATCGAGGGATAGAGCTTCACCACCTTGAAACGGGTGATATCGCCATTGAACTCCTGAAGCCGCTTCACGGCCCAGGGCGACATGATGGTTCGCAGAGAGCGGCGCGGAATCCCATAATCCTCTTCGAGGATGGCGCCATCCTCCTCGGGCGAGAAGAGACTCAAGGGCGACTCGAAGACCGGCGACCCGTGAATGGCGTAAAAGGGCTTTTCCTGCATCAACTCCTTGAGCTTCTCCGCCAGGGAGGACTTGCCGCCCCCCACCGGACCGAGCAGATAGAGAATCTGCTTTTTCTCCTCCAGTCCCTGCGCGGCATGTCGCAGATAAGACACAAGGTGTTCGATCGAATCCTCCATGCCGTAGAACTCGGAGAAGGCGGGATAACGGCGCAGTACCTTATTTTGGAAAATACGACTCAGACGGGGGTCGTCGCGCGTATCGATCGATACCGGCTCGCCGATCGCCATCAGCAGACGCTCGGCGGGACCCGCGTAGACGCTCGGGTCCGCCTTGCAGAGTTCCAGGTACTCGTGCAGGCTCATCACCTCCTCGCGGGAGGCCTCAAAACGTGCCTGATAGCGTTCGAAGATCGACATAGACGTTACCTCACTCGGAAGCTGATGATGCGTGCCCGATCCAGAATCGATCACCTCGCGCGCCCTCCACATACGGGGCGACTGTGAGAGAGGATCTGGCATGCTGATTTCCGCAAAAATCGCGCCATTTAAGCGCGCCCGGATGTCGCATCCTCGCCACCCATGACGGCTCCCACGGATGAAGAAACCTCATGTTGGCGCAAGACCTCGCCCGCACCCTTGCGGTGCATCCAGCGTCGAAAGCCGCACCAGAACAATTCCTGGCGCCTGTCGAACCGGCATCGCCGCGCCGATTCCATTAGGATCCTTTTTCTCGACACTGGTTCTACGGCGCCCCGCAATGGAGCGACGACAAAACCAGAGCGAATCACTCATTCAATGACATGGTGACCGACAGCCCCAGGTCCAAGGACGAATGCGGTTAACCAACACAAGAGGTGAAGACATCGAAGGGTTAAAGCGAGAACCGCGAGCACCGAAAAACACGCGTGAACCTTCCCCCAGCGTCCAATCCTGTAACATTCGGCCATCCCCGGCAGTACCGAGATTCCCCATGCCCGACTCCTATATCGAACGCATCCTCAAGGCCCGTGTCTACGACGTCGCCCACGAAACGCCCCTGACCCGCGCCCCCCAGCTCTCCAGCCGTCTCGGCAACGCGGTCTTTCTCAAACGGGAGGACCTGCAACCGGTCTTTTCGTTCAAACTGCGCGGGGCCTACAACAAGCTCATTCATCTGGACCCAGAGGTGCGCGCCAAGGGCGTGATCGCCGCCAGTGCCGGCAACCACGCGCAGGGTGTCGCGCTCGGCGCCAGCCGACTGGGCGTTCAGGCCACCATCGTCATGCCGCGCACCACGCCGGCGATCAAGGTGCGCTCGGTACGCGCCTTCGGCGGCAAGGCCGTGCTGCACGGGGACTCCTACGACGAGGCCTACGCCCACGCCATGACCCTGGTCGAAGAAAAAGGTCTGACCTTCCTGCATCCCTTCGACGACCCGGACGTGATCGCCGGTCAGGGCACCATCGGCATGGAGATCCTGCGCCAGCATCCAGAGCCACCGCACGCCATCTTCGTCCCGGTGGGCGGCGGAGGACTGATCGCCGGTATCGCGGCCTACGTCAAATGGATGTATCCGCAGGTCAAGATCATTGGGGTCGAGCCGGCCGAGGCGCCGACGCTGCATGACGCCTTGGCGGCCGGCAAACGCGTCGAGCTACCACAGGTCGGGCTGTTCGCCGACGGGGTCGCGGTGCGACTGATCGGAGAAGAATGCTTCCGCGTCGCCCGCGAGCGGGTCGACGAGGTGGTACTGGTGAGCACGGACGAGATCTGCGCCGCCATCAAGGACATCTTCGACGACACCCGAGGCATCGCCGAGCCTGCCGGTGCACTGGCGGTCGCCGGCCTGAAACGCTGGGTCGAGACCAACGGCACCCAAGGCGCGCATCTGGTCGCCATCGAAAGCGGCGCCAACATCAACTTCGATCGGCTGCGTCACGTCGCCGAGCGCGCCGAACTCGGCGAGCACCGCGAGGCGCTGCTGGCCGTCGAGATCCCGGAACGCCCCGGGAGCTTCCTCGCCTTCTGCCGCACGCTGGGCAAACGCCAGATCACCGAATTCAACTATCGCTATGCCGACGCACGCAGGGCGCAGGTGTTCGTGGGGGTCGAGCTGAGCCGAGGGAGCGAGGAGCGTACCGAGCTGATCGCCCGCTTCCTGGAAAAGGACTTCAAGGTGGTCGATATGACCGACAACGAAACCGCCAAGCAGCACATCCGCTTCATGGTCGGCGGACACGCCCCCGGCATCGACCAGGAAACGCTGGTGCGCTTCGAATTCCCCGAACGCCCCGGCGCCCTGCTGAATTTCCTGACCGCGCTCGGCAAACGCTGGAACATCAGCCTCTTCCACTACCGCAACCACGGCGCGGCCTACGGCCGGGTGCTCATGGGCGCCCAGATCCCGCCCGCCGAGCGGAGCGATTTTCTCCGCTCGCTCGACGACCTCGGCTACCCCTACTGGGAAGAGACGGACAATCCGGCCTACCGGATCTTCGCGAGCGCGGGCAATGGAGAGGACACCAAAGGCTGAAAGCTAGCGGCTGGCGGCTGGCGGCTGGCGGCTGGCGGCTGGCGGCTGGCCTTAAAACGCAAAACGGCGGCGCACCACCAGGATGCGCCGCCGTTCTAAAGGGTCCGAGTCGGACTCAGTTCAATCCACACATTCCCCCGGAGCAGCAGGAACCGGAGGGACAGGCCGGAGCCATGCCACTACCGAGGCTCGCGCTCGAAATGACATTGCCGCCGGTCGCCAGACGATGGATCGGGGCGTCCGCAGGCGTCTCGCCCGTCTCCATGCCGACGCGAGCGCAGAGCTCGCCCCAGGTGGAAAGGCTCTCGCTCATCCGATGGCTGACCTCGATCACGCGGTCGTTGCTGTCGCAGCGATAATCGTACGTGGGCATGCTCAGTCTCCAGCTATATCGATGATTTCTAA
The DNA here is from genome assembly GCF_042682685.1 of Thiorhodococcus fuscus. NCBI lineage: Bacteria > Pseudomonadati > Pseudomonadota > Gammaproteobacteria > Chromatiales > Chromatiaceae > Thiorhodococcus > Thiorhodococcus fuscus. The sequence goes on from NZ_JBHUHX010000052.1 coordinate 138,278, forward strand.
TAATGCGCGCGATTATAGGCAAACCGATTCGGCGCGCAAAGCCTAGAAACTCGCATGGTTTTATCGTGCCGCCGCCCACCGGACACGCCCGCTGAGCGACGGAAACGATCGACCCTTACGCCCGTCAGCCCACCTCGGCCTTGAAGCGTCTGCGCATGGCGTGCAACGTCGGCTCGGTATAGCCGTTCGGAACCTCGCAACCCTTGAAGATCAGGTCGCGGGCGGCCTGAAACGCGATGCCGTCGAAGCCCGGCGCCATCGACCGGTAGAGCGGGTCGTCGGCGTTCTGCGCGTCGACGATCGCCGCCATGCGGCGCAGCGAATCCATCACCTGATCCTGCCCTACCACCCCGTGACGCAGCCAGTTGGCGATGTGCTGGCTGGAGATACGCAGCGTGGCGCGGTCCTCCATCAGGCCCACGTTGGAGACGTCGGGCACCTTGGAGCAACCGACACCCTGGTCGATCCAGCGCACCACGTAGCCGAGGATGCCCTGGCAGTTGTTGTCCAACTCCTCTTGGATCTCCTCCGGCGTCCAGGCGCACTCAGGATCCAGCGGGATCTGGAGGATGTCGTCCAAGGTGGCCCGACGCCCACCCTTGGCCAATTCGGCCTGAACCGCCGCCACATCGACCTGGTGATAATGCAACGCGTGCAGGGTCGCAGCCGTCGGCGAAGGCACCCAGGCGCAGTTGGCCCCGGACTGAGGATGACCGATCTTGGCCTCCAGCATGGCGGCCATCTCGTCCGGCATGGTCCACATGCCCTTGCCGATCTGGGCGTGCCCCGGAAGCCCGCAGGCCAAGCCTGTGTCCACGTTCCAGTCCTCGTAGGCCCGCAGCCAGGTGGCGTTCTTCATCGCCCCTTTACGCAGCACCGTGCCGGCCTCCATGTCGGTGTGAATCTCGTCACCGGTGCGGTCGAGGAAACCGGTGTTGATGAAGATGATCCGATCGCGGGCGATGCGGATGCATTCCTTGAGATTGACCGTGGTGCGGCGCTCCTCGTCCATGATGCCGATCTTGAGCGTGTTGCGCGCCAGACCGAGGGCGTCTTCGATGCGTCCGAACAGATCGACCGCGAACTGGACCTCCTCCGGACCATGCATCTTGGGCTTGACGATATAGACGCTGCCCGAACGCGAGTTGCGCCGCGCGCCGAACTCGGGGTGAACGTCATGCAATGCGCAGAAGGCGGTCACCATGCCGTCGAGCATCCCCTCGGGGATCTCGCGGCCTTCGGCGTCGAGCACCGCGTCCGTAGTCATGAGATGACCCACGTTGCGCACCAGCATCAGCGAGCGGCCCGGCAGGGTGAGGCTGCCGACACCGATACGCGAATAAACTCGATCGGGCTCCAGCGCGCGCTCCATCATGCGCCCGCCCTTGCTGAAGGCCGCCGTGAGATCGCCCTTCATCAGGCCCAGCCAGTTGCGATAGACCCCGACCTTGTCCTCGGTGTCGACGGCGGCGACCGAATCCTCGCAGTCCTGGATGCTGGTGATCGCGGACTCGACCTGGATGTCGGCGATGCCGGCCGCGCTGTCTTTGCCGATCGGATGCTCGCGGTCGATGCGAAGCTCGATATGCAATCCGTTGTTGACCAGCAGAACGGCGTCGAGCCGGTCCGGGTTGCCGCGATAGCCGACGAACTGCTCCGGCGCCTTGAGCATGGTCTCGCTGTTGTCCGGAAGCTGCACCACCAGCTTGCCGTTGCCCAAACCGTAACCGCAGGCATCGGCATGAGAGCCTCGATTCAGCGGCACCACCTCGTCCAAGAAGGCCGCCGCGCGCGCCACCACGGCCGCCGCTCGACGTGGATTAAACTCGGCAGTCCGCTCCAGCCCCTCATCCTCCGCAATGGCATCGGTGCCGTAGAGCGCGTCGTAGAGGCTGCCCCAGCGGGCATTGGCCGCGTTCAGCGCATAGCGGGCGTTGCTGACCGGCACCACCAGCTGGGGACCGGCGATCTGGGCGATCTCGGGATCCACGTTGCTCGTGGAAACCGAAAAGTCCGGACCCTCGGGAACCAGATAGCCGATCTCGATCAGGAAGGCGCGATAGGCGTCGAGCGAGATCGGGCGTTCCGGATGTTCGCGATGCCAGGCATCGATCTGGGCCTGAATCGCGTTGCGTCGCTCCAGCAGCGCCCGGTTGCGCGGCGCGAGTTCGCGAACCATGTCCCCGAAGGAAGACCAGAAGGTATCGGGCTCCAATCCGGTCCCGGGTGCGATCTCATCCTTGACCAGATCGTAGAGGGTTTTTGCGACCTTCAGGCCGCCCACATCCAAGCGTTCAGTCATCGTCTCGACCTCCGTTTCCCCCTGACAGCGAGGGACTTGTCTCAGTGAGGTATGGCAGGATTGATCGTGCGGAACCGAAGCAATGTCAGGTCGTGTCGGCACGGGCGCAACATTAGCCTGATTGATTACCTCAAGGCAAAGCATCGAAAAAAGGAAATAATAGAGGAAAACGCCGGTCGAGCGCGCCACATCCCGGTCCCCAGACGCCCAGGCTGGGGAGATTCGATGGAGGCGCGACTCCTAGGAGGCGCCGGAGCGCGGCTCGACTCAGGCCAACCGCCAGCGTTGCCAGATCGAACGGAGCGAGGCCAATGCCCGCGAATACTCGAACGCACGAATATCTCGGCCGAGCCGGCGGGCCTCCTCGCCGAAGGCGCGAATCAGCAGCGGCTCGTCACGCTCGAAGGACTGATTGACGGCGGTATCGTCCATCGACAGCAGGGATTCTAGACGGGCGACCACCTGCGTCAAGGCATCCAGATCGATGGAGTCGGAGGCTGAAGATTCAATCGTCTCGACTCCGCCGCCGAGACACGGCTGGCGAGCACGGATCTCCAGTAGCAGCCCATCCAGCGCGTCCGCGAGCTGACGCGCCCGGCTCGCGGCATCCGGCCGGCCGTCGCGCGCACTGCGCTCGGCAGCACCGGCCAGCTCGGAAAACCCGCTGGCGAAGAGATTGCGGGCGGTGCCCTTCAGACTGTGGGCGACGAAGGCGACCCGAGCCAAATCGCCGGACTGGGCCGCCTTACGCAGGACCTGAGCGTGCTCGCCGTTCGCCTGAAGCGCCGTACCCAGCAGTTTAGGGGTGAACCCAGGATACTGCCGGTAGCGTTTCTCAAGGGCCTCCCAGTCGACCCACCCCGCTCCCGGGCGGGCGGTATCGACCTCCGGGGACGAGGACAGCCGCGCCCTCGCGAGACGATGAGAGGAATCCTGACCCGCCCCGGAGCGCCGCGCATGCGTGTGCCGGAGCACGACCTCGACCAAGACATCCAACTCGACCGGCTTGGCCAGATGATCCGCCATACCGGCCGCGAGACACTGATTCCGCTCGCTCGCCATCGCATGGGCCGTCAGCCCGACGACCGGCAGTTCGGGGGCGAGCGCGACGATTCGACGCGTCGCCTCGTAGCCGTCCATCACCGGCATCTGGATGTCCATGAGCACCAGATCGAAGGCCATGGCGCCATCCTGACGTACCCGCTCGACGGCCTGCTGGCCGTTGCTCACGGCAACCATCCAGCAACCCTCGAAGTTCAACATCTCCTCCAGCACCAGACGATTCGTCTCATTGTCCTCGGCGACCAGGATGATGAGTCCCCTGAGACGCTCGCGAGCGAACGCCGCCGCAACCTCGGGCAGGCCATCACGCGTGTTGCGGATTGAACCGACCGGATCGATCAATGGCAGGCCCACCTCGAAACAGGTCCCCTTGTCCAGGTCGCTATGGACACCGATCTCGCCGCCCATCATGTCGACCAGCCGCTTCGTGATCGCCAACCCGAGACCGGTGCCGCCGAAACGGCGGGTGATGGATCCGTCCGCCTGAGTGAACGGCTGAAAGAGAGTGCCGACCTGCCGCTCGCTCATCCCGATACCCGTGTCCGAGACCCTCAACAGCAAACGTCCCCCGACCCTGGAGAGCGCGAGCGAAACCTGGCCCCGCTCTGTGAACTTGACGGCGTTCGACAGCAGATTGGCCAGAATCTGGGCGAGCCGCAGATCGTCGCCCTGGCAGATCGCGGGCAGATCGGGTGCCAGCTCGACATGGAACCTCAGCCCCTTGTCGAGGGCGCGCTCGCGTATCTGTTCCTCCGCCCGTCGTATCAAACGACGCAGATCGACCGGTTCCCGCGCGATGACCAGCTTCCCGGCCTCGATCTTGGAGAAATCCAGAATGCCGTTGACGATGCCGAGCAACAATTGCCCCGAGTCCATGATGCGCCGGAAAAAATCCCTCGCCTTGTGCGGATCGTTCTCGCGTATCCCGACCTGAGCGAACCCGAGCACCGCATTCAGCGGGGTGCGGATTTCATGGCTCATATTGGCGAGGAACTCGCTTTTCAGGCGGGCCAGGCGCTCGGCCTCGGCGAGCGCCGCCTCGCGCGCCCTTTCGGTCTGCTGATGGGCCGAGGTGTCGAAGAAGCTGACGACACGCCCCACAACGACACCGTCCCTAAGCATGGGGTGGGCCGAATAGGCGACGGGCAAGGACGAGCCGTCCGCGCGCCAGAACACCAGGGGCTCCTGGTGCACCACCCGCACATCGCCGAGCGAGCCGCTCATGGGACATTCAGCGCGAGGAAAGACCCGGCCGTCCGGATAATGATGGTGTACCAAATCGTGCATGCAGCGTCCCAACACCTGATCGGGCGCATAGCCCAACATGGCGCAGGCGGCTGGATTGATGAAGGTGACCCGTCCCTCCGTGTCCTCGCCATAGATGCCGTCGGCGCTCGATTCGAGAATGAGCCGGCTGCGCTCCTCGGCCAGTCTCAGCTCCAGCGTGCGGGTCTCGACCAGCTCTTCGAGATGCTGACGGTAGTGCGCCCGCTCCTCCTCGAACCGCTTGCGCTCGGTGATGTCTTCCTTGACCGCCAGATAGTGGGTGATGCGTCCATCCGGCTGGCGCACCGGCGAGATGGACGCGCGTTCCACATACTCGACCCCGTCCTTGCGCCTGTTGAGGAACTCGCCGCGCCACACCTCGCCACGAGCGAGCGTCTGCCAAAGTTCGGCATGGACCGTCTTCGGGGTCTGCCCGGAGGCGAGAATGCGTGGATTCTGTTCGCGCACCTCCTCGAAGCTGTATCCCGACACTTGGGTAAAGGCCGGGTTCACGTACTCGATACGCGCATTCAGATCCGTGATGACAATGCTGCTCGGGCTCTGCTCGACGGCGAGAGACAACTTCAGCAGCGCCTCCTCGGCCGACTTGCGGGCCGTGATATCGAGACGGGTCCCCGCCATCCGCAGCGGCCGCCCCTTCGCATCCCAATCCACCACCTTGCCGCAATCCAACCCCCACACCCAGTCCCCGTCCCGGTGACGGAAACGAACCTCGCACTCGAAATGGGAATCGGCACCCGCGAAGTGCCGCCCCAGAGCCACCCGGACCTTCTCCAGATCCTCCGGGTGACAGAGAGCACCGATGGTCTCGACACTGGTGGGCAGAAGCTCACCCAACGAGTAACCGAGCATCTGCGCCCAACGTTCGTTGAAACGGATCTCGCCGGTCTGAACCATCCAGTCCCAGAGGGCCAGATCCGAACCATCCAGGGCCAGCGCCAGACGCTCGCGGCTCTCCTCCAGCGCCAACTCCAGCTCATTGCGCTTCAGCCGTTGGGCCTCGCGCGGCAATTCGAGCAGCAACGCCGCGCGTTCGGCCCGAAACCTGGACAGGCTTCCCAGGCGTCTGCGCTCGGTGATGTCGCGATCGACACCGCGATAGCCGAGGAAGGCGCCATCGGAATTGAAGAAGGGTGTCCCGCTGGTTTCGAGCACGACCTCGCGACCGTCCTTGCTCAGACAGCGGCTCTCCAGCAGCAAGAAGGGCCGGCGGGCCTCGGAAAACTCGGCGAAGCGCGCGGCGGCACGCTCGCCTTCCTCCGGGTCCATCAGGTCGAACGGACGACGCCCCAACACCTCTTCGGGGTCATAACCGAGCAGGGGCCGCGATGCCGGGCTCACATAGGTGTAGACGCACTGGGCGTCGACCTCCCAGATCCAATCCTGCGTGGTTTCGACGATGGCACGAAAGCGCGCTTCGCTCTCCCGAAGAGCCTGCTGCGCGGCGCTCAATGCCTGCCTCTGGCGTACCGCGTCCAAGGCCCTGTCGAGAGCCGCCGGCAAGCGGGTCAGACGATCCTTGAGGACATAGTCGCTGGCCCCGCTGCGCAGCAGCTCGACCGCCTTTTCCTCGCCGATGGCCCGGGTGACGAAGATGAACGGCAGATCCGCATACGCCGCGCGGACCAGATGCAGGGCGTCGGCCCCGTCGAACCGAGGAAGGCTGCAATCGGCAAGCACAGCATCTGGACGAAAGGTTTCGAGCGCCGAGACGAAGCCCGAGCGGTCCTGAACCCGTCTCGCCTCGAAGATCAACCCAGCACGGCGCAGTGCGCGCTCGGTCAGCTCGGCATCCGTGCTGCTGTCCTCCAACAGGAGGAGGCGTATCTGACTCGCGATCAAGTGGAGCGGATCTCCGGCGGGAGCCGATTGACCAGAACCCAATACATTCCCAGATCGGCCACTGTCTTGGCGAACGCGTCAAAGGCGACCGGCTTGGCGACAAAGCGATTGGCGCCAAGCCGATAGGTCGCGACCAGATCCCGCTCCTCCTTCGAGGAGGTCAGAATCACCACGGGAAGCTCTCTGGTCTGCGGATTGGCGCGCCGCAGCCCCAGCACCTCGATCCCGTCCATCTTGGGCGAGCAGTCCGGGCGATCGGCATAATCGCCGCGCTGGAACAGGAAATCCAACGCGGCGGCGCCGTACTTCACCCACTCCAGATGATTGGCCAGATTGTTCTTTTTCAGGGCACGGATGGCCAGTTCCGCATCGTTTGGGTTGTCCTCCAACAGGAGGACGTCAACGACCGAGTCATTCGCAACCATGAGGATCTCCCGATCCGGCCTCTGGCCGGGCAGGTAGGGTAAAACTGAAGGGGGCACGCAGATCGTGAGAGACGGAATAACTGAAATTCTCCAGATCCGCGACAGCCAGTTCCAGCTCGCGAGTGCGCGCCTCGTGCGCCGCTTCGGCGTCGGCGAGACATGATGTCGAACTCGCGCGCCAACCACCCAAACTCGTCATCGCCCGTGAGGATGAGCCCTGGCGAACCCGAGCCCTCGCCGATCGCACGCACGCCACAGGTGAGTGCCTGCACCGACGCGACGATACGGAAGAGAGCCGGATACATGAGGGCCATCACGAGAATCGCGGTGATGGCGATGAACGTAAGGGCGATGCGCCAAAGATCATCGCTATATGCGATGACCAAACGTCGAGAATGACGCGGCACGCTCGAAACCTTCGAGCCGAGACAGCCATTCGTCGGTCTGCCCCACCCGATCGCGCAACGCGCCAAGCTGCGTATGGCCCTGGGAGAACACCAAGCCGAAGGCAACCGCCATCCCCCAGGGCAACAATCCGATCAGTATCAGCTTGGTCTTGATCCGCATAGCGACTCGACTCGACAACCAGATCGGTAGGATCCCGCCCTTCAGCACTCCCGCATCCATTGATGGAGGCGGAAAAGGTGCGGGGCGAGGTGTCTCAAAGACCTGAGCGGGGCGATGTCCCGAGTTGGATCAGGACTCGACCATCTGATCCAGGCCGTGACCGGGGCGCACCATGGGAACGACGTTCTCGGCCTTGTCGATCCAGATATCGACCAGCACGGGACCTGGCTCGGCAAGCGCCCTGGCGATCCCCTCGCGCAGTTCGGCCGGATCCTTGATGCGCAGGGTTTTGAGACGAGGATAAACGTATTTGAGCCCAGTGAGATTGGGGATTTGACGCCTACAGCCCTGATCCAGATCGATGCAGTCCGGATCGCAGTCGATGTTGCGGGCCAGACAGGTCTCGTAATGATGGCCGCCGTCCATCATGTCCTCCCACTGACGCACCATGCCGAGGAAGCTGTTGTTGAGGACGAACATCTTGAGCGGGATGCGATTGGCAACGACCGTGCCCAGCTCCTGGATATTCATCTGGAAGCTGCCGTCGCCGTCGATCAACACCACCGGACGGGTCGGATCGGCGTACCAAGCACCAACGGCGGCCGGCAGCCCGAACCCCATGGTGCCGAGTCCACCCGAACTGACCCACTGGCGGGGACGCCGAAAGCGGTAATACTGGGCGGACCACATCTGATGCTGTCCGACCCCCGTGGCCACGACGGCGTCACCCTGCGTCAACTCGGAGATGACCTCGATCGCCTCCTGCGGCTTGATGAACTCCGAGCGAACGTAGGGCTTGGGCATCTGCTGGCGCCAGGCCGCGATACGGGCCATCCAGTCCGAATGGGTCGCGGTACGTTGCGAGGCCAGGGCATGCGCCAGGAAGGCATCGAGCCCCGCCACCAGATAGAGATCGGTCGAGATGGTCTTGTCGATCTCGGACGGATCGATATCGACGTGCGCGATACGCTTGCCGTCGGCGAACCCGCGCACCGCCACCCGGTCGTCGAAGCGACCGCCGAGCGAGAGGATGAGATCCGCATCGCGCAGTGCATAGTTGGCCGGGATGGTGCCGTGCATGCCCGGCATCCCAAGGTTATGCGGCGCCTCGAACGCCATGGCGCCGAGCGCGTTGAAAGTCGTGGTGACGGGAACGTCTAAACGCTCCGCGAAACGCCGCAGAGCCTCGGTCGCATTGGCATGGATCACGCCGCCACCCGCCTTGACGACCGGACGCTCGGCGCGTGCGATCGCCTCCAAGATGGCGTTGGCGCGCTCCGAATCGAACGGCACCTCCTCGCAATGACGGGTGCGCGGCGCGTTCCTGTGCCCGGCGAGCGCCAATTGGACGTCTTTGCAGATGTCCACCACCACGGGTCCCGGACGTCCGTGGCTCGCCAGCGCATAGGCCTCGCGCAACACCCATTCCAGGTCGCCCACGTCCTTGACCAGATAATTGTGCTTGGAGATGGGCCGCGTCATTCCGACCGTATCCACCTCCTGGAAGGCATCGGAGCCGATGGCCGCGCTCGGAACCTGGCCGGTAATGAAGAGGGTTGGCAGCGAATCCTTGTGGGCGTCAGCGATGGGCGTCGCCAGGTTGGTCGCGCCCGGGCCGGAGGTGACCAGAACGACACCAACCCGACCGCTCACCCTGGCATAGCCTTCGGCCGCGTGCCCCGCGCCGCCTTCCTGCCGACAGAACACGAAGGTAGGAACGCGTTCGCCGCGACGCAGACGCTTGTTGATTTCGACGTGGATGGGGATCACAGCCCCACCGGTGTGCCCAAACAGGTAGTCGACGCCGAGGTCGGTGAGCACATCGAGAAAGAGGGCAGCCCCGGTTAGGGTCGGGCTTGTCATAGTAGTGATGATGAACGGCGAACTGTCATGTTGAATCGGACCCCATCATAGCGCGCAGACAGGGGGGCTAAGGAGACGAACCCTCCATGCCCGAGCGGAAGCCGCAATCGACCGACCTGGATTCGGCACGTAAAACCGCAACGAGCACGCGGAAAACAACGACTGCCTCACCCAGACGACGGGACTCTGCATTGGGGCAAGACCTTGAAATCACCAGTGCTTTTGGCACGCTTTGCGTGCTCGATCGATCGTTTGAAGATCCAGTTCCCTTAAACGAAAACGCCGCCGAAACGGCGGCGCGGATTTCAGTCCGATCACGCCTGATCGGGCCAGAGGGTTAGATATAGAGGCAGATATCGCTCTCGCCGGCGAACTCGAAGAAGGCCGCAGCCCCCGCGTACTCCACACCATCGATGAACTCGGCCGTATTCAGGTCGAACAGATCGACCGTCATCTGGCAAGCGATGAGCTTGACCTCCGCTTCCTGACACAGATCGCGCAGCTCATCGACACTGGCCACGCCCTTGCTCTGCATCTTCTTCTTCATCATGGAGGTCATCATGCCCTGCATGCCTGGCAGGGTCAGCCCCAGCACGGGGAACCACTTATCCATCCCCATCGGCATGGGCATGCCCGGGTTGCCAAGCGGGGTCACCTCCAGGGCCAGCTTCTTCTTAAGCAGTTGCAGACCGTAGAAGGTGAAGAAAATCTGCACCTCGTAACCCAACGCGGCTGCGGTCGAAGCCAGAATGAACGGGGGGTAGGCCCAGTCCAAAGAGCCCTTGGTGGCGATGATCGCCAGTTTTTTCTGTTCCATCGAGTCCTCCTCGCGGGCCTGCCGAGCTCGCGAAGTCATGTGTGATCGGAAAGAGAAAGATCGATTGCGCGAGGACTCTGGACGATCAGGACTTTTTGATGAGGAAGTGGAACTTGCCGCCTTCCTCTTTGGACTCGACGAGTTCGTTGCCGGTCTGCTTGGCGAAGGCGTCGAAATCCTTGACCGAACCTGGATCGGTCGCGATCACATGCAGCACCTGACTGCTCGCCATGGCGTTCAGGGTCTTCTTGGCGCGCAGGATCGGCAGCGGACAGTTGAGGCCGCTCGCGTCGAGTTCTTGGTCGAAATCTGCCATGAAATACCTCCGGTCTAGGTCTGTTGTTTTAGAATATCAGTAGACACAATAATTGATATATAGGGTAAAACCATAGAAAAAAACAAGCTATACCCCGGGCAATCCTAAAGCGATCTCGCACAGCTCCGCATCAGGAGGCATCCACGATCGGATATCCATGACGCGCCCAGGCAATGATGCCGCCACGCAGGTTCAGAACCCGATCGTAGCCCTGTTGCATCATGAAGGAGCACGCCTGATATGAGCGGGCACCACTGCGGCAATAGAGCACCACATCCCGATCCTTCGGCAATTCGTTCATCCGTACTGGAATCAGATGCATCGGCACCTGTAGGGCGTCGGGTATGACGCCCTGCGCCATCTCCGCCGGAGTGCGGATGTCCACCAGGAGCACATCCTCACCCTCCAGAAGCCGCTGGCGCAGCGGCTCTGATTCGATTTCGTTGACCACGCTGCCGTCCTACCATAAAACTAAGCAATTAAGTATATTAAGGACTTTTGAATACCAACTCAACGACCCTGTGGGCGCAACACCACCGAGACCACTGAGATGACCATGGAACTCCTCCCGATCTTTCTCGACCTCAATGGCAAGCCCTGTCTGGTGATCGGTGGCGGCACCACCGCAGCCCGCAAGGTGGGCAGCCTGCTACGCTCGGGGGCGGCCGTCACCCTGGTCTCCCCGACGCTCTGCGAAACGCTTGAGCGCAAGGCCGAGGTGGGCGAGTTCCGCTATGTCGCGCGCTGCTTCGAGCCGCAGGATCTGCCGGGCAACCGACTCATCATCGCCGCAACCGACGAGGGCGAAACCAACCGCCACATCGCCCAACTCGCCAACGCGCTCGACATCCCCGTCAATGTGGTCGACGACCCGGAGGCCTGCACCTTTCTGCTGCCATCCATCGTCGACCGCTCGCCGGTCACGGTCGCCATCTCGACCGGCAAGGCCTCTCCCGTCCTGGCCCGCCTGCTGCGCACCCGGCTGGAGTCGCTGATCCCCGCCGGCTATGGCCGACTCGCCGAGTTCAGCGGACGCTATCGCCACCGCGTGAAGACGCGCTTCACCGACCAACGCGACCGTCGCCGCTTCTGGGATCGCGTGTTGCAGGGGGCGGTCGCCGAACGCGTCTTCGCCGGCCAGTTCGAGGAGGCCGAGGCCATCATCGAGCAGGAGCTGGCGCCGGACGCCCTGGACCAGGACATGGGCGAGGTCTATCTGGTCGGCGCCGGCCCAGGCGATCCGGACCTGCTGACCTTCCGCGCCCTGCGCCTGATGCAGCAGGCCGACGTCGTGGTCTACGACCGTCTGGTCGCCGCGCCAATTCTGGAGATGACCCGCCGCGACGCCCGCCGCATCTATGTCGGCAAGCAGCGCAACCATCATGCGATGCGTCAGGAGGAGATCAACCGGCTGCTCGCCGACCTAGCCAAGGACGGGTTCCGCGTGCTGCGGCTCAAGGGCGGCGACCCCTTCATCTTCGGGCGCGGCGGCGAGGAGATCGACACCCTGGCCGCCGAGGGCATCCCCTTCCAGGTCATCCCCGGCATCACCGCCGCCTCGGGCTGCGCCGCCTACGCCGGTATCCCGCTGACTCACCGCGATCATGCCCAGTCGGTCACCTTCGTCACCGGCCACCTCAAGGACGGCAGCATCGACCTCAACTGGCCGGCGCTCGCCCAGCCGAACCAGACGGTGGTCTTCTACATGGGACTGGTCGGATTGCCCATCATCGTCGAGCGGCTCATGGCCCACGGCGTCCCCGCCGAGATGCCGATCGCGCTGGTCGAACAAGGCACCACCCACATGCAGCGGGTTTACACGGGGACGCTCGCGACCATCGGCGACATCGTCACCGCCGCGCAGCCGCAACCACCGACCCTGGTGATCGTGGGCGAGGTGGTGAAGCTGCGCGACAAGCTCAACTGGTTCAGCCCACCGGACGAACCGGTGCAGGGGGCCACCGTACCGATCCTCTAAATCTCGGCCAAACCGAGCGCCGAAGGCGTGGCATCGCTCTCCCGCCACCGGCGCTCGATCTCATCGACCGGCATCGGTTGGGCAAAGCAATACCCCTGGAGGACATCGCACTCCATCCGCGCCAGCATTTCGGCCTGCTCCAGCGTCTCGACCCCCTCGGCCACCACGTCCATCCCGAGCGTCTTGCTCAGATTCACGATGGTCTTGACGATAGCCTCGGCACCCGTGTCCCTGGCCGCCTCGTGAACGAACGATCGATCGATCTTGATGACGTCCACTGGCAGGCGCCGCAGATAGGACAAGCTCGAATGGCCGGTCCCGAAATCGTCGATGGCCACCGAGACACCCATCGCCCGGAGCGCCGCCAGGATGGGCGAAGTCTGGCTTGGATTCGACATCACGCAGCTCTCGGTGACCTCCACCTCCAAGAGAGTCGGCGAAATGCCCTGCCGCTCGCACTCGCGCCCGATCATGCCGACCAGATCGTCATGCACAAGCTGACGCGCCGAGACATTGATGGCCACCTTCCTCCAGCCATAGCCGGCGCGATACCAGCGCGCGATCTGACCACAGGCCTCGGCCAGCACCCAGCTCCCGATCTGACCGATGAGTCCGCAGTCCTCGGCGACCGGCACAAAACGATCCGGCGGCACAAAGCCCAGTTCGCCACGATTCCAGCGCAGCAATGCCTCGAACCCCAAAAAGCCATGATCCGAGGCGGCAACCTTGGGCTGGTAATAGAGCGACAGCTCCTGGCGCTCCATCGCCTCGCGCAACGCCAACTCCAGCTCCAAACGTTCACTGGCCTGATCGGCGAAGATCGGCTTGAAAAAATGATAGGTGTTGCGGCCGGCCGCCTTGGCGGCATAGAGCGCCATATCGGCGTTCTTCATGAGAACATCGGGATCCGTACCGTCGTCCGGGTAGATGGCGATGCCGAGCGAGGAGCGTACATGCATACGGTTATTCGGAAGCTCGAAGGGCCGCGCAAAGGCGTCCAGCAGTTCGTGCGCCAACACCACGGCATCGTCCGGCTGACGAAGGTCGGACATCAGCGCCACGAATTCGTCGCCGCCGAGACGAACCAGGGTATCGCTGGCACGCAGACGGGCCTTTAGACGACCGGCGACCTCGCACAATAGCTGATCGCCAACGTGGTGCCCGAGACTATCGTTGACGGCCTTGAATTGATCCAGATCAAAGATGAGCACGCCGAATCGGCAGCCATTACGGCGCGACTGCGCGATGCCGTGCTCAAGCCGATCCAGCAACAGCTTACGGTTGCCCAATCCGGTGAGCGGATCATGTAGCGCCTGATGCAGCAGCTGCTGGTCCTTGTGATAATCCGAGGTGACATCGCTGAAGACGGAGACGTAGTGCGTCGGCTGCCCCTCGGGGTCGCACACGACATCGACGACACGCCGCTCCAGGAAGACCTCGCCATCCTTGCGACGGCTCCACATCTCGCCATCCCAGCGCCCGGTCGCGTGCAAGCATCGCCAGAGCTGGTCGAAGAAATCCTCGCCGTGCCGATCCGAGCGCAGCAGCTTGAAGGATCGCCCGATGACCTCCTCGGACGCGTAACCGGTGATGCGCGTGAAGCCTGGATTGACTTCGAGAATGCGGCCATCGATCGACATGACCATGATGCCCTCGGCGGTATTCTCGATCACAGAAAAGGCGAGCCGCATGCGCGCCGTCCGCTCCTCGACCTCGACCTCCAACGCCAAGCTGTGCTCCAGAAGCCGCTGCTGGGCGGAGAGCAGCTCCTGATTGAGTCGATCGACGACCGAGCGTTGCTCCCGCATCTCGGCGAGCAACGCCTGATTCTCGATCAGACGCTGCTGCGCCATGACCAGAACGTCACGCGTGCGTGCATGGCTGAAAAACGACAGGGCCATGAAACCGATGCCGAGCACGAAGACGACCGGACCCGAGCCCGGCGTATCCAGGATCATGATGGAGGCCGGCAGCATCAGACAGAGGATGTAGAGACGCGCCGACCAGAGCACGGGCGCGAGCACCGCCGCACCGCCACCCGCGAGACCGGCGATGATGGCGATCATGGCGAGCCGCTCGACCGGCTCGGCAGACGGAAAGACCAGGATCGGCAGCGCCGCCCAAACCAAGCAGTTCAGCACCAACGGCCACTCGAACATGCGAGCGCGGGTAAGGGTGCTCAAAGTCTCCCGGTATGCGTCATGGACGAAAAGCAGCAGCATGCGCAGCACGAAGACGACGAATCCCGAGACGAGCCAGAACGGTTCGATCAATGCATGGGTGTGAAGCCAGTGAATGCCAGCCATCCCGAGCATGGAGACGGCCGTCATGGGGATGCCAGCCCACCCCTGACGAAAGGCCTCGTCGATCAACGCCGAATGCAACTGCTCGGCGGCAGCCGCACTGGATCCGGGGGCACGAGGGCAGCTCTGCCCTCCATCAGCAGGTGGCAACCGGGTCGAGCGTAGATCGTCGCCGACCTCATCGAGAGCGACCGCGACACCACCGATTCGATTGGGATCCCCCATTGACCACCCCGTCCTTGCCACCGAAATACCCCGCGCAACGCTGGGATGCATCGCCGTCGTCAACGGCCGTAAACCGTTACAGGAGAGAGCGGAAACCCAGACCTTGCGCTTGTGACCACGAGTCGCGCAAGCCGTCGAAAAGGCCATCGAGACATCCTCACACGGCGAACAGGAGGCGCCCGAGGCACATGCCGCAACGAGGCGTCTCTACACCTATTGTGCAGGCGTGTTCGGATCCATCGCAATACGCCTGCACTGAGCACACTCCGCCGCCGGAACATCAGCCCAGATGTGCTGTCTCCTGGTGGGCGACAACCTGCTCGCCTCACCCCCGAACCGGGACGACCGACGGGGACCGAGCGAGAGCGCGAAGGCTGTACCGCGCCGGGTACGACTCGACTAAACTAGTCGGGTCCCACGCCAAAAACACAAGAGCAACAGAGCGAGAACGGGCGATCCAGCGAACGCGCACATTGAGCAGATGCGACAGCACCCACCGAGCGGCGGCGAGCGCCGGACGGTCGATTCAAAATTCCCGAGCGTTCAGCCACCCATCAAGCTCAACCGCTTGATTTGAATTCATCACTCTAATGAGGAGAAGCACATGGCCATCAGCCTGCAGAAAGGCGGCAACGTCAGCCTGACCAAGACCGATCCCGGTTTGACCAACGTCCTCGTCGGACTGGGTTGGGACGCACGCTCCACCGACGGCGCCGCATTCGACCTGGATGCAAGCGTCTTCCTAGTCGGCGAAGACGGCAAGGTGCTGTCGGACGGGCACTTCGTCTTCTACAACCAGAAGACCTCGCCCGACGGCGCCGTGGTCCATGCCGGCGACAACACCACCGGCGAGGGCGAGGGCGACGACGAGACCGTGAGCATCAACCTGCCGGGCGTCGAAGCCGGCGTGCAGCGCGTCGTCTTCGCCGTCACCATCCATGAAGCCGAGTCCCGCAAACAGAACTTCGGCATGGTCCGCAATGCCTTCATGCGCGTCCTGAACAAGGACTCCAACACCGAGCTGGCCCGCTTCGACCTCTCGGAGGATTACTCCACCGAGACCGCCATGGTGTTCGGCGAGATCTACCGTCACGGCAGCGAATGGAAGTTCAAGGCCGTGGGCCAAGGCTTCGCCGGCGGTCTCGGCGCACTGGCAAAGGATCACGGGGTCAACATCGGCTAATTTTAGCGTCCAGCCGTCAGCTTCCGGCCTCCAGCAAGAGGCTGGTAGCTGGTCGCTGATCGCCCCCATTTAGCCGAGAGGTGAATGCCATGCCGAACTTCACGATCACGGGAGAAATCGATCCCTTTCTGCACGTAAGCATGCAGAAAGGCGAGAAGATCTATTGCGAATCCGGCGCCATGGTCATGATGGAAGAGGCGCTTCAGGTCAAGGGCCAGATGCGCGGCGGCCTGGGACGCGCGCTGATGCGCCGGCTCGCCACCGACGAATCGCTGTTCCAGCAAGAAATCGAGGCCGTCGGCGGTAACGGCGACTGTCTGCTCTCGCCCACCCTGCCGGGGGGAATCGAGCTGATTCAGATCACTCCAGGCTCACCCTTCACCCTATCCGACGGCAGCTTCCTCGCCGCCGACCATGGCGTGGACGTGCGCTCGCGGATGAACAGCCTCGGCGGCGGTCTGTTCGGCGGCACCGGCGGCTTCGTCATCATGGAAGCGGTCGGACAGGGCACCCTGGCCGTATCCGGATTCGGCGCACTCTTCACGCTCGACATCTCGCCCGATCGCGACACCGTGATCGACAACAGCCACGCGGTCGCCTGGTCGTCCAACCTCCAGTTCGAGGTCGGTATGCCCCGCACCGGAGGCGGCTTCTTCGGCAACGTGGTCAATTCGGTGACCTCGGGCGAAGGGCTGGTCATCCGTTTTCGCGGCCAGGGAAAGGTCGTGGTCTGCTCGCGCAACCGGTCCATTTTCAATCCCCAGACACACTGACGGCGTACAACAGAAACACGACGCCGACGACACCACATTTCGACGACACGAGGTATTTCAGCGATGGGCATCAGTCTTCAGAAGGGTCAAAAGATCTCGCTCGACAAGGAGGCCGGCGGCGGTCTGACCCGCATCGTCATGGGACTCGGCTGGGATGCCGCCCAGGCCAAGAAGTCGGGCTTCCTCGGCGGCATGTTCGGCGGCGGTGGCGATGACAGCATCGATCTCGACGCCTCCTGCCTCATGTTCGACGAGCAGGGCAACCTGCTCGACGCCGTCTGGTTCCGTCAGTTGCACAGCAAGGACGGCAGCATCACCCACACGGGCGACAACCGCACCGGCGAGGGCGAGGGCGACGACGAGCAGATCATCGTCGATCTGTCCAAGGTTCCGGCCGGGGTCAAGAGCCTGGTCTTCACCGTCAACAACTATACCGGGCAGGATTTCTCGCAGGTCGCCAACGCCTTCTGCCGCATCGTCAACGGCACCAACAACGCCGAGGTCGCCCGCTACGACCTCAGCTGCCAAGGCACCCACAACGCCATGATCATGGCCAAGGTCTATCGCCATAACGGCGAGTGGAAGATGCACGCCATCGGCGAGGTCGGCCAGGGTCGCACCTTCGAGCAGATGCTGCCCCAGATCAAGCCGCATCTCTAAAGGGCGGCGACACACCTCGCATGACCCGAGACGGTTTCAACTGAACGGTCTCCAATGTGCGCGCCCTGCTCGATCCGACTCGACAGGGCGCCACCGCCGAATGCAATCCACATTATCTGGCACTGCACGGCCAGACGCATCGTTTTCAACGGTGCAAGGCGCCGATGGTCACGGCCGAGGGACGCATCCTGAAAACACCCGGCCACCACCGCGTCGAGGTTCATTCGTGACGACACGCCATATCCAACTGGACACCGGACGGCTCTCCGTCCAGATCCGCGAATCCGCCTTTGCGCTCGACGAACTCTGCGGTTTCGCCGCACGCAACAATCGCAAGCGCGGCTTCCTCTTTCTGAGCAAGGTGCTCGGCAAACACTGGCCGGCCCGCCCGAGCCAGATGCGCCGCATCCACCGACATCTGGCCGCCCAACTCGCGCCCGCTACCGGTCCCAGGGCCTTCATCGCCATGGCAGAAACCGCGACCGGGCTCGGCCAGGGCGTGTTCGAGGCCGCCCTGGAGCATGATCCGCACACGCCCGGCCTCTTCGTCCACTCCACCCGCTACCGGGTCGAGGGACGCCGCTTCCTGGAATTCCAGGAACCCCACTGCCACGCGCCGGACCAGACGCTCTATCTGCCCCTGCGCCCCGAGCATCTCGACACCTTCGCTCAGGCACGCGAACTGATCCTGATCGACGACGAGATCAGCACCGGGACCACCCTGTGCAATCTGGTCGAGGCCTATCGTTCCTTCAATCCGGCGATCGAGCGGGTTCAGTTCGTCTGCATCACCGATTTCAGCGGAGCGGACAGCGCCGAGCGTTTCAGCGAGCGTCTCGGCTTGCCGGTGTCCTGTCTCGCCGCGCTGCACGCCGACTTCGACTTCCAGCACGGACCGCAGCTGGCCGCCGACATCCCGCCAACAGCAGTCGGCGCCAATCGGCGCGAGCCGGGACAGATCGCCGAGACACTGGGACGCTTCGGTATCGACCGAGCCATCCAGGTTCCGGCCGAGGTCCTGTCACACGCGACCGAGGGACTGGAACCGAGCGCCCCCATTCTGGTCCTTGGAACCGGAGAGTTCATGCATGCGGCCTTTCGCATCGGACTGGAATTGGAGGCGCGCGGTTTCGCCGTTTCGGTACAGGCGACCACCCGCTCGCCCATCCTCGTCGGGGCCGACGTGCACCGCAGCCTGATCTTCGGGGACAATTACGACGAGGGCATCGCCAACTATCTCTACAACGTCGATCCCGCCGACTATGCGCGCATCCTCGTCTGTCACGAGACGCCGCGAGCGGGACTCGATGGACTTATGGAGGCCCTGAATCCAGACGGACGAATGCGGTCCAACTGCATGACCTACCGTTACCCGGACGCCCTCGGCTGACGCAGGACATCCGGGATGGTCGCCCTCCCCGCCCGCTTGGCGTGACGCTTCACCCAGCGGTCACCGGGCACGGGCAGAATAGACAGCACTGTATTTTTCGATAGCGAACGGAGACTCTCAATGGCCATCAGCTTGAACAAAGGCGGCAACGTCAATCTGAGCAAGGAGGCGCCCAACCTGGTAAACGCCCTGGTGGGCCTGGGCTGGGACGCGCGCGCGACCGACGGACAGCCGTTCGACCTGGACGCCAGCCTCTTCATGGTGAAGGAAGACGGCAAGGTCCCGAGCGACGCCCATTTCATCTTCTACAACCAGAAGACCTCCCCGGACGGCTCGGTCAACCATACGGGCGACAACCTGACCGGCGCCGGTGAGGGCGATGACGAATCCATCAAGGTCAATCTGCCCAAGGTCCCGCCCGAGATCCAGCGTCTGGTGATCGTGGTCACCATCCACGAGGCCGAGGCCCGCCACCAAAACTTCGGGCAGGTCAGCAACGCCTTCGTGCGGGTCGTCAACGACGACACCAACCAGGAGGTGGTCCGCTTCGACCTCTCCGAGGACTACTCCACCGAAACCGCCATGATCTTCGGCGAACTCTATCGCCACAGCGGCGACTGGAAATTCCGCGCCGTCGGCCAGGGCTATGCCGGCGGTCTGCGCGCGCTGGCGCTCCAGCACGGCGTCAACGTCGGCTGATCCCTGCCCTCAGATAAACCGCAAAGGCGCGAAGAACGCAAAGGACTCGATTCGTGGGTAGGGCGCAATACGCTTCGCTATTGCACCCTACAAGATTCAACCCTTTGCGCCCTTTGCGTCTTTGCGGTTCGACTCCCCATTGAAATCATCCACCGAGGTAATGAGCGGATGAACTTGACACACGGACAACGGGCGAAGGTCGCCGATCTGGTACCGAACGGCCAACGCTTCACGCTCGGGGTCACGGTGAACGCACCAGGCATGAGCGTCGACATCGCCTGTTTCGGTCTGGACGCCAACGGCAAGCTGGCCGACGAGCGTTACATGACCTTCTTCAATCAACCGACCACGCCCTGCGGGGGCGTCTCGCTCGCCACGCCACCCGGAGACGCAGCCGGATTCTCGATCGACCTCGGCCGATTGCCGCCGAGCATCGAGCGCCTGACCCTCACCGCCGCCATCGACGGCGCTGGTACCATGTCGCAAATCGCCAGCGGACAGGTGCGTTTCATCGACGGGGGCAGCGAGGCCGGACGCTTCGCCTTCAGCGGCAGCGACTTCGCCCAGGAGCGCGCACTCATGCTGCTGGAGATCTATCGCAAGGACGGCGTCTGGCGCACCTGCGCGCTCGGCCAAGGCTTCAACGGCGGTCTGGATGCGCTGGTCACCCACTTCGGCGGCACCGTCGCCGAGACCCCGCCACCGCCTCCACCGGAGCCGCCCAAACCGCAGGCACCGCCAGTGGATTTGAGCAAGATCACACTCGAAAAGCGCGGCAACTCGGTGGCGCTGGAGAAGGCCGCCAATGCGAGCCATGGCGAGATCCTCATCAATCTCAAATGGCGCAGCCTGCCACAGCCCAAGAAGAAGGGCCTGTTCGGCGGATTCGGCCCCAAGCGGACCGACCTGGATATCGGCTGCCTCTACGAACTGGCCGACGGCGACAAGAGTGCCGTTCAGGCATTGGGCAACACCTTCGGCAGCTACAACACCCCGCCCTACATCGCTCTGGACGCCGACGACCGCACCGGCACCCGATCGGAGGGTGAGAACCTCCGCATCAACGGGCAGCAATGGGACCGGATCCGCCGGGTCCTGGTCTATGCCTTCATCTACGAGGGCGCGCCCAACTGGGCCGAGTCGGACGCGCGCATCACGCTCAAGACCCCAGGACAGCCCGAGATCGAGATCCAACTCGACTCGCACCGCAACGACCGCCCCATGTGCGCCATCGCGCTACTGGAGAATCAGGGCGGCGCTGTCAAGGTCACCAAGCTGGTCGACTATTATCGCGGCCATGTCGACATGGACCTGGCCCACCGCTGGGACCTCGAATGGGCACGCGGGCGCAAGGACTGAACAACGGGGCGCATCAGGCCCGTGTGGCCGGGGGACTCTGCTAGAATCCAGGCACCGAGCGAGACCCACGGGGCGCCCGCCCCTTAGAGACAGGGAAGCGGATCAAAAGATACCGGATAGGGAACTCCGACACGCCAAAACGAACGAATTCGAGCGCGGCTGGACCAAGTTGGGTGCGGACGATCCACGTCCGATGCACGAACCGGCCCAAACGCCGCTTTCAATCCACTGAGAATCATCACACAGGTGCCACCATGGCCTTTCAAGACTTCCTGAACAACCTGAAACAGAAAGCGAACGACCTCAAGAACGAGGCGATGAAGTTCAAGAACAAGGATTTCCTCAACGCCGCCGTGAGCGGATCCGTGCTCATCTCGATGGCCGACGGCAACATCTCCTCGGAAGAGAAGCAGAAGATGATGCGCTTCATCGAGAACTACGAGCCGCTGTCGGTCTTCTCCGGCAAGGAGCTGATCGAGGCGTTCCAGAACGCGGTCACGCAGATCGAGTTCGACAAGGATCTGGGCGAGGCCAAGGCCTACGACGCCATCCGCAAGATGAAAAGCAACGATGCCGCCTCGCGTCTCATCCTGCGTCTGATCATCTCGATCGCCGGCGCCGACGGCAATTTCGACGACGACGAGAAGCGCGTCGCACGCAAGATCGCCATGGAGCTGAGCCTCGATCCGGCCGAGTTCGAACTGGCCTGAGCGTGCGGACACTGGTCTTCCTCGACCTGGACGACACACTGTTCCAGAGCCGCCCGAAATGCCCTCCTGACGAAGACCCCTACCCGGTCGCCTATCTGAAGGACGGCTCGGCCCATTCCTTCATGACCGAGGGGCAGCGGGCGTTCTGGCGGCTGCTGGACGGCAACGCGACCCTGATCCCAACCACCGCGCGGGATCAGGGCGCGTTGCGCCGCGTGGATCTACCGTTCAGAAGCTGGAGCATCATCGACTATGGCGGGGTCATCCTGGATCCCCAGGGCGACCCGGATGCCCGCTGGATGGAGCGGATGCACTCGGTCTCGGGGGAGGCCATCGACGCGCTGAGCGGACTGCTCGATACGGCAGAGTCCTTAGTCGCCCGTCTGGACCTGTCGGTCCGCATCCGCATCATCGAGGATTACGGGCTACCCTTCTATCTGGTGGCCAAATACCGATCTGGCCGGAGCGCCGACCTGGACCGGCTTCAGCATGAGGTCATACAGCCCTGGGTGAGCGCGCGCCAGGACCGCTATCATCTGCACCGCAACGCCAACAATCTGGCCGTGCTGCCCGCCAGGCTCGGCAAGGAGCACGCGGTCCGCTATCTGATCGAGCGTCTGCGCGAGTCGGGAGAGGCGATCATGAGCATCGGTGTCGGAGACAGTCTGATCGACGGGGCCTTCATGGCCGCGTGCGACTACGCCATCACCCCGCGCGGCTCGCAGATCTTCGACGCAACGCTCGGCCGCTTCGCCCGCTGATCCGCTTCACATGACCTTCCCATGACGCGCCTGAATGCAACCATCTCGGGCCTGACCCAGACTAGCCGCCCACCGATCGAGAAACGACCTGCGCAGGACGATGCTCCACGCCCGCCCGCACTCGATCCGCACCCCGGACGCGAGCTCAGCATCCCAGGCAAGCTGGATCCGTCGCCCCCCGATCAGACCGTCTCGCTCATACGAGGTCTTTCACATGCTTGAGGCATACCGTCTGCGCGGATCGCTCTACGTCCCGGTTACCCACAAGGACCTGCTGAATATCGCGAGCGGAGCGCGCTGGTCCGAACTGCGCTCGGTCATCTTCTGCACCGAGGATGCCGTCTCCGAAGAGGATCTGGAGCTTGGCCTCAACAATCTGCAGACCTGTCTGGACCAAATGTCGGCCGACTCCAAGGCACTGCGCTTCGTGCGCGCCCGCAACCCCGAGATTCTCGCCAGGCTACTGGCACTGCCGGGCGTGGAGAAGCTGGACGGCTTCGTCTTTCCCAAGGTCGAACTCGGGAACATCGACGACTACATGGGTCTGCTCGCCGATACCCGGCATCGCTGCATGCCGACCCTGGAAACGCGCGACGTCTTCGATGCCGGACGCATGACCGCGTTGCGCGATCACATGCTGGAGCAGGACTATCAGAGCCGCATCTTGGCGCTACGCATCGGTGGCAACGACCTGCTGTCCATTCTCGGCATCCGCCGTCCGCGCGACCGCACCATCTACCGCACCCCGCTCGGCCACACCATCGCCCAGTTGGTGACCATCTTCAAACCCTATGGATTCCAGCTCACCGCGCCGGTCTTCGAGCATATCGATCACCCCGAGCTGTTGAGCGAGGAGTTGAGCGAGGACATCGCCCACGGTCTGTGCGGCAAGACGGCCATCCATCCGGTCCAGATCCCGGTGATCGAGGCCGCCTTCCGCATCTCGCCCAACGACCTGGAGGCCGCCCAGCGCATCCTGACGGGAGATCGCGCCGTCTTCAAATTCGGCGGATCCATGTGCGAGGTGGCGACCCACAGCTCCTGGGCCCAGCACATCGTGGCACGCACCTCGATCGACTCCTGAGCGGCCGACAGCAGCCTCCCATGATCCAGGTGCTGATCGTCGATGACGACCCAGACATCCGGGAGATCGTCTCAGAAGAAGCGCGACAGCAAGGCTGGAGCCTGATCGAGGCGGGCAGCGAGGCCGAGTTACGCTCCAGCCTGGAATCGGTCACGCCCGACATCATCCTGCTCGACATCCGCCTCCCGGACCAGGACGGCCTCACCATCGCCCGCCAGCTCCGCGCAACCTCGGCGATTCCCATCATCATGCTCACTGGAATGGGCTCGGACGTCGACCGCATTCTCGGCCTCGAAATGGGCGCCGACGACTATGTCGTGAAACCCTTCAACCCGCGCGAACTCACCGCCCGCATCAAGGCCGTCCTGCGGCGCACCTCCGGCGCGCTGGCCAGTACGCCTCACAGCCCCGCCCCAAACCACGACTACCGCCGCTTCGCCGGCTGGACACTGGACCTCTCCGCGCGAATCCTCACCGATGCCAGCGGCAATCCCGTCTCGCTGACCAACGCCGAATACCTCCTGCTCGAAGCACTGGTCGAATCTCCCAAGCGCGTGCTCAGCCGAGAGCAACTGCTGGAGCGCACCCACAACGACGATGCGGATGTCTTCGACCGAACGATCGACGTGCTCATCCTCAGACTCCGACGCAAGATCGAACCCAACCCCCACACCCCCAGACTCATCCGCACCGAACGCGGCGCCGGATATGTCTTCGACGCCGTCGTCGAAAAACGCTGAAAACAGCGAGACTGGACTCAAGACGACAGGAAACCCCGACCGAGCGACCGGTGACGGGGCGGCGATGCCCCGTCGCCTCGATTTTACGAGACGTCGCCTTTTTCACCCTGGGCGAAGGCCAGCTTGCGCCGCATCGCCTCCACCTCGGCCTCGTGGATTTCGTTCAGGATCGCGTCGAGATCGACCGTCCGATGCTGGCCTTTGAAATGCCCCGTGAGCGTCACATCCGGCGTCAGATGGCCATGTTCATACAGGTGCCAAATTTCCTGGGCGTAGCTGGTCGTGAGCAGCTCGGGCGCAAACTGTCCGAAATAGGCGGCCAGATTGTTGACATCGCGCGCCAACATCCAGGAGGCATGGTTGTTCGCCGCCGCGTCCACCGCCTGAGGAAGGTCGATGATCACCGGACCTTGCGGATCGACGAGCACATTGAATTCGGACAGGTCGCCATGCACCAGTCCAATACAGAGCATCCTCACCACGTCGGCGATCAGCGAGGCGTGATAGACGCGGGCCTGATCGGGGCTCAAATCCACGTCGTCCAGACGGGGCGCCGCGTCGCCCTCGTCATCGGTGATCAGCTGCATCAGCAATACGCCGTCGACGAAGTGGTAAGGCTGAGGCACGCGCACCTCGGCCGCAGCCAGACGATAGAGCGCGTCGACCTCGGTGTTCTGCCACACGTCTTCCTGCTCCTGGCGTCCGTACCTTGAGCCCTTTGCCATCGCCCGCGCCTGGCGGCTATTGCGCACCTGACGCCCTTCCCGATACAACGCCTGCTTGTGAAAACCGCGCTGTTTCGCTTCTTTATAGACCTTGGCGCAACGCACGACCCCTTCGGATCGCACCACATAAACCGCCGCCTCCTTGCCGCTCTTGAGCGCATAGAGGACTTCGTCGACCAGGCCTTCCTGGATCAAGGGCTCGAGACGTTTGGGGACTTTCATGGCTACCTTATTTGGAAGGAGGGCGCGCGGGTCGCCGGACCGGGAATCATCCAACGCGGATCACGGCGGACGCGATACAGCACGTGAACGACATGGACGGCTTATGCACACTATGGTCCCACGACGGAAGTCATATCACCATACTGATCCAACCATCCTGGGCCGGAGAAACACAGCCAAACAGGGCGAAACATGGGACATCGGGCGTGGACATGACACAAAAACGCAGCGCAATGCCCTTTCGGCGTACCCTCCGCAGCCCCAAAAGCGGAGGCTTCGAAACGCCTGGCCACCCTCAAGCGGAGAGCAGACGCGCAACCGTTCTCGCCAGCAGATCGAGCGGCACTGGCTTTTTCAGCAGCACCTCGGCGATCTGCAGGCGCCCATGATCCTGACCCGAGGTATAGAGCACCCTCAGCCCCGGCCTCCGTTCCCGCGCCTTGTCCGCAAGCGCGAAACCGTCCCACGGCGCCGGCAGACCGATATCCGTGTAGAGCAGACGGATGGATGAATCGCCCTCCAGCACGTCCAACGCCTCGGTGCCATCCCGTGCAATCCGCACAGGGTAGCCCAGCGATTCGAGCTGAGTGGCGGTCAGGTCGAGCAATGCGGGGTCGTCATCGACGACGAGCAGTGTCTCGCCGTTGCCCTGGGGGCAGAGCGCAACTGCGCCATCTTCCTGCAACTCGCCCGAGTCCGCTACTGCCGATTCGGCGCAAACCGGCAGCCGGATACCCACGCGAGCGCCCTGCCCCGGCTCGCTCTCGATCGTGACGCCACCGCCCGACTGACTGACGAATCCATAGACCATGCTGAGCCCCAGACCGCTGCCCTTGCCGCCGGATTTGGTGGTGAAGAAGGGCTCGAAGACCCGGTCGATGAGCGCTTGCGGGATGCCGCAACCGGTGTCTTCGACACGGATCTCGACCTCGGCATCACTGAGCCGCACCGTCTCGATGCGGATGCGGCCCTGCCCGTCCATCGCGTCACGGGCGTTGATCGCCAGGTTCATCAGGGCGTTTTCAAGCTGGCCGGGGTCGATGCGAACCAGCGGCAGCGCGACCGCCAGTTCGCTTTGCAGCACGACCCCGTCGCCGAGGCTGTATTCGAGCAGGTCCAGCATGCCGGTCACCAGCGCGTTGACGTCGACCAACTGCGGATCCAGACGCTGGCGGCGCGAAAAGGCGAGCAGTCGCTCGACCTGCCGGGCTGCGCGATCCGACGCGCCCATCGCCTTTTTCCAGCGCGCATACAGGTCCGGGCGATCCTTGAGGCCCTCTTCGAGGTAGGTCAGGTTGCCCTGAAGCGCGGCGAGAATGTTATTGAAGTCGTGCGCGATACCGCCGGTGAGCTGGCCGACCGCCTCCATCTTCTGAGCCTGGCGCAACTGGCGCTCCATGGCGCGCCGCTCGCTGACATCGAGATGGATGGTGACGAAACCGCCGGTCGGCACCGGATTGCTGCGCAGCTCGACCAGACGTCCGTCCGGACAGCGAACCTCGTATTCGCGGGTGAGCGAGCGGCGCTCGCTGACGAGCTCGGCCAACGCGACCTCCTCGCCCAGCGGGGTGAAGGCGCGCGTGCCACGCTCGGCCAACCGCACGTGGATGTGCGCGAGCGAGACACCATACTCCAGCGCGGCATCCGACAGCCCATAGAGTTCGAGATAACGCGGATTCCAGGCGATCAGGTGCTCCTGGGCATCGAAGACGGTGAAACCGTCGTTCATGTTGTCGAAGGTCGCGAGCAGCAGGTTCGACTTCTCGGTGAGCTGGCGATCCAGCGTCTCCATGCGGAAAGACTGTTCCTTGAAGACGTTGAAGACGCGCGCCAGGTCGCCGATCTCGTCGTCCCGATCCATCGCCGGGACACGGGCCTGACGCTCCCCCTGGGCCAGCCGCTGCATGGCCTGGGTCACCGCGCGCAGGTTGAGGCTGATATCGCGCACCACCAGACGATAAGAGAGCAGGGTCGCGATCAGAATGGCGGCGACGCTGACCGCGACGAACAGCAGGGTGTTGGCGAGCACGGTCTCGCCCATCACCGCCGCGACCTGTGCGATGTTCGCGTTGGCCGAACGGACCAAGGCATCCACCCGCGATTTGAGCTGGCTGGCGATCCGTCGATTCACGACCTCCAACCGCTCGGCCTCGGCGATCGCCGCCAATTCGCCCGAGCGCAGCGCAAAGACGCCCGTCGGCTCCAACTGTCCCGCGAGATCGGCGATCGCGGCACTCAGCTCGTCGCGAAGGCCGGAGGGAATCCTGGGCACCAGGCCAGCGAGCCGGTCGCGAATACGCTCGAAGGTGTGCCGGGACTGGCGAACCTGATCCAGACTCGACGCCTCGGTCGCGATCAGCAGTTCGCCGAAGGCGAAGCCGGCCAAACGCTCCGCATCCAGCAAGACGCCTTGGGCGAGCGCAGCGCGCCGAAACAGCGGCTCCGGCGCGCTCGGCTCGCGGTCGACGACATCCGTGACCGCCAGGATCGAGGGACCGAGGATCTGCTGCACACGCTCGCGCAACTGGATCAGACGGTCGCGCTGACCGATCGCCGCGCGCCCCAGATCCGCCTGACGTTCGATCAGGGCCGCGATCTGGCGCAAGTTGTCGGCCAGCGCCTGGGTCAGCCGGGAGAAATTCGCCGCATCCGAATCCTTACCCGGATGGAGCCGGTTCAGATGCTCGGCCTCGCTGGCGAGGGATTGCAGATCCTGCTCGATCAGGTCCATCTGGCGTCGCCGCGCGTCCGCATCCTTGAGCACCATGAGTGCGGGCGTGCGGTCCTGCAGCCGTTCGCCGATGCGCGCGAGCAGCAGGGCGGCCTCGGAGGCCGGCAGCTCCCGCTCGGCAACGGTGGCGACCTGGCTGCGGATCTGCGTCAGGGCAACCAACGCGACGGCGCTCGCGATCGCGATGGCCAGCATCGCCAAACCGAGGATGAGCAGCAGGCGCGCCTTGATGCCGGAGCGGCGATGACTCGGGGCGGTATCCGGCCTCATGGGGGCGATCCAGTCGCGAGGGCGTCCTCCAGTCCCATCGCCTGACGGTAATACCTGCGTTGCGCCTGGCGTCCGAGCCGGTCGGTGAGCGACTCCCAGTCTTCCGCCGCCGCCCGCAGACCAGCCTCCGGCGAGATCGCTCCGGCCATCACCCGGTCGAGCTGGTCTTCGAGCGCGGCGATGTAGGCGCGATAGCCGGGCAGACGCAGATCCCTGGCGATGGTATCGGCGGTCAGGCTCATTCGCAGTACCCGCAGATAATCGTCCGCCTGCTGCTGGCCCAGCAGTGTGCGCCAAGGTTGCGGGTCGGCGAGCTGCGAGGGACGGTAGGGGTTGATTCCGGAGGTGCCGTCGAGTACGTCCTCGGCGCTGTGCTCGGGGCTGGCGAGCCAGGCGAGGTAGTCCCAGGCTTGGTCTATGTTTGTGCTGGAGGCCGGGACGACGCCGATCCAACCGCCGAAGGCGAGAAAGGTGACGGAGCGCAGCGTCGGCAGGTCGTCCCAGGTTTGCGTCGCCGGATTCCAGACCTCGTCGCTGCCTGGAAGCGCAAAGAAATCGACCTGGCCGGCGACCGGAGATGCCGCGACACCCTGCAGCGCCCCCGCCAGAACACCGGTGTCCGCCCAGTCGATGTCCATCGCCGCCCGCCCAGCCGCGAAGCGGGTGCGCACGGCCTCGCTGTCAAGCAACCCAGCATCCGCCGGTCCGGCGTGACGTAGCGCGATGAATTCGGTCAGTGCCCTGACCCAGCCGGGGTTGTCGATGGCCGGCGTCATGGTCTCGGGATCGAAGAACATGGCGCCCGGATGGTCGGGGTGATTGGTGTAGGCGGCGGCGTGGCTGAAAAGGTACCAGATGCGCTGTCCGCCTCGGGCGTAGGCCTCCAGCGTTCCGGCCAGCGGCTGGCCGTTCGGGCCGGGACGGCCGCTGAAGAAGGCGGCGATCTCCCGGTACTGGGACCAGGTGCTCGGCGGCGCCAGATCGCGACCGTAGGCGGCCGCAAAGGCGACGCGGGTCTCGGGATCCGCGAAGAGATCGCGCCGATAGGCGCCCAGGTGCAGGTCGCCGTCGATGGTCAGCGCCATGACGCGACTACGCCAGCGCATCAGGGCATCGCGGTAGACCGGATAGATGTCCTGGACGACCGAACCTTCGAGGATGCGGTCGGGCACCGGAGCCAGATAGGGCGCGAAGTCCGGCAGCCAGGCCGAGGGGATGAGCAGCACGTCGTAAGGCATCTGGGCCGTGACGAAGCCCAGCATGATGCGCTCGTAGAGCTCGGAGAAGGGAATGCGCGAGAGCCGGACCGAAACGCCGGTCGACGCCTGAAAGCTCGCGGCATGACGGGCCGCCGGACCGCCGATGGCGCTGGTATCCCGCGTGAGCACCGTCAAGGGGGCGCCTGCGGCCGGCACCACAGCGCCTAATATGACAATTGTTACACACAGAGTCGTGAATCTGTTCATCGTCCATTCATCTGGCGGGTTTCAGATACCCCCAAGCAAGCGCGGCGCCAACCCCGTCTGGAGTTGGCGTCTGGAGTTGGCACCCAGCCTAGCGGGCCAGTGAGCGGCCTGTCCACGGTGGCGAGGCGCCCGGAAAGATCGCGCCGCAGAGCGCGCACAGGGCCGCCGCATGACGTCCTTGACGACAACGATAACGAACGAGGATCACGATGAATCACATTAGGATCGGACTCACCGCCCTCGCGGCGGCGATGCTGCCCCTCTCCACCACCGCCCTCGCGAGCGATTGGCGCTCTGGCGACACGCTGACCGGCGACTGGGGCGGCACGCGCACCCAGCTCAAGGCCGAGGGCATCGACGTCTTCGCCTACTACAACGCCATCGTCTCCGCCAACGTCAGCGGCGGCAACGAGGACGCGAACGCCTACGCGGGAGACCTCTTCGCCGGCGTGACGCTGGATCTGGGCAAGCTGTTCGGTGCGGACGGCTGGACCTTCAACCTGAGCGGCATCGACCGTCACGGCGAGAGCATCGACCCCGAGGTCGGGGGCATCTACAGCGTCATGCAGCTGGTCGGCGGCCAGACCTGGTTCCTCTACAACCTCAGCCTGGAGAAGACCTGGGACGCGGGTCGCCATGCGCTCAAGTTCGGTCGCATCACCGCGACCGACGACTTCGCCGGATCGCCCTTCTACGGCTACTACCTGTCCAACAGCATCGACGGCCAGATCCGCGCCGTGCTCTTCGACGGGGTCATGACCTCCTACCCCTACGGCGTCTGGGGCGCGCGCTACAAATACGCGCCGACCGACGACTTCCGCCTCAAGATCGGCGCCTATCAGCTCACCGAGCGCATGTGGGACCCGGATCTGCACGGCACCGACTTCACCTTCCGCGACAGCGACGGCATCTCCGTCATGGTTCAGCTGGAATGGGACTGGCGGATGGGCGCCAAGCCCGGCCACTTCGGCCTCGGGCTCAACAACGTCTCCTTCGACATGCCCAACTTCAACGCCGACGACACCACCGACACCTTCATCCGCTACTACGCTCAGATCGACCAGCAGGTGACCCAGGAGCGCGAGGGCTCCGACCAGGGGCTCTACCTCTTCGGCACACTCGCCTACACCAACCAGCAGGAGCCCGCGCTGGTGCCCTTCCAAACCAGCTTCGGCGCTCAGTACCTCGGCCCCTTCGAAAGGCGCAATCAGGACCGTCTCATCTTCGGCACCACCTACGGCACGCTGAGCGACGACTACGCCGACGCGCAGGAGGCGCTCGGCAAGGGGCGGCCGGATTACGAGTGGATGTTCGAGCTCGGCTATCGCATCCAGCTCACCAAGTTCGCCTACGTCCAGCCGGATATCCAATACGTCGTCCAGCCCGGCGGCACCGGCGACATCCCGGACGCGACCGTGATCGGCATGCAGTTCGGCGTGTCGCTTTAGAAAGCCACCAGCCGCCAGCTTCCAGCGACCAGACAGAAGTGCTGGAGGCTGGCGGCTGGAAGCTGGCCGCTCAATAACTAGAGGAGGCTCAACATGCTCTCATTGGACGCATCGGCCGTTCGCCTCGGGGCGAGTGCCGCGAACAAGACGGACGCCATCCGTCAGGTCGGCCAGATCCTGATCGATTCCGGCTATATCGAACCCGGCTATGTCGACAGCCTGCTCGCGCGAGAGAAGGTCGCCAACACCTTCCTCGGCAATGGCATCGCCATCCCGCACGGGGTGCCCAAGGACCGAGGGCTGATCAGGCGCACCGGCGTCGCGGTGCTCCAGGTGCCGGACGGTGTGGACTGGAACCCCGGCGATCGGGTCTATCTGGTGGTCGGTATCGCCGCCAAGTCGGACGAGCACCTGCAGATCCTGACCAACCTCACCGACGTGCTCGGCGATCCGGCCGAGGCCGAACGTCTGGCCCATACGCACGATCCGGCCGACATCGAGCGCCGACTCTCCTCGGGCGCCGAGCCGGCGTCGCCGACGGCCCCGAAGCCACTCCCCGACGATCTGCCCAACCACTTCGACATCCGCATCGACAGCCCGCACGGTCTGCATGCGCGTCCGGCGACCGCTTTGGTCGACATCGCCAAGGGCTTCGACGCCACCATCCGGGTGCGTCACGGCGATCGGGCGGGCGATGCCAAAAGCCTGATCGCGCTGCTGAATCTCGGGATCGGGTCGGGCGCGACCATCCGTGTCATGGCCGAGGGTCCGGATGCCGACGCGGCACTGGCGGCGCTGCGCGAGGCCATCGAGGCCGGACTGGAGGATGAGGAAGACGCACCGGCCGCAGACAGCGAGAGGCAACAGATCGACTGGGAGGGTCGGAGCATCGCCGGTGTCGCGGCCTCGCCCGGCCTCGCTGCCGGTCCCGTCTGGCAGTACCAGCGCGGCAAGATCGTGGTCGCGGCGACGGCACGCGATCCGTCCGCCGAGCTGACGCGATTGGAGCGCGCCATCGAAGGCGCCAAGCGGGAGCTGGCCGAGCTGTACGAAGAGGTCAAGTCACGCTACGGCGCGGGCAAGGCCGCCATCTTCCGGGCGCATGCCGAGTTCCTGGAGGATCAAGGGGTCATCGAGGCCGCCAGGACGCGCATTCGGGACGAGTCACGCAGCGCCGGGTATGCCTGGGAACAGAGCTATGGCCAGCAGGCCAAGGAACTGGCCGCCCAGAAGGACGCCCTGCTCGCCGCCCGCGCGGTCGATCTGCGCGACGTCGGACGCCGCGTTCTGCGTCTGCTGGCCGAGCGGATCGAGGACGATCCCAAGCTGCCCGACACCCCGGTGATCCTGGTCGCGGACGACCTCAGTCCCTCGGATACGGCAAAGCTGGATCCGGCTCTGGCGCTCGGCATCTGCACCGCCTCGGGCGGACCGACCTCGCACACCGCCATCATCGCCCGCTCGCTCGGCATCCCGGCCCTGGTCGGCGCGGGCGACTCGGTGCTCGACATCGCCGACGGCACCGACATCGTGCTCGACGGCAACAGCGGGACGCTGGTGCTCACGCCAACGGATGCCGATCGGGCCACTGCCGAGCGCGTCCAGGCCGACATGGCCGACCAGCGCGAGGAAGAGCGCCGCGCCTGCTATCAGCCCGCCATCATGACCGATGGGGCGCGGGTCGAGGTCGTCGCCAACATCGCCGCGCCCGAGGAGGCGGCCAGGGCGGTCGAGGCCGGTGGCGAGGGCGTGGGCCTGCTGCGCACCGAATTCCTCTTCCTCGGCCGCGATCAGGCGCCGACCGAGGAGGAGCAGACGGACGCCTACACGACTATGGTCGAGGCCCTGAACGGCCTGCCGATCATCATCCGCACCCTGGACATCGGCGGCGACAAATCGGTGCCCTATCTGTCGATGCCGGTCGAGGAGAACCCCTTCCTCGGCGAGCGTGGCATCCGGCTCTGTCTCAATCGACCCGAACTGTTCCGCACCCAGCTGCGCGCCATCTTCCGTGCCTCCGGGAAGGGGCCGATCCGCATCATGTTCCCCATGATCTCGACCCTGAAGGAGCTCAAGCGCGCCAAGGCGCTGACCGAGGAGGTGCGCCAGGAGGTCGGCGCCGATCCGGTCGAGATCGGCATCATGATCGAGGTGCCCTCCGCAGTCATGATGGCCGAGGAGCTGGCGGCCGAGGCGGACTTCTTCTCGGTCGGCTCGAACGACCTGACCCAATACTGTCTCGCCATCGACCGCATGCACCCCATGCTCTCGCGCCAGGCGGACGGGCTACACCCGGCGGTGCTGCGCATGATCGACCAGACCGTGAAGGCCGCCGAGAAGGCCGGGAAGTGGGTCGGGGTCTGCGGCGGCATCGCGGGCGACCCGCGCGGCGTCGTCATCCTCACCGGGCTCGGGGTCAAGGAGCTGTCGGTCAGCATCCCCAGCATCGCGGCGGTCAAGGCACAGATTCGCGGACTCTCGATGGAACAGGCGCGCGACCTGGCCAAGCGGGCGCTCGCCTGTCCCAGTGCCGCCGCCGTGCGGCGGCTGCGCTGAGGAGGTGAGGATCATGAGCCATCCGATCCGTATCGCCACGCTGAGCCTCAATCCGGCCATCGACCAGACCGCCCGCATCGCCAACTTCGCCGCCGGACGGGTCAATCGAGTCGAATGGGAGCAGTCCGATGCCGGCGGAAAGGGGGTCAATGTCGCCTCCTTCCTGGCCGACGCCGGCATCCAGGTCGCCGCCACCGGACTCTTCGGCAGCGGCAACATCGAGCCCTTTATCGAGCTGTTCGCCCGTAAAGGCATCGACGACCGCTGCGTCCGTCTGGAGGGTCGAACGCGAGTCAACGTCAAGATCACCGACCCTGCGCTCGATCAGGTCACGGACATCAACTTCCCAGGGCTTACGCCGACGGCGGCCGACCTCGCCCGTCTGACCGAGACGCTCGACCAGCTACTCGCCAAGATCGACTGGCTGGTGCTCTGCGGCAGCGTTCCGGCGGGGGTGCCGAACGGCATCTATGGCGAGCTGATCGATCAGCTCCAGGCGCGCGGAAAACAGGTGCTGCTGGATGCAAGCGGCGCCCCCTTCGCCGAGGCCGTCACGCACGGACCGGACATCATCAAGCCCAACATTGACGAGTTGGCCGAGCTGGTCGGGCGGCCGCTGGCGGGTCCGGCTGAGGTGTTGGACGCGGCGATGTCACTGATCGACTCGGGTATCCGGCTGGTGGTGGTGTCGATGGGGCCAGATGGCGCGGTCTTCGTCGAAGGCGATCAGGCGGTTCATGCCATTCCGCCGTCGATCCAGGTCAAGAGCACCGTCGGCGCGGGAGATGCCATGGTCGCCGGCATCCTGACCGGCACCGCACGCGGCTTGAGCCTCGCGGACCGCGCCCGGCTGGCGACGGCCTTCTCGCTCGGCGCGCTCGGCGAGCTCGGTCCGCACCTGCCACCCATGAGCGTCATCGACGACTTCGCGAGCCGAGTCCAGATCAAGAAACCGAGTTGAGACCCCCAGACGCATGGGTAGGGCGCAATAGCGACAGCGTATTGCGCCGCATGGATGCCCGCTCCCACGTCCCATTCGGTGCAATACGCTTCGCTATTGCACCCTACGGGGAATGAGCGACCCCACCAACCTTTGCGTTTTGGCGGCTCAAACCCACTGAGGAAAACAGCATGGCCAAGCTCATTGCAGTGACATCCTGCCCAACGGGCATCGCCCACAGCCTCATGGCTGCAGAGGCGATCAAGCGCACCGCCGATCTCATGGGACACGAGATTCAGGTGGAGGTCCACGGCGCCGAGGGGACGACCAATCGTCTGGATCCAGAGACCATCGCCGCCGCCGACGCCGTGCTCCTGGCGGCGGACATTCACGTCGAGACCGAGCCCTTCGAGGGCAAACCGATGCTCACGGTCTCGACCGGACGCGCCATCCGCGAGACCCAGACGGTGCTCGAAGAGCTGCTCGCCCTGGTGCCCGGACTGGCGCCCGCCAAACCGGCTCGGGCGGCACCCTCGCCCGCCGCCGAGGCTGGCGGTCGGCGCATCGTCGCCATCACCGCCTGTCCGACCGGCATCGCGCATACCTTCATGGCCGCCGACGCGCTCAAGAAGGCCGCCGCGAACGTCGGCGATACCATCAGCGTCGAGACTCAGGGGTCGGTCGGCGCCAAGAACCAACTGACGGACGAGGACATCGCGGCGGCCGACCTGGTCATCATCGCCGCCGACACGCACGTCGACCCCTCGCGCTTCGCCGGCAAGCCGCTCTACTCGACCTCGGTCGGCGCGGCGGTCAAGGGCGCATCGGACGTCATCGCCAAGGCCAAGAGCGAGGCGACCGTCGCCGCAGGCCAGGCAACGGCTGGCGGCGGCGAGAAGCCGTCCAAGAGCAAGATCGAAGGCCCCTACAAGCACCTGCTGACCGGTGTCTCCTACATGCTGCCGATCGTGGTCGCGGGCGGACTCTGCATCGCCCTCTCCTTCGTCTTCGGCATCGAGGCATTCAAGGAGGAAGGCACCCTGGCGGCGGCGCTGATGGAGATCGGCGGCGGCGCGGCCTTCAAGCTGATGATCCCGATCCTCTCAGGCTATATCGCCTACTCGATCGCGGACCGGCCCGGACTCACGCCCGGTCTGATCGGCGGCATGCTCGCCGTCAACCTGGAGGCCGGCTTCCTTGGCGGCATCATCTCCGGCTTCCTCGCCGGATATATCGCCCTGGTCATCCGCGACCGGATCAACCTGCCCAAGAATTTCGAGGGTCTCAAGCCGGTGCTGGTGATCCCGCTGCTCTCAACCCTCACGGTCGGTCTGCTGATGATCTATGTGGTCGGTGGCCCGGTGAAGTTGATCATGGATACCATGACCGCCTTCCTGCAGGGCATGGGCTCGACCAACGCGGTCATCCTGGGGCTGATCCTGGGCGGCATGATGGCGGTCGACATGGGCGGGCCGGTCAACAAGGCGGCCTATACCTTCGCGGTCGGACTGCTCACCAGCGACACCTACATGCCTATGGCCGCCGTCATGGCGGCCGGCATGACCCCGCCGCTCGGCATCGCCATCGCCACACTGGTCGGCGGCAGCCGCTTCACGCAGGCGGAGCGGGAGGCAGGAAAGGCCGCCGGGGTGCTGGGGCTTTCCTTCATCACCGAGGGCGCCATCCCCTTCGCGGCCAAGGATCCGCTGCGGGTCATCCCCGCCGCGATCCTCGGCTCGGCCGCCACCGGCGCCATCTCCATGTACTTCGGCGTCGAACTGCACGCACCGCACGGCGGGGTCTTCGTGCTCGCCATCCCCAATGCCGTGAGCCATCTCGGCTGGTACGCGGTGGCCATCCTGACCGGCACGCTCATCACCACCGTCGCGTTGCTCGTCCTCAAGCCGTCGCTGGAAGAGCCCAAGACCAGCGGCGGTTTGGCCGGTGCCGCGAGTCGGTGAAGGTCGCCCCGGCGGTGGATCAGGCCGACTCGAAGGGCCGGTAATAGGGATGATCGGCGGCGGCCAGCATCTCGCGGTCGCCGGCCGAGTCGCCGTAGGCGTAGAGCTCGACGGCGGATAGATCGCCGAGCAGCGCCTCAAGTCGGCGCACCTTCTCCGGGCCGCGACAGTTGGGGCCTTGCAGGCCGCCGTCGAACGAAGAGCGATTGCGCGAGGGGGCGGTACAGAGCAGGTCCTGAAAGCCCAGATGCTCGGCGACCCCATCCAGATAGAGATCGAGCGAGGCGCTGACCATCACCAGATGGTGCCCCTGCCCGCGATGCCAGCGAATGCGCTCCAGCGCCTGCGGGCGCATCAGCGACTCGATGCGGCGCGCATGCTCGCGCCCCACCTCACTCAGCCTCGGCACGGAGGCATCCCGAAACAGCTTGGCGACGATCAGCTCCTTGAAACGATCGCGGGTCGAGAGCCGCAGCCAGACTTTAAGTCCTTCGACGGCGAGGGACGCGAAGGCCAGAGCGACACGACGCCTTCCGAAGGCCAGAGAGAGAAAGGGAACGAAGGTATCCCGGGTCGTGATGGTGCCATCGAAATCGAAGGCGGCGACCACGGGCTTGGCTGAATCGGCCATGGTGTCAAATCGAGTCTCTTGGGATTGAAATCGGCGGCCAGCCGCCCGCTGAGCAACCGTGGGTTGGCCGCTGGACGCTGGCGGCTTTCTCCGAGCCGGGTTTCGCCGGGCATTGAACCGCCCCGGCGAAACCCCGGACACGGGCGGTCTATGCGGCCTCTTCCTCCTTACCGGGGAAGAGCAGCGAGGCCGCCACGCCGACACCCAGCGTTCCAAGCACGATCAATAGGCTGACGGCCGGGCTGATATGGATGCCGGTGTCGCCGATCGCGTGATTCCAAGACTGGATCACCATCTTGCCGGCGATGAAGAAGAGCAGCGCGATGACCGCCTTCTCCAGATGGACCAGATAGCGCGTCAAAGCCGCCAGCACGAAGTAGAGACTTCGCAGGCCCAGGATGGCGAAGATCATGGCCGCGTAGACCAGCAAGGGCTCCTGGGTCACGGCGATGACGGCGGGCACCGAATCGAACGAGAAGGCCAGGTCCGAGGTCTCGATGGCGGCCAGGCAGAGGAAGGCCGGCGTCGCATAGACCAGGCCGTTGCGGGTGACCGAATCGCTGGCGTCGCCGTTGACCGACAGTTCGCGGTGTTTGACAAAGAAGCGGTCGAAATGAAGCTTGGTGTAGATGGGCATGAGCCGGCCGGTCAGACGCACGCTCCAGTGGTCCGAATAGTCCTCGATCTCCTCGTCTCCGCCACGGGCCTTGAGCATCTGTACCGCGCTCCAGGCGACCAGCGCGGCGAAGAGAAAGCCGACCCAGGGGCTCGCCATGAACAGACTGGTCCCGACCATCACGAAGATGGCGCGGAAGACCAGTGCACCAATGATGCCCCAATAGAGGATGCGGTGCTGCAGGCCCGACTTGATGCCGAACGAGGCGAAGATGGCCATGAAGACCATCAGATTATCCACCGAGAGGCTCTTTTCGAGCGCATAACCGGCAAGATAGAGATCCGCCCATTCCTTGCTGAAGCGCAGCCACAGATAGCCGTAGAAACTCAGGGCGAGACAGATCCAGAAGACCGACCACTTGGCGGCGTCGGCGACGCTAATCTCCTTGACCTTTTTATGGGCGAAAAGGTCGAGATAGATGGACAGCCCGATGGCTGCCAGGAAGATCACGATGGCTTCCAAGGGAAACCCGAAGTGCTGCATGAGAGGCTCCTGACTGAGCTTGAATAAGGGAAAGATCGCCCCCTGGGCGCCAGGCAAGCGACTTTCGGGTAATCGGCGGGAAAAGACAAGATCGGCGAGCGGTTGGTTCCGTCAAGGCTTGGCCGCATAGGCCGTGTCGAAGATGGCCTCCAGCCCCGCATGGGTTCCGCGCAGTTGATCCACCACGTCGCGCGCCCAGTCGAAATAGACACGTCGGCGCTCCAGGTCCCAGTCGTGCGGTGGGCTATTGGCCATATCCCACAGGTTGCAGATCTTGTCGGCCAACTTCACCAACCGGGCCGCTTCGCTCAGTCCCTTGGCGTGTTCGATCTGTCGTTGCTTGCGCTCGGCCTTGGGGAGCGATCGATCGTCGGTGACCTCCATGACGACGGAGCGGATCTCGACCCCGAAACAGGCGTCCAGCTCCTCCGGGGTCGTCAGGGTATCCTCGACCGTGTCATGCAACAGCGCCGCGCAGAGCACGACCGGATCCTGAACCCCCGCCTCCGCCGACAGCAGACGCATGAGCCCGATGGGGTGATTGATATAGGGTGAGGCCTCCCGATCCTTGCGTCTCTGATCGCGATGCTTGTGCGCAGCGAAGCTCAGCGCCTCGGCCACGCGACTAAAGTCGGCTCGGTCCATAAATCCTCCTGTGTATGCAGGGAGCGGCCAGTCAGCGCCCGGCGCCTGACAACGAACGGAACAGAGCCTGATGCCCTGCGTCCAGATATTCCGCCAAGAGCGCCTCGCAGGCGGTCCGCATCTCCTGTCGGCGCGTGAACAGATGCCCGACCAAGGCGCCCATGGCCAACAGGGTCTCGGTGTCTGCGGCACCCTCGTCTCGCATACGCCTGGCCGTATCTGTCAGGAATCCGACCTGTACGGACAGGTCCTGGTAGACACCGAGCCCGTCGAGCAGCCGTTTGAGCGACTTGATCAGCCGACGGGTCTCGCTCTCCGGGAAGAGGGGCGCGAAGAACTCGATCAGATAGCGCAGCTTCTTGCAGCTCTTGCGCAGCTCATGCAGCTGTTCGGGCGGCGAGTCGTCTCGGATGCCGCGCGCCTCGCGGCGCACACGCTTGACCAAGCGCCGGATCCGCTCGCCAGCCAGAGCGCCGATCTCGCGATCGGCGTTCGGCGCCTCGACCGAATCCGGGCTCGCTTCGGCCAGAAAGGCGCGCCAATCAAGCATCAAACGCTGAAAGGCATCCGAATCGAATGCCGCGACCAAACGGCTGCGCTCGGCCTCGTAGCGGTTCATCAGATAGCGACGCAGAGGCTCCAACGCGGCCCGCATTTCAGGTGGCAGACTCGCCTCGTAATCCTCGAATCCATGCAGATAGACGTCGAGGTCGCGGGTCGGCCCGGTCACCTGTTGCAACCAGGCGAAACGCGACTTGAAGTCCGCCGTGGTCGCTTCGTCAAAGACCCCTTTGATCTGACCGAGCGCCGAGCGCGTGCGGCGGGTCGCCACTCTCAGATCGTGCAGACATTCTGGATCCTGGTTATCACGCGCCCCATCGAGATGCTCGATCAGGATCTCGAACTGACCCGCGAGAATCCGCTTGGTGGCGGCATCGGCGCGCTCCCCATACCCGAACATCGGCCCGAACCTACTGGAATTACTCATCTTCTGGCCTTTCCCTCAGCGAGCGGAGATGATCGAAGGGTACGCGAGTCATTCGGGAGATCAAACCCATCGCGATTCAACCTGTCGTAACTGTCATAGAGATGGACTATGTTCGAGGAAGAGTGCTCGACAAGACCCGCGAGCGAATGACAACCACAGCCACACCGGAGGTACCAACCCATGAGCCGACTGGCGCAACTCAAGAACATCACCACGGTGGTCGCCGACACGGGCGACTTCGAGGCCATCGCGGACTACCAGCCGCAGGACGCGACCACCAATCCGTCGCTGCTCTT
Organism: Thiorhodococcus fuscus; assembly: GCF_042682685.1. Taxonomy (NCBI): domain Bacteria; kingdom Pseudomonadati; phylum Pseudomonadota; class Gammaproteobacteria; order Chromatiales; family Chromatiaceae; genus Thiorhodococcus; species Thiorhodococcus fuscus. Next base: position 178,662 of record NZ_JBHUHX010000052.1, read on the forward strand.
CAAGGCCGCCCAGATGCCGCAATATCGTGAACTGGTCGAGGACGCGGTGCTGTTCGGCAAGGAGCGCGGCAAGGACAACCGCATCGCCCAGGCGCGCTCCACCATGGACAAGCTGGCGGTCAATTTCGGCGCCGAGATCCTCAAGATCGTTCCGGGACGCGTCTCGACGGAGATCGACGCCCGACTCTCCTTCAACACCGAGGCCACGGTGCGCCGCGCCGAGGAACTGGTGACGCTCTATCGCGACGCAGGCATCGACCCGAGCGAACGGGTGCTGTTCAAGATCGCCTCGACCTGGGAGGGCATCCGCGCGGCGGAGATCCTCGAACGCCAGGGTTTTCATTGCAACATGACCCTCTTGTTCAGCTTCGCCCAGGCGGTGGCCTGCGCCGATGCCGGCGTGACCCTCATCTCGCCCTTCGTCGGACGCATCCTCGACTGGTACAAGAACGCCGAGAAGGTCGCCGGCTATCCGGCCGACGAGGATCCCGGCGTCCAGTCCGTGACCCGTATCTTCAATTACTACAAGCGTCACGGCTACCAGACGGTGGTCATGGGTGCGAGCTTCCGCAATCTCGACGAGATCCTCGAACTCGCAGGCTGCGATTATCTCACCATCGCACCCACGCTGTTGGGCGAACTCGCCTCCACCGATGGCGAGGTTCCCCGCAAGCTCGACCCCGAGAAGGCGCTCGCCATGGACATCCCCAAGGTCGACTACGACGAGCCTAGCTTCCGCTGGGAACTCAACGAGGACGCCATGGCGACCGAGAAGCTCGCCGAAGGCATCCGGCTGTTCGCCGCAGACACCCGCAAGCTGGAGCAATTCACCCACGAGGTCTGCCAAAGCTGCTGAGAACGCCGATCGAACCGGACGTGGGACTCGAACGTTCGATCGCCACGTCGACCGCGCCGCCCGCACCGCGACCTCAGGGTCTACGCGCGGACGGACCTTTCGGGTACTCTTGGCCGATGGAACACCAACCCCGCAAGCGCTTCGGCCAAAATTTCCTCCATGACCCATCGGTCATCCAACGCATCCACACAGCGATCGGCGCCAAACCAGGCGATCGGCTGGTCGAAATCGGCCCGGGACAAGGGGCCATCACCCAGGGACTCCTGACCGCAACCGGCACGCTCGACGTGGTCGAGCTGGATCGCGACCTCATCGAGCCGCTGCGCGCGCGACTCGGTCCGCTGGGCGATCTGCGCATCCACAACGTCGACGCACTCAAATTCTCGCTCCGCGACCTCGCCGGAGAGACCGGCGGGCTGCGGGTCATCGGCAACCTGCCCTACAACATCTCGACCCCGCTCCTGTTCCACTTCCTCGATCAGAGCGACTGCATCCTGGACCTCCACCTGATGCTGCAGAAGGAGGTGGTGGACCGCATCGTCGCGGATCCCGGGGACAAGACCTACGGCCGACTCTCGGTCATGGTTCAGAGTACCTGTAGCGCCAGCAGTCTGTTCCGCATCGGACCGGGCGCCTTCACGCCAGCCCCCAAGGTCGATTCCGCCTTCCTGCGTCTGCGACCGCTGCACCCCCGGCCTCATCCGATCGAGGACCCGGCGCTGCACGCCCGTATCGTCGCCGCCGCCTTCGGCCAGCGACGCAAGACCCTGCGCAACAGCCTCTCGGCACTGATCGACGCCGCGACATTCGAGGCGGCAGACATCGACCCGACGCTGCGGGCGGAGAAGCTCGACGTGGCCAGCTTCGCCAGACTGGCGAACGTCGCTTGCAATTCCCTGTCGAAGACATGAAATTTACCGATCGATAATCGACCATCGATCGTCAAGACATTTTTGAACGAGGACAGTGTTGTAATGGTGGACGAGGAATACGCGGAAGAGATCCAGGATACCGACCCACAGGAACCAGAAGAGAACGGGGTGGCGCAGGCGCCGGTTCAGCTTGCGCGCGCCAACGACGTGCTGCCGACCGATATCCATCTGCTTCCGGTCGCCTCGCGTCCCTTCTTCCCAGGCCAGGCCGTCCCCTTGATGATGACCGCCGAGCACTGGGAGCCGACCATGAAGGCGGTTGCCGAGACCGATCACAAGATCCTCGGCGTGGTGCTGGTCGACAGCGAGACCTCCGAGACAGCCGAACCCCATAACTTTCGCCGTATCGGAACCGCCTGTCGGGTCCATCGCATCCACAAGCAGGACGGTCATCTGCAGGTCCTGGTCGAGTGTCTGCAACGCTTCCGACTCACCGACTGGGCCAACCGCACCACGCCCTTCGTCGCCCGCGTCGCCTATCTGCCCGAGCCGGAGGGGCCACCGAGCAGCGAGACCAAGGCCTACGCCGTGGCGGTCATCAACACCATCAAGGAGTTGCTGCCGCTCAATCCGCTCTATGTCGAGGAGCTGCGGATGTTTCTGGACCGTTTCGGTCCGGAGGATCCGTCCCATCTCGCCGACTTCGCCGCCAGCCTGACCACCTCCTCCAAGGACCAGCTCCAAGAGGTGTTGGAGATCGTGCCGCTGCTCCAGCGCATGGAGAAGGTGCTGGTGCTGCTCAACAACGAACTCGAACTCGCCCGTGCCCAGCAGAAGATCCGGCGCACGGTCGAGGAGAAGATGCACAAGCAGCAGCGCGAGTTCTTCCTGCGCGAGCAGCTCAAGGCGATCCAGAAGGAGCTGGGCATCGCCAAGGACGACCGCACCGCCGAGATCGACAAATTCAAGGAGCGTCTCGAAGGGCTCACCCTGACCGAGCAGGCCCAGAAGCGGGTCGACGAGGAGCTGACCAAGATGGGCATGCTGGAAACCGGCTCGCCCGAATACTCGGTCACCCGCAACTATCTGGACTGGATCACCCTGCTGCCCTGGGGCAAGCACTCCAAGGACAAGCTCGACCTCAAACGCGCGCGCCGCGTGCTCGATCGCGACCATTACGGTCTTGAGGACGTCAAGAAGCGCATCCTGGAGTTCCTGGCGGTCGGCATCCACAAGGGGGAGATCGCCGGGTCCATCATCCTGCTGGTCGGCCCGCCGGGCGTCGGCAAGACCTCGATCGGCCGCTCAATCGCCGATACGCTGGGACGGCGCTTCTATCGCTTCTCGGTCGGCGGCATCCGCGACGAGGCCGAGATCAAGGGCCATCGCCGCACCTACGTCGGCGCCATGCCGGGCAAGTTCCTCCAGGCGATGAAGGACGCCGACACCGCCAACCCGGTGATCCTGCTCGACGAAATCGACAAGATCGGCAACTCCTACCATGGCGATCCGGCCTCCGCGCTGCTGGAGGTGCTGGATCCCGAGCAGAACAGCGACTTCCTGGATCACTATCTCGATCTGCGCTTCGACCTCTCCAAGGTGCTCTTCGTCTGCACCGCCAACCAGCTCGACACCATCCCCGGACCGCTGCTGGATCGCATGGAGGTCATCAAGCTCTCCGGTTACATCGCCGAGGAGAAGCTCGAAATCGCCAAGAAGTACCTGCTGCCACGCCAGATCGAGCGGGCCGGACTGGACAAGAAATCGGTCAAGCTGGACGTCAAGACACTGCGCGCCCTGATCGAGGGCTATGCGCGCGACGCAGGAGTGCGCCGTCTGGAGAAACAGCTCGGAAAGATCGTGCGCAAGGTCGCCGTGCGCATGTTGGAAGGCGAGGAGACGCCGATTCAGGTCAGCCGCGACGATCTCAAGGACTATCTCGGCAGTCCGGTCTTCCGCGACGAACGCAAGCTCTCGGGGCCGGGCGTGGTCACCGGGCTGGCCTGGACCTCGATGGGAGGCGCAACCCTATCGATCGAGGCGGCCCGCACGCACTCATTCAATCGCGGTTTCAAGCTGACCGGGCAACTGGGCGATGTCATGAAGGAATCCGCCGAGATCGCCTACGGCTATCTGGTCAGCCACGCCGCCCAATTCGGCGCCGATTCGGCCTTCTTCGAGAAGTCCTTCATCCATCTGCACGTGCCTGCTGGCGCGACGCCAAAGGATGGCCCCTCGGCGGGCATCACCATCGCCTCGGCACTGCTCTCGCTCGCCCGCGACAAGCCGGTGCGCCGAATCGCCATGACCGGCGAGATCACGCTGACCGGCGAGGTCTTCCCGGTCGGCGGCATCCGCGAGAAGCTGATCGCCGCACGCCGCGCCGGGATCAAGGAACTCATCCTGCCCGCCGACAATCAGGGCGATTTCGAGGAGGTGCCCGAGCACGTCAGCAAGGGACTCCATGTCCACTTCGCCTCGCGCTTCGATGACGTGGCGCCGCTGCTGTTCAAGGACTGAGCCTCGGTCTCGCGCCCCCATCACGCCAATGCGGGTCGACGGGGGGCGCGATCCATTTCGGCGATCCGGACCGAGGATACGTCCCCTCGACTCCAGTGCGCGAGGCCAAGCAAGGCGATGCAGAGATAGGCGAAAACCACGGCCGGCATCTGCATGCTGAAATCGACCGAAGAGTGGATGGCGATCTGTGTCGTCGCGGCGACGGACAGCAGGGCGTATTCGTAGTCGGCACGTCGTCGGCTCAGATACCAGGCGAAGAAGAACAGCAAGGCGACGGCGAGGAAGACCATCAGGGCCGCCGGCCAGCCGACATCCATGACCAACTCCAGATAGTCGTTGTGACCGCGATCGAAAAAGGCGGTGACGGATCCGTCGCGGAACAACCGGAAGGCACTCTCGAACGACCCCAAGCCATAGCCGGTCCAGGGCCGCTCGGAGATGGCGTCCAGCATGAGTGGATAGACCAGAAAGCGACCGTCGCCATCCTCGAACAGACGCGAGAAGCGCTCGGTCGTCAAGGCCCCGCTCAAGACGAAATTGAAGACGAGCAATCCGAGCAGGACCCCAAGCAGCAGCGATCCGAGGGTGCGCGCCTGACCGTGCTGGAGCCGCGCCGTCCAGGCGGCCAGCAGCAGACTGGACGCCACCAGCATGGCCGTCAGGCCCATGCGCGACCCGGTCAGAAGAACCGCAACGAAGCACATGAGCATGACCATCGGCGGCAACCAGCCCCGCGAGGTCAGGGTTTCGATGAACTCGCGCAACCTGGTGCGATGACTCTTTTCGGCGACCAGGGTCTGTCTCAGATAGCGCAGCACCAGCACCAATGAGGCCAGGACGCCAAGCCCCGCATAGGTCGCGTAGCTGTTGCGATTGACGAAGGTGCTGGTCAAGACGCCCTGATAGGCGGTCTTGTCGAACCAGAGGATGGTCTCCAGCCCGGAGAAATAGACGCTAAGACCGTAGAGCGCATAACCTGCCTGGGCGGCGACGAAGATCTTGAGCAGAAGCTCGACATTGCGCTGACGCCGGGCGTGCCAGACCACCAGCAAACCGAAGCCGATATAGCTCAGATAATTGGTGGCAACCGTCAACGTGCGCTCGGGCGTCAGGGACAGATAGCCTTTCAGATCAGGATCGCCTAGAACGCCGGCCGTCTCTGCCCAAACTGGATGCTGCCATGCGGGAAAGAGCCCGGGCACGGCCTGGAGATAGCCCCAGAAGGCCACCAGGGCCATCAAGGTGCCCGCGATGCCGAGCGGCCAGGGAACGCCAGGCATGGCCCGCCCGGCACGCCAGCGGTCGAAGACATAGGCGAGCAGCCCGACCGCGACCAGCACCGCATAGAGATGCGACCAGACCGGACGAACGCTTGCGAACGGCAGGGGGCTGAAGACGAGAATGAAGACGACGACCCAGAAGGAGAGTCCTCGCATGGGGCGTGATCGATCGCTAGCGGTTGACACTCCATTTCCTCGCGCTGACGGGGTCCACCGAGTGGGCACTCGATACGGAGCGCAAATTGTACACTCACGGACGGTCGATGCACGCCGTGTGCATCACGCAAGACGAACCGCACCGGAACACCCATGAGCAACGAGACGGACATCCGCCCCATCCTGGTCCCTGTCGACTTTTCCAGCCATTCCGAGGCGGCCCTGTTGTGGGCGGTCGAGCTCTCCAAGTGCCACAAGAGCCCCCTGCTCATCCTGCACGTGGTCCATGACCCGGGAACCATGCAGGGCTATTACAGCCGCGCGCTCAAGAAGAAGCAGCTGCACCGGATCGAGGACGGTGCAGCGGACATGCTGAGCGACTTTCTACGCACCCTCGGCAAACGGCACCCCGAGCTCGGCAAGCCGAACGAGCTTGAGTCGCTTCTGGTCAAGGGCCTTCCCAGCTCCCGCATTCTGGAGATCGCCGTCCAGCGCTCGGCCAGCATGATCGTCATGGGCAGCAAGGGGCTGACCGGGCTCAAACATCTGTTTATCGGCTCGGTGGCCGAACGCGTCACGCATCGCGCCCGGATCCCGGTCACCATCGTCAAGTCCGTGCACACCCAGACGAGAACCGATTCACCATGAGGCGAGCGACAGTCAGCATCAGCCCAGGCCATGCGTCGCTAGGTCGATGGCGCCTCGTGCTCGGCCTGTCGATGGTCGCGATCATGGGCGCGGCGAGTGCCGCCGACGGCCTCTCGGGGACGGACAGCATCGACTGGACATTCATGGGGATGGGTCTGTTCGGCGGTCTGGCCCTGTTCCTGTCCGGCATGGACCAGATGGCGACCGCGCTCACGGCGGTCGCTGGCGAGCGCATGAAGGGCATCCTGGCCAAGCTCACCACCAACCGCTTCATGGGGGCGCTGACCGGCGCCTTCGTGACCGCCATCATCAACTCGTCATCGGTCACGACCGTGCTGGTCGTCGGCTTCATCAGCGCCGGGCTCATGTCGCTCGCCCAATCGGTCGGCGTCATCATGGGGGCCAACATCGGCTCCACTGTCACCGCCCAACTCATCGCCTTTCGCATCGATCAGGCGGCCCTGCTGATGATCGGCATCGGTTTCGCCATGCCCTTCGCGAGCAAGCGCGAATCGGCCCGGCACTACGGCAGCATGATCATGGGACTGGGGCTCATCTTCTTCGGGATGACGGTCATGAGCGACGCCATGGCACCACTGCGGACCTACCAGCCGTTCCTGGATTTCATGACCACGCTCGAACGACCGGTGGTCGGCATCCTGGTCGCCGCCGTCTTCACCGGACTGATCCAGTCCTCGGCCGCCACCACCGGCATCGCGATCGTCATGGCCAGCCAGGGCTTTCTGACCCTCCCGGCGGGAATCGCGCTCGCCTTCGGCGCCAACATCGGCACCTGCGTCACCGCCATGCTGGCCTCCATCGGCAAGCCGCGCGAGGCCGTGCGGGCCGCGCTGGTTCACGTCATCTTCAACGTCGCCGGGGTGATCATCTGGTTCGGGCTGATCGACCAGCTCGCGCTCTTGGTCCAGTGGGTCTCGCCCGCGTACCCAGAACTCTCGGGCAGCGCGCGACTGGCCGCCGAGGTTCCACGCCAGATCGCCAACGCGCACAGCATCTTCAACCTGGCCAACACCCTGATCTTCATCGGACTGACCGGACAGTTCGCGCGCCTGGCCGAATGGCTGATCCCGGACAAACCGCTCGGCGAACAAACCTTCATCGTCCAGGCCAAGTATCTCGACGAGGAACTGCTCACGACGCCGTCGCTCGCGCTCGATCGGGTACGGCTCGAAATCCTGCACATGGGCGAAAGCGTTCAGACCATGATGAGACGCATCATGCCGGCCATCCTGAGCGGAGACCGCCAGGCGTTGCGCGAGATCGAGCTGTTGGACAACGACGTCGACACACTGCACGCGCAGATCATCGCCTATCTCGGCCAAATCAGCCGCAGCACCCTGACCGAGCGACAGACCCGCGAACTGCTGCGCCTGCTGGATGCAGCCAACGATCTGGAGAACATCGGCGACCTGATCGAGACCGATCTGGTGGACCGCGGACGCGAGCGGATCGACGCCGACGTCTCCATCAGCGAACCAACCCGCGAGGTCTTGCTCGGACTGCACCGCGCGGTCAGTCGCTCGCTGGCCGCTGCGCTACAGGCGGTCGCGCAGAACAATGAGATCGCCGCACGCACCGTCACCTCGATGAAACAGGAGATCGCCCGAATTGCCGAGTCGGCGGCCGCCCACCAGGCACGCCGCCTGGTCGCCGAGGAGCCAAACCGCATCCCCGCCTACACGCTGGAGATCGACATCCTCGAAAAGCTCAAGCGCATCTTCTATTTCGCCAAGCGCATGGCCAAGACGGTCGATGGAGACGAGACGGCGGACGAAGCGGCTTGATTCAGCCGCCAGAGCAGTCTGACCGCTGGCGAAACTTCGTGTCCTAGTGAACCTGCGCGCGCCCTCAACCGTCCTGGAACTGGAGTGTCGCGAGTCGGGCGTAGAGCCCGCCCTCGGCCATCAGCTCATCGTGCCGACCGGAGGCGACGATCCGGCCCTGGTCCAGGACCAGGATGCGATCGGCATTGCGCACGGTGGCCAGCCGATGGGCGATCACGATGCTGGTGCGTGCGTGCATGAGGCGCTCCAAGGCATCTTGGACCAGACGCTCGCTCTCGGCATCGAGGGCGCTGGTCGCCTCGTCGAGCAGCAGCAGGGCCGGATCGCGCAGGATGGTGCGGGCGATAGCGATACGCTGGCGCTCGCCCCCGGACAGCCGGACGCCACGCTCGCCGAGATAGGTGTCGAATCCATCGGGCAGACGCTCGATGAAGTCGAGCGCATGGGCAGCCTCTGCGGCGCGCAGCACGGCGGCGTCGCTCGCCTCCAGACCGTAACGGATGTTGTCCCAGGCGTTGGCACCGAAGATGACGGGATCCTGCGGCACCAGCGAGATACGGCTGCGCAGATCGCTCGGATCCACCTGACGGATATCGACCCCATCGAAGCGGATCGTGCCCTGTGCCGGATCGTAGAAACGGAGCAGAAGCTGAATGAGCGTGCTCTTGCCGGCACCCGAGGGACCGACCAGCGCCACGCGTTCGCCCGTCGCGATGGTCAGGGTCAGATCGTCCAGTGCCGCCGCCTCTGGACGCGCCGGATAGACGAAACGTACCGACTCGAAGGCGATCTCCCCACGCGACGGCGTCGGCAGGGCGAGCGGCTCGGCCGGCGGCTCGATCGCGGGGCGTATCGCCAGCAGTTCCATCAGACGCTCGCTGGCGCCGGCGCCGCGCAGCAGTTGACCGACCAGATCGCTGAGCGAGCCCACGGCCCCGGCCACCACGATGGCATAGAAGAGAAAGGCCGAGAGTTCGCCGCCGCTCAGGGTGCCATCCAGCACCCGGTGCCCGCCGACCCAGAGCACCACGCCGATGGCGCCGAAGGTGAGCAGGGTCGCGGTTCCGGACAGGATCGCACTGTTGGCCGAGCGGTCCATGGCGACGTCGAATGCCGCCTCCACCTGCTCGGCGTAATGACGCCGGTCGACCGGCTCGTGACAGCAGGCCTGCACGGTGCGGATGCCGTGGATGACCTCGTCGACATAGGCCCCGACATCGGCGATGCGGTCCTGACTGGTACGCGACAGCCGACGCACCCGCCGCCCCAGGAACCAGGCCGGCCCGATCACCAACGGCAAACCGATCAGCACCAGCCCCGTCAACGCGGGGCTGGTCACGGCCAGCATGACCACACCGCCCACGACCAGCAGCGAGGTACGCAGCGACATGGCGAGCGTCGAGCCCACCACCACCTGCAGCAGCGCCGTATCGCTGGTCAGACGCGAGATGACCTCGCCCGCACGGGTGGTCTCGAAGAATCCCACATCGAGCTCCAGCACCCGCTCGAAAACGGCCCTGCGGATGTCGGCCACCACCCGCTCGCCGATCCAGTTGAGCAGATAGCTGCGCGCCATCATGGCACCGGCGGTGAGCACGACGACGCCGAGGAAGAGCGCCAGCGAGCTGTTCAGCGCCTCGACCGAGCCCGTCCCAAGTCCCGAATCGACCACGACGCGGATCACCTGCCCGAAGGCCAGCACGGACCCGGCGGCGAGCACGAGCGCCACCAGGGCCAGCGCCATGCGTCTGGCATAGGGACGGGTGAAGCGGATCAGATGTCTCAGCGCACCCAGATCACGGGTGCCTGGGCGGTTGATAGTGGCGGTCGCTTGATGGCGCATGAACGTCTCTCGAACGAATACGAACGGACATCCCCGTCGACGACGAGGTGCGATACAGAGCCCTCACACATAAGGGGAAAGGCGATGAAATGCCAGGCACCGAGCGTACCAGCAGGACCGAAACCCAGGAAACCCCGTTGAAACCTCGGGGTTTGGAATCACATGTCTATCTTTTAGCGCAAGGTCGTTCGCATCCCAGGACCTTCGCGGCCCAGCGTGCAACGGCAATCGACGGCGGAATACCAGACAGCCCCCCGTCCGGAGCAATCATGAAGACAGTCCTGGAACTGCTCGACCAGAAAGGCAGTCGTCTCTGGTCGATCGCCCCCGACGCCAGCGTCCACGAGGCACTCTCGCTCATGGCCGAGCGTCGGATCGGCGCAGTGGTGGTGATCGACGACACCGGACCGATCGGTCTGCTCTCCGAGCGGGATTACGCCCGAGACGCCGTGCACAACTCACGCTCGCCCAAGGAGACCCCAGTGCGGGACATCATGACCCGGCATGTGGTCTGCGCGCCCCCAGACCTGACACTCGACCAGGCAATGGCGGTCATGACCGAGCGCTGCGTGCGTCACCTGCCGGTGCTCGACGACGGGATGATCCTGGGCATCGTCTCGATAGGGGACATCGTCAAATCGCTCAATGAGGGCCGCCGCTTTTCCGTCGAACAGCTGGAGCGCATTCTGCTGCCATGACCGGCTAACCGTTCGGCGAGACCTTCAGCGCCCGCGCGAGACCGGGATCGCTCCGAGCGCGCCGTCCAGGGCCAAAATGGCGTCTCGATTGGTCCAGGAGCCTGTGAGCCGCGACGCCTCGCGCGCCGGCAGCCAGCGGTATTCCTGATGTTCGCGCGGATTCAGACGCACGCACCGACGCCCATCCAGGACGATGGCGAACCAATACTCGCGGTTGAAGCAAATGTTCGGGCCATAGCGCTTACACCAGGGACGGATGATGGGAAAGAGCACGGACTGGCGCATGTCGATGAGCGCGCCACCCGCGAGCAGCCCGGTCTCCTCCCTCAACTCGCGCGCGGCGGCGTGTCTGGGAGTCTCGCCCGGCGACAGGCTACCGGTCACCGACTGCCAGAATCCCGCCGGGCGGGTCCGCCGCAGCAGCAGATACTCGCCGCCTCGGGTACAGATGACGACCAGCACCGACTGAGGGCGCTTGCGCTCCAGCGTCTCCGCAACGCCCGCGCCCTCCAGACCGGCGTCCGACGCCGGCTTCGCGTCGGATCCCGCTTCGGGATCCGACGTTCCGCCGATCACGAAACGCCGCATTCCAGAGTTCAAGCCTTGGCTCTGAGGCGTAGAGCGAGTTCCTTGAGCTGCGCCTCGTCCACCGCCGAGGGCGCGTCGGTCAGGAGACAGGCCGCAGTCTGGGTCTTGGGGAAGGCCATGACGTCACGAATGGAGCCGGCGCCGGTCATGAGCATCACCAGTCGATCCAGGCCGAACGCGATACCGCCGTGGGGCGGGCAGCCGAACTTGAGCGCCCGCAACAGGAAGCCGAAGCGGTCCTCGGCCTGCTCGTCGCTGATGTTGAGCAGCTTGAAGACACGGCGCTGGACGCTATCGCGATGGATACGGATGGAGCCGCCGCCAACCTCGGTGCCATTGAGGACCATGTCGTAGGCGCGCGAGAGACAGGCGCCCGGATCCTGTTCGAGGCTATCGAGCTGCTCCTCCTTCGGCGCGGTGAAGGGGTGATGCAGGGCCGCCCAGCGGTTGTTGTTGGCGTCGTGCTCGAACATGGGGAAGTCGACCACCCACAGCGGACGCCACTCGTCCGCCATCAGACCGCGATCCTGGCCGAGCTTGACGCGCAGCGCGCCGATCGACTCGTTGACCACCTTGGCCTTGTCGGCGCCGAAGAAGATCAGATCGCCGTCCTCGGCACCCGTGCGCTCCATGATGCCCTGGACCGCCTCGTCCGGCAGGAACTTGAGGATGGGCGACTGCAGACCCTCGCGACCCTTGGCGGCCCAATCGTTGACCTTGATGTAGGCCAGACCCTTGGCGCCGTAGATGCCGACGAAGTTGGTGTAGCCGTCGATCTCCTTGCGGCTCAGCTCGCCGCCCTTGGGCAGACGCAGGGCGACCACGCGGCCGTCGGGATCCTTGGCCGGACCGGAGAAGACCTTGAAATCGACGCCGTCCATGAGGTCGGCGACGTCGATCAGCTCCAGCGGCACGCGCAGGTCGGGCCGGTCCGAACCGAAGCGGTTCATGGACTCGGCATAGGTCAGACGCGGGAAGGGATCGGGCAGCTCGACCCCGTTCACCTCGCGGAAGAGGGTGCGGATCATCCCCTCCATCATCCCCATCAGCTCATCCTCGGTCATGAAGGAGACCTCGATGTCGAGCTGGGTGAACTCGGGCTGACGATCGGCGCGCAGGTCCTCGTCGCGGAAGCAGCGGGCGACCTGATAGTAGCGGTCCATGCCCGACATCATCAGCAGCTGCTTGAACAGCTGCGGCGACTGGGGCAGCGCGAAGAACTCGCCCGGATGGGTGCGGCTGGGCACCAGATAATCGCGCGCGCCCTCGGGGGTGGACTTGGTGAGGATGGGCGTCTCGATGTCCAGGAAGCCATTGGCATCGAGGAAATTGCGCATCACCTGGGTGACGCGGCTGCGGGTACGCAAACGCGTCTGCATCTCGGGGCGACGCAGGTCGAGGTAACGATAGCGCAGCCGGAGTTCTTCCGAGGCGTCGGCCGAATGGGTGTCGAGCTGGATCGGCGGGGTCTCGGAGGCGCTCAGGATCTCCAGATCCAGACCCAAAACCTCGATCTCGCCGGTCGACAGGTCCGGATTGATGGTCCCCTCGGGGCGCGGACGCACCCGACCGGTGATCCTGAGCACGAATTCGCTGCGGACCTGCTCGGCGCGCGAGAAAATCTCGGCGCGGTCCGGATCGAACACCACCTGGACCAAGCCCTCGCGGTCACGCAGATCGATGAAGATGACGCCGCCATGGTCGCGCCGACGTTGAACCCAGCCGCAGAGCACGACCTCCTGGCCATCATGACTGCTGTTCAAGTCTCCACAATAATGCGTGCGCATCGGTCTATCGCCCCATCTGTTAACGGTGTACGGCCCGGCTCGGAAACGGCCTGGGACCATCATGAAAAAGCAGGGAAGAGTACTGTTCGCAATTGGTTAGCGCAAGTACGAAGCGACACGCGACGATCTGGGCGACCCAGGATCCACGTCGGACACCTGAACACGGCACCCAAGATCGACGCGCTGCGGAGAAGGGGTTCGATGCCTCACGGATTCCGCAATCGCCCCATCCGGACCTCGGGACGCGCCTGCAGGATCCGGACGGGGTCTTGCGAAACCCGGAAAACCCTCAGGCGGCGTCCTTTTTGGAGGATTTTGTGGACGAGGAGCTTTCCGGCTTGGAGGCGGCCGTTTTCTCCCCGCCATCATGCAGGTTCTTCTTGGTTCCGCCCTTCTTGAAGTCGGTCTCGTACCAGCCGCCGCCTTTGAGACGGAACCCGGCGGCCGAGATGAGCTTCTTCAGGGCGGGCTGACCACAGGCGGGGCAGTCGGTCAGCGGTGGATCGCTGATCTTCTGCATCTTCTCCAGCTCATGACCACAGCTCTCGCAACGATACTCGTAGAACGGCATCTGTCATTCCTCAATCAAACATCAGTGGACCAAGACGCGAAACCAATCGGGTTTCGCGCATCGAAAATCTAGCCTCTCGGCCGTTGGCCGACAGAGGTCGAAACGGTTGCAGCCGACGGCGAGATCCGCCTTAATGGATACATGCTTTCTGACGCCATCGATCAACTCTGACCCTCATGCACCAAACCGATGCGCCCTCGCTGCTCGTCACCGGCTGTTCCAGCGGAATCGGCTATCAGTGCGCCAAGGGCATGGCCGCACGCGGTTGGACGGTCATCGCCTCGGCGCGCCACCCCGAGGACGTCGCCCGACTCGCCTCCGAGGGCTTGAACGCCGTCCAGTTGGACCTGGACGATCCCGAGAGTATCCGTCGAGGTCTCGATGAGGCATTGTCGCTCACCGGCGGCCGTCTGGACGCGCTCTTCAACAACGGCGCCTACGGACAACCCGGCGCGGTCGAGGACCTCAGCCGCGACACCTTGCGCGCGCAACTGGAAACGAATCTGCTCGGATGGCACGATCTGACCTGCCGGGTCGTTCCCATCATGCGTCGCCAGGGACATGGGCGGATCGTCCATAACAGCTCGGTACTGGGACTGGCCGCACTCCCCTTTCGCGGGGCCTATGTGGCCAGCAAGTTCGCCCTGGAAGGTCTGACCGACGCCCTGCGCCTTGAGCTGCGCGGAACCGGGATTCAGGTCTCGTTGATCGAGCCAGGCCCCATTCTGAGCCGCTTTCGCGAGAACGCGCACCGCGCCTTCAGGGACCGAATCGACATCGAGCGCAGCCCGCACCGCGAAGCCTACCTGCTGGCCGAGGCGCGCCTGACCAAGCAGGGAGCCGCGCAGCCCTTCACCCTGCCACCCGAGGCGGTACTGAAAAGGCTTGTCCACGCGCTGGAGAACCCGAGACCGAAGGCGCGTTATTATGTCACCTTTCCGACATACCTGCTCGGTACGCTCAAACGCTTGCTTCCGACCAGTGGAATGGACTGGTTTCTCGCTCGGGTATCGCGGGGTGGACGAGGCTGAGCGAATCGCGGGAACGGACCAGAAGATGACGTCCAAGGATCGATCGCAGGGAACGCCAGCCGCCGATACGGCGCCGCCGCCGAGCCCTGACAGGAAAGCGCGGGGCGCATGCACCGCCCGATCGATTCCAGCTCCTCTCACTTCCAAAGCGGTGGCCTCATGACACGCAAGACACAGCAACAGCCAAGGCTTTCACCGGAAATCATCGCCGTCTTCGGCCAGCGGGAAGGCGTCGGCGCCACCACGACAGCGATCAACCTCTCGCTGGGCCTGGCCGCAGCGGGCCATTCGGTGTTGCTGGTGGACCTCGACCCCAAACGCAGCGCCAGCCGGGCCATGGGGTACGAGGGCCAAGACCGCGGCGGCAGCGAGAGCGCCATCACCGAGGCCAAGCTGACCCGAGAAATGATCGGAGCGACCAAGATCACCGAGATCTACCTAGCCCCGGCCGGCGAGGCAATGGGCGCGCTCGAGGATTCGCTGGCCACGATGGAGGACGGCCACACCCGGCTCCTTCAGGCCCTCGCCTCCCTGCCCTCCCTCTCGATCGACTTCGACCATGTGGTGCTCGACTGCCCACCATCATTCAATCCATTCACCCGCAACGCCCTGGTCGCGGCGCATCGGGTACTGCTTCCGCTGGCCTGCGAGCGCAAGCTCCTGGACAACCTGCCGGATCTGCTCAAGGCCGTCACGCGACTGCGCGCCGGGCTGCCGCAGCCGCTCTATGGACTCTATCTGCTGATCGGCGCCCACAGCTCGACCGAATCCGACCAGAAGCTGCTCACCCATGTGCGCCAGGATTTCGGTCGCATGACGCTGATGACCGAGATCCCGTTCGACGACAGCCTGGCCGGAGAGCCTCTCCCCGAGCAACCCGTTCTCATGCAGAGCACGACGACCCCAATCAGTCAGGCCTACCTTGAGCTGGCGACCGAGTGGCTCACGCTGGGCGAGCTGGGTGACCAGCCGGACGGCACCTGGTTGTTCCGAACGCGCCAGGAGCGCATGGGGTATTACCGGGAGACGATGCTCAAGGGAATCGAGGGGTGGAGGATCGACCCGCTATCGCGTCTCTACGATCCCGATAAGGCGATGCGCCACCAGGACGCCGAGGCACTCGAAACGCTCTTCGCGGCCACGCAGCGACCGAATGTCCTCGCCCGACTCCTGCGACCGACGCCAAAGGCCCTTGCGATCCTGGCACTGATCGTCCTTGCCGTACCGGCCGTCCTGCTGTTGCGCGCCTGGATAGCAGACCCGCAGCACCGCATAGAGATGGGCGCGCGCCTGATCGGTTCCGAGCAATACTGGCAGGCTGGAAGTTGGCTCCTGGCACAGTCCGACGAGACCGCCTATCGCGAACTTCTCCTGGCGGCGCGCCTGGTCGCGGAGAATCGGGAGCAGCTGATGCTCTGCGGCGAGCAGGCAAGTCGCGACGGCACCACCAGCTGCACCATCGATCTGCCGAGCGGGAACGAACAATGACGGCAACGAACCGATCCCTCGTCAGAACGACGAGACACAAGAGTTGCTGGGGCCTCGCACTGCTCTTGCCCGTGGCCGTCGCATTGGCCGATCCGCTCCAGCCGCTCCCTCTGGAGCCCCATGGTTCACCGGACCCGCGCTGGCTGGAGCAATTGCCGCCGGTGTCGCTGCCGCTACCCAAGTTGCAGGAGATCGCCCCCGCGCCAACCCCCGATACCCGACTGTCACAGGCCCAGGAACCAGCCGCAAGCTCGAAGTCGCCCCCAATCGCCGAACCGAACAGCCAGGAGATCGCTACAGCGGCACCGACGCAGGAACCGCCGATCGAGCCCGCAACCGAACCTGCGTCGGAGCCCCTCTCCCAAGACCAAACCGAATCCCGGAAGCTGGCATCGAGCGAACCCGTCACGGAGACGCCCGCCGAGCCAGCAAGCCAATCAGCAACGGAGCCAAGCCCCCAAGACCAGACCGAACCCAAAGACATGGCGTCGACGGCAACGGAGACGCCGAACGCGCCGGCCGAAGAATCGGAGCCAGGCGTACAAGAGCCCCGCGTTGCGAAAACGACCTCGCCGCCCGAAGCTGCGGAGATCGAAAGCGTACCGGCGCCGCCCACCCAGACGGCACCCGAAGTCGCGACCCAAACGGTGCCCACGGAAACCGAACCGCTCGCAGAACAGACCGAATCCAGTGTCGAAACGGGTTCGGAAACGCGCGCCGAAACTCCACCACGTTATCGCTGGCACGTACAATTGCTCGCCGGGCGCTCGCTCGAAAAGGTCGAGATCGACCGCGCGCTCTTCATCCGGCACTACGGGGCCATGCTGAAAGGGCTGACACTGACAATCAGCCAATCGAGCTACGGCGACGCGCGCGACGCGTTTCATCGACTGCGCGCGGAGGAATGGACCGACGAAGCAGAGGCCAGACGCTGGTGCGCGCAGCTGCGCGCGCAGGGGCATCAGTGCCTGGTGACCCGAGTGACGCGCCCCGACGCGCCCGCGCGCGGGACGCCGGAATGATCCAACCAAACAGGCTGCCGAGATAGCGACCCAACCCATGCATACCCTTTGCGTCACATCAGGAAAAGGCGGAGTCGGCAAAACCACCCTCTCCATCAATCTGGGTATCGCCATCGCCCGCACCGGGCGCCGAGTCCTCATGCTCGATGGCGATCTGGGCCTGGCAAATCTCAACGTGATGCTCGGCATCATTCCCAAGCTCACGATCCACGACGTGGTCCGTGGACACAAGACCCTGTCCGAGATCGTCATGAAGACGGACTACGGGATCGATCTCATCGCCGGGGCCAGCGGTATCGCCGAACTCGCCAACCTGGGCGAGACCGAACGCCAAAACGTCATGCGCGACCTGGAAGGACTGGGCGGCTACGACGTCCTCATCATCGACACGGGAGCGGGAATCGGAGACAACGTCGTCCGCTTCGTGCTCGCGGCCGACGACGCCCTCATCGTCACCACGCCGCACCCAACCTCCCTGACCGACGCCTACGGCATCATCAAGACCGTGCTGGCCGAGGAGGCCAAGCCGCTCAAACTGCTCGTGAACTGCGCCACCTCGGCCAATGACGCACGCCGAATCGCATCACGCCTGACCGGCGTCACGGACAAGTTCATGCACGGCTCGCTCGAATGCATCGGTTACGTCCCGGTCGATCCGCTGATCGAGAAGAGCATCCTGGCGCAGAAGCCGCATCTCATGCTCAACCCCAGATCGGCCAGCGCACAGCGTATCAACGAGGCCGCCATGCGCCTGATCAAGCATGACAAGAACCTCAAGAGCAGCCTGGGACGCTTCCTGCGCAAACTGATCGGACACTAGGACGCGCCATTCAGGCGAACGGGACGGGACGACAGGGGCGGCTGGACTGCAGAGACGACCCTCGCCGCACCGCCCCGGATCAGGCCCGTCGAGCCTGCCCGGGACGAGCGACGAAAGACGAAGGCCTCAGATGTAGAGGACCTCGAGGATCTCGAACTCTCTGACACCACCGGGCGCGTCGAGCGAGGCGACATCGCCTTCCGACTTGCCGATCAGACAACGCGCGATGGGCGAGCTGACCGAGATCATGCCCTTCTTGAGGTCGGCCTCGTCGTCGCCGACGATCTGGTAGCAGAGCTCCTCGTCCTTGTCGAGCTCCAGCACCTTGACGGTCGCACCGAAGACCACCTTGCCGTTCGCCGCAAGCGTGGTGACGTCGATGATCTGGGCGTTCGACAGCTTGCCCTCGATATCCTTGATCCGTCCCTCGACGAAGCCCTGCTGCTCGCGTGCCGCGTGATACTCGGCGTTCTCCTTGAGATCGCCATGGGCACGCGCCTCGGCGATCGCCTCGATGATGCGTGGACGTTCAACCCGCTTCAACCGATCCAACTCTTCGCGCAACTGCTCAGCGCCCCTGGCGGTCAGAGGTACCTTGGTCATGGTGATTCCCTCGTATGAATTTATCGCGGCGCACGCAATGCGCCGCGAAACAGGCCCCTTGCAGGCCATATACAAAAGAGCACGGGCGCTCGTCGGCGCCCGCTATGGTTCGAATCAGTTCAGATCTTGTAACCGATTGACGCTGACGATGTCCAGTTGCTTCAACGCCAAACAGGTCGCCTCGGCACCCGAGATCGTGGTCGTGTAGGTGACCTTGTTCTGCAGCGCGGCACGACGAATCGCGGCCGAATCGGCGATCGCCTTGGCCCCCTCGGTCGTGTTCACGATGAAGCCGACCTCGTTGTTCTTGATCATGTCGACGATGTGCGGTCGGCCCTCGGCCACCTTGTTGACACCGGTACACTCCAAGCCTGCCGCACGCACCGCAGCGGCCGTCCCGTGGGTCGCATAGAGCGTGAAGCCGAAATCGAGCAGATCGCGCGCCACATGGATCAGCCGCACCTTGTCGGCCTCGCGCACGCTGAGCAGAGCCCTGCCGCCCTTGCGAGGCAGCATCGTGCCAGCCCCCTCCTGAGACTTGGCATAGGCCTCGCCGAAGCTCTCGCCCACACCCATGACCTCGCCGGTCGACTTCATCTCGGGACCCAGCACCGAATCGACGCCCGGGAATTTGACGAAGGGGAAGACGGCCTCCTTGACGAAATAGTGCTTGGGCCGAACCTCGCGCGTCAGCCCCTGCTCCTCCAGCGATTTGCCGGCCATGCAACGCGCAGCGACCTTGGCCAGGGGAATGCCGATGGCCTTGGAGACGAAGGGCACGGTCCGCGAGGCGCGCGGATTCACTTCGAGAATGAAGACGGCGTCGCTCTTGACCGCGAACTGGGCGTTCATCAGGCCCACCACGTTCAACGCACGGGCGAGCTTGGTCATCTGCTCGCGCATCCGATCCTGGATCAGCGGCGGCAGAGTGTAGGGCGGCAGCGAGCAGGCCGAGTCGCCCGAATGCACGCCAGCCTGCTCGATGTGCTCCATGATCCCGCCGATCAGCACGTCGTGGCCGTCGCAGATGGCGTCCACGTCGATCTCGATGGCATCGTCGAGGAAGCGGTCCAGCAGCACGGGCGACTCGTTCGAGACCCGCACTGCCTCGCGCATATAACGGTTGAGCTCGGCCTCCTCGTAGACGATCTCCATCGCCCGCCCGCCCAGCACGTAGGAGGGCCGCACCACCAGCGGATAACCGATCTGCGCGGCGCGCTCGATCGCCTCGGCCTCGCTGCGCGCTGTGGCGTTGGGCGGCTGACGCAGGCCCAGCTCTTGGATCAGCTGCTGGAAGCGCTCGCGGTCCTCGGCCAGGTCGATGCTGTCCGGGGTGGTGCCGATGATGGGCACGCCGGCCGCCTCCAGCGCACGCGCCAGCTTCAGCGGGGTCTGACCGCCGTACTGCACGATGACGCCGAAGGGCTTCTCCTTGGCGACGATCTCCAGCACGTCCTCCAGGGTCAGCGGTTCGAAATAGAGACGATCGGAGGTGTCGTAGTCGGTCGAAACCGTCTCGGGGTTGCAGTTGACCATGATGGTCTCGAAGCCGTCGTCGCGCATGGCGAAGGCGGCATGGACGCAGCAATAGTCGAACTCGATACCCTGACCGATACGGTTGGGACCACCGCCCAGGACCATGATCTTGCGCCGGTCGGAGGGCTCGGCCTCGCACTCCTCCTCATAGGTAGAGTACATGTAGGCGGTACTGGAGGCGAACTCGGCCGCGCAGGTGTCGACCCGTTTGTAGACCGGATGCAGACCCCATTCGTGGCGCAGCTCGCGGACCTCCGCCTCTTTGACGTCGAGCAGACCGGCGATGCGCCGATCGGAGAAACCCTTGCGCTTGAGCGCACGCAGACTCTCGACGGTCAGCCCGGCGCGTCCTCCCGCGCGCAGCGCGCCCTCCGAGGCGACCAGATCCTCGATCTGAGCCAGGAACCAGGGATCGATGCGGCTGAGTTCGTGGATCTCATCGAGCGTCATGCCGGCACGGAATGCATCGGCGACGTAGAAGAGACGCTCGGCGCCGGTCTGGCGCACCTCCAGTCGAATCTTTTCCTGCGCCTCGGGATCGGCGAGATCGACGATCTCGTCCAGACCGTAACGGTCGATCTCCAGACCGCGCAGGGCCTTCTGCAGCGATTCCTGGAAGGTCCGGCCGATGGCCATGACCTCGCCCACCGATTTCATCTGGGTGGTCAGCCGGGCGTCCGCCAGGGGGAATTTTTCGAAGGCGAAACGCGGGATCTTGGTGACCACATAGTCGATGGTCGGCTCGAAGGAGGCCGGAGTCGAGCCACCGGTGATGTCGTTGCGCAACTCGTCGAGGGTATAGCCCACGGCCAGCTTGGCCGCGACCTTGGCGATGGGAAAACCGGTCGCCTTGGAGGCCAGGGCCGAGGAGCGCGACACGCGCGGATTCATCTCGATGATGATCATCCGCCCCGTTTCGGGATCGATGGCGAACTGGACGTTCGATCCGCCGGTATCGACGCCGATCTCGCGCAACACCGCGAGCGCGGCGTTACGCATGATCTGATATTCCTTGTCGGTCAGGGTCTGGGCCGGCGCGACCGTGATGGAATCGCCCGTGTGCACGCCCATGGGATCGAGGTTTTCGATCGAGCAGATGATGATGCAGTTGTCCGCACTGTCGCGGACCACCTCCATCTCGTACTCCTTCCAGCCGAGGACCGATTCCTCGATCAGCAGCTCGCGGGTCGGCGAGAGATCCAGGCCGCGCCGACAGATCTCCTCGAACTCCTCCTGGTTGTAGGCGATGCCGCCGCCACTGCCGCCCATGGTGAAGGAGGGGCGGATGATGGAGGGAAAACCGATCGAGGCCTGAACCTGATTGGCCTCCTCAAGGCTGTGAGCGACGGCCGAACGCGGCATGTCGAGCCCGATCTTGCGCATCGCCTGACGGAAGAGATCGCGATCCTCGGCCTTGTCGATCGCCTCGCGCGAGGCGCCGATCAGCTCCACGCCGAACTGTTCGAGCACGCCCTCGCGTACCAGATCGAGCGCGCAGTTGAGGGCAGTCTGGCCACCCATGGTGGGCAGCAGAGCCTCCGGGCGCTCCTTCTCGATGATGGCGGCAAGCGCACGCCAGGTGACCGGCTCGATGTAGGTCGCATCGGCCATCTCGGGGTCGGTCATGATGGTGGCCGGATTCGAGTTGACCAGAATGACCCGGTACCCCTCCTCCCGCAGCGCCTTGCAGGCCTGCGCCCCGGAATAGTCGAACTCGCACGCCTGACCGATGACGATGGGTCCGGAGCCGATAATGAGAATGCTTTTTATATCAGTACGCTTGGGCATTGTGTGTCACGCGGTTGTCGAATCACGCCGGTTATCGAAGAGTGGGAAACGCCGGGTCAGGCGAGATTGGCCTTACGTTCCCGCATCAGATCGATGAAATGGTCGAAGACGGGTGCCACATCATGGGGGCCAGGACTGGCCTCGGGATGCCCCTGAAAACTGAAGGCCGGACGCTCGCGGTGATGAATGCCCTGGAGCGACCCATCGAACAGCGAGCGGTGCGTCGCCTCGACCGTCGACGGCAGGCTCTCCTCGTCCACCGTGAAACCATGGTTCTGACTGCTGATCATGACGACTCCGGTCTTGAGGTCCTGGACCGGGTGGTTGGCGCCGTGATGCCCGAACTTCATCTTGAGCGTGCGCGCGCCGCAGGCCAGACCCAGCAACTGGTGCCCGAGACAGATTCCGAACAGCGGGATGTCGGTCTCCAACAGCTCGCGGATGGCCGCGATCGCATAATCGCAGGGCTCGGGGTCGCCCGGTCCATTGGACAGGAAGACGCCGTCCGGCTCCAGGGCCAGAACGGTCGCCGCCGGCATATGGGCCGGAACCACGGTGACATGACAGCCGCGCTCGACCAGCATGCGCAGGATATTGCGCTTGATGCCGTAGTCGTAGGCGACGACGTGGTAGGGCAATTGGTCGCCAATCGGTTTCACCGGCTCCGGCAACCCGGTCGAGAGCTGCCACACGCCCTGGGTCCAGGAATAGGCCTCCTGAGTCGAGGCGTGCTGCGCCAGATCCATGCCCTTGAGTCCGGGGAAGCCGCGCGCCTCGGCGAGCGCCACCTCCACGTCGATCGTCTCGCCCGCCAGAATACAGCCGCTCTGCGCGCCCTTCTCGCGCAGGATGCGCGTCAGTCGGCGCGTATCGATATCGGCGATCCCGACGACATTCTGCCGCCTCAGATAGGCGTCCAGCGTCTCCTGCATGCGGAAGTTGCTCGGCAGGATCGGCAGGTCGCGGATGATGAGGCCGGCCGCCTGGATGGCACCAGACTCCTCATCCTCGGGGTTGACTCCGACATTGCCGATATGGGGATAGGTGAGCGTGACGAGCTGTCGCAGGTAAGAGGGATCGGTGAGGATCTCCTGATAGCCTGACATCGCTGTATTGAAAACGACTTCACCGACGCGAGTCCCATCGGCGCCAATCGACGTTCCGTGGAAGACCGAGCCGTCTTCCAGAACCAGAACTGCGGGTTTTCTCAAGGGTATCTCCGAATCCGAGCGAGGGCGTGCGACGGCGGCGGCGGGAAGCGCGGGCGGCGACATCAGCACGTATAAAGGGTTGGGTCACTGGTTGCGCACTGACCCGGGCGAATTCTAAATAAGCGGCGCCATGCTGTCCATGAGTCGCACCGGCCCGAATGCTCGGCACACACCACAAACCGGTGGCGCCGAGACTTGAATCCATCCGGATGCATGGCTATTTTCGGCCGCTATGTCTCGTTTCCAAGCTAGTTCGACATCTTTAACTATGACCCACTCCCCAAATGTTGTAATCGTTACTGCTGAAAATTTTCAGTCCATCGTTCTCGACGGCTCCTTCGACCGTCCAGTGCTGGTCGACTTCTGGGCCGAGTGGTGTGCGCCCTGCCGCATGCTCATGCCCCTGCTCGCCAAGCTGGCTGACGAATACGGCGGCCGTTTCCTGCTGGCCAAGGTCAACACCGAGGAGGAACAGGCGCTGGCGGCCCAATTCGGCATCCGCAGTCTGCCAACGGTCCAGCTCTTCAGGGAGGGACGCGCAGTCGACCAGTTCATGGGGGCCCTGCCCGAACCCCAGATCCGCGAATTCCTCGACCGCCACATCCCACGCGCATCCGATGGATTGCTGGCCCAGGCGCAACGTCTGCTGGCCGCCAGCGACCTCGATGGCGCACGCAAGCTGATCGAGCAGACCAGAACCGAGGATCCCGACAACGTCCGACTTCCGCTGGCCGAACTCCAGCTGATGGCCGCCGAAGGCGATGTCACGACCGCACTGGAATCGATCGACGCCCTGCCGATCGAACTCATCAACGATCCCGAGGTTGCCACACTGCGCGGCCGACTGCGTTTCGCTTCGGCTTTGACCGATGCCCCGCCCGAAAATGCGCTGACGGACCGACTCCAAACCAATGCCAAGGACAGCGAGGCGCGCTATCTGCTCGCCGCACATCGCGTGCTGCGCGGGGATCACGCCGGCGCACTCGACCTGCTGCTGGAACTCATGAAGCGCGACCGCGCCTACGGCGAGGATGCAGGCCGTAAAGGCATGCTGGCTGTCTTCGATCTGCTCGGCGGCAATGGCGATCTGGTGGCCAACTACCGCGCCAAGATGATGAACGCGCTCTACTGACCGAGCGTCGGATCGTGGCAGCCCAAATCGGTCGCCGGGAGGCTCCGGGCCGGGCGAAGACTGCCGGGGGACGCCGCCAATCCATCCCTGGAGGCTTGACGACAGCATCCCTGCTGTCGACACCCCCGCCAGCCGTCACCCGCCCCTCTCCACGTGGCATCGGGGATACCCTACGCCCCCCGCAGCCAGTCCTCCCAGGGATGTCCGATCCAACACACCTGTCCGCCCAGGGGCGCACCCTCGACAGTCTGGCAGACACAGAGTCCGGCGACCGCGACCAGCGTCTCGCCGTCGAAGATCAGCGGCACATAGGAACGCAGCCACGCCGGGAGACCGGTCTCCTGAAACAGCGCCTTCAGCGTCCGACTCGGCCGCCCGGCGGCTCGACGACAGCGCGACGCGGTCCGGCCGAATCTGACCTCCAGATTGCGAGGCATCCGATCGCCGTCCTCTGGATGCCACTCCAGCCTACCGAGCGGAGTGGGGAGATCGAGCGAAGCCGCCCCCGAACCAATCGACCACGAAAGGACCTGGCACGACGCGGGACGCTCTGGCAGGGGATTCAGGGCGAACAGGTCGTCGCGATACCGCCTGACCTCGCACCCCGACCAAGCGACCCAAGGATTCGCATCGGGACGCGCAACCAGCACCTCGTCGAGGATGCGCGCGAGATGGCGGCTGTCCGGCGGACGAAATCCGCGCAGCCGCAGCCAGCGGCGCAGCAGATTGGCGGACTGGGCGCGGTCGAGCCCCATCAGCCCCCGCACGGAGAGCGTCCCGGGACGTTGGCCACCCAGTTCGGCGAGCGTCCGGTCCGCCAGCGTATCGAGCAGATCCGCAGCCTCGGCGCAATGGCCGGCGCTGCGCGCCAGAGTCGCCGAGCAGGACGGCCAGCGCGCGCGCAGCAGCGGCAGCACCTCATGACGCAGATAGTTGCGATCGAACGTCCGAGCCGCGTTGCTCGGATCCTCGATCCAATCGAGCCCGCGTGACGCAGCGAAGTCGATCAAGACCGAACGCGGCAGGTCGAGCAACGGACGCACCAGTCGACCGGCGCCGAGCGGCATGCAACGCGGCATGGCCGCCAACCCCTGAACACCACTGCCGCGCAACAGCGCCAGCAGCAGGGTTTCGGCCTGATCGTCCCGATGGTGGGCGGTGAGCAACAGATCGCCGGAGTCGAGCACGTCGGCAAAGGCGCCATAGCGCGCGTCGCGCGCCAGCGCCTCCAGGCTCTCGCCACGCATGGGCGCGAGCTGGAATCGCCGAACCTCGCAGGTCACGCCCAGCTCGGCGCAACGCGCCCGGCATCGGTCGGCCCAACGCGAGGACTCCGGATGCAGCCCGTGATCGACATGAACGACAGCGAGTTCACCCGCGAGCCGATCGCGCGCCTCGCTCAAGGCGCATAAGAGCACCTCGGAGTCCAGACCGCCGCTGTAGGCGATCCAATACCGCGAGACCGGCGCCAGGTCAGCGAGCGATACGGCAAGACGCGCGGGATCGAGGTGGGACATGCCGATCTCGGGATGAAATCAGGAACATCTGCCACGACCCCGAGGATGGTAGCGGACCGAATGCGTCGAGCCAGCCGGGCGCACAAGAGCCGCCCGACCGATCGATCAGCCCTCCTTGAAGCGCCCACTCCCCATCAGACGCTTGTAGCGGGCGGCGATCAAATCGTCCAATGAAACGGTGCCGAGCGCGTCCAGCTGCGCGAGCAGGGCCGTCTTCAGATTCTTGGCGGTCAGATCGGGGTCGCGGTGGGCACCGCCCGACGGCTCCTTCACGACCTCATCGACCAGCCCCTGCTCCAGCAGTTTGTCGGAGGTGATGGCCATGGCCTCGGCCGCGAGCTGGGCCTTGTCCGCGCTCTTCCAGAGAATGGAGGCACAGCCCTCCGGCGAGATGACCGAATAGGTGCTGAACTGCAGCATGCCCACCCAGTCGCCGACACCGATGGCCAGCGCGCCGCCCGATCCGCCCTCGCCCACCACGGTGCAGAGGATGGGGGTACGCAGACGCGACATCTCGCGCAGATTGCGGGCGATGGCCTCGCTCTGACCGCGCTCCTCGGCGCCGACGCCGGGATAGGCGCCGGGGGTGTCGATGAAGGTCAGGATAGGCAGACCGAAGCGTTCGGCCATCTCCATCAGGCGTAGCGCCTTGCGATAGCCCTCGGGCCGAGGCATGCCGAAGTTGCGCTGGATCTTCTCCTTGGTGTCGCGCCCCTTCTGATGACCGATCACCATGACCGGGCGACCGTCGATGCGGGCCAAACCACCGACGATGGCGCGATCGTCGGCATAGGCGCGGTCGCCGTGAAGCTCATGAAATTCGTCGAAGATGCGGCGGATGTAGTCGAGCAGATAGGGACGCTGCGGATGACGCGACAACTGGGAGATCTGCCAGGGCGTCAGCGAGGAGAAGATGGATTCGGTCAGCGCCACGCATTTGGACTGCAGGCGCTCGATCTCCTCCTGGATGTTGAGCTCGTTATCATGGCCGACCAGACGCAGCTCTTCGATCTTCGCCTCGAGCTCCGCGATGGGTTGTTCAAAATCGAGAAAATTTAGGTCCATAGCCCCAGATCGTAGTCGTTGTCATTCGGCGACGCGCCAATCTAGCGCAGCCGAGCCCGCGAGTACAGCACACCCGAATCCCGACACCCAAGCCCGGCTAAAACGAAGCGCAATCCAGCGCATGCACTCAGCCGAGCGGAAGCAGGTCGCGCAGGCGCGAGAACCAGTCGCCGAACACGAGTTTGGCCGCCGAGACCTGCTCCCGCACGCCCTCGGCCAAGCGGTCGAACTGGACGCCGTCGAGATCCAGCCGATCCATCCAGCTATGGGCATCCGGCGCCACCCAGGCCAAAGCGACGCACACGGCCAGCATGGAGAGGCTGCTCCAGCGATCGTCGAAGCTGAAGGGCTTGAGGGCCGTTCCGAAGGAACGCTTCAATCGGCTGTTGAAGAGATCGACGCTGAAGAGTTCGTCGAGACAGAGATGGGTGAAATAGCCGATGCCGACCATCAGCCCGGCGGTCCAGGCCGACTCGGGCGGCTGGCCCCACATCCAATAGGCGATATTGGTCGCCGCCAGAGAGGTCGCGGCGATGCCCAACCAGGAATGCCAAACCCCCCGATGAACCGTGAAGCGGGTGAAAATCTCGAAGAATCCGTAACGCACGCACAGAAAGACCCCGACCCAAATGAGGGTCAGCTCAAGCGGCAGGAAGCGATCCGTCAGCGGCAGCGTCATGGCGAACGCCAAACCGGCACCCAGCACACTGAAGAGTCCGTTGACCGGCTTGGAGGTGTCCGAGTCGATGTCCGGCAGCAGGCTGCCGATCACACCCAGGGCGAACAGCGCCAGGGTATCGCTTCCCGGTACCAGACCGGCCACATGAAGACCCAGCGTCGCCCCCGCGCTCGCGAGGATGCCTACATTGAGATGCGTCTGAAAGTTGGCCATGTATGCAAGAATTCGGTTTCGATGACGATGCCCAGTCACGCCATTCGGGCGCATCGCCAGCCATGGGGCTCGAATTGGAAAGGTAACATAGGATAATGGCCGCCCGATCGTCACCCCGAGGTTCAGCATGCCCAGCTCATCATTGACTCTCGCGCTCGTCCAGCAGTCGGACCAGGGAAGCCCGGAGGCCAACCTGGACGACTGCGAGGCCGCCATCCGAGCCGCCTCCATTCGCGGAGCCAATCTGGTTCTGCTGCAGGAGCTGCACAACGACCCCTACTTCTGCCAGACCGAGGACCACGACCTCTTCGACATGGCCGAGCCCATCCCCGGCCCCACCACGGAGCGGCTCAGCGCCCTGGCGCGCGAGCTGGAGCTGGTGATCGTCGGCTCGCTGTTCGAGCGCCGCGCCGCCGGTCTCTACCACAACACGGCCGTGGTCATCGACACCGACGGATCGCTCGCCGGCATCTATCGCAAGATGCACGTCCCCGACGCACCCGGCTATTACGAGAAGTTCTACTTCACACCGGGCGATCTCGACTTCAATCCGGTCGACACGGCCGTCGGACGGATCGGCATATTGATCGGCTGGGACCAGTGGTTCCCCGAGGCGGCGCGATCCCTGGCGCTCGCCGGGGCGCAGATCCTGCTCTATCCCAGCGCGATCGGCTGGAATCCGAGCGATTCGCCCGAGGAGCAGGCACGTCAGCTCGACGCCTGGCTGACGATCCAGCGCGGGCACGCCATCGCCAATGGCCTCCACCTCGCCGCCTGCAACCGGGTCGGCTTCGAGCCCGCCCCCGACGCAGCGACATCGGGCGCGCGATTCTGGGGCAACTCGTTCGTTTGCGGGACCCAGGGCGAGATCCTGGCCCAGGCCGACGATCAGTCGCCCAAGCTGCTGGTGACCGAGATCGACCTCAAGCGTACCGAGCAGACTCGGCGCATCCAGCCCTTCCTGCGCGACCGCCGAATCGACGCCTATGACGACCTGACCCTGCGTTACCGCGACTGAGCGCCAGCCCCGAATCGAAAGACGCGGGCGCTATCGATCGAACGGCCCGCGCGAACCATGCCCCGAGGCTTCTTCTGGAGGACGCACGATGAGCAACACCACGACCACGTCGGACGACACCAAGCTGCAGATGCGATCCATCATTCAGCGCATCGCCACCGGCCCCGAGCTATCCAAGAACATCTCAGCCGATGAGGCCTGCGCCGGAATGCGGGCCATCCTCGACAACAAGGTGGACCCGGTTCAGGCCGGCATCTTCTTCATCGCCCTGCGCATGAAGCGCGAGAGCGACGAGGAGTTCAAGGGCATCCTCGACGCCATCCGCGAGGCGACCGGCCATGTCGTCGCGGACGTCGACGACGTCGTCGACATCGCCGATCCCTACGACGGCTACAACCGCTGCCTGCCGGCATCGCCCTTCCTGCTGCCTCTGCTCGCCGCATGCGGCGTGCCGGCCATCAGCCATGGTGCCCATGCCGTCGGCCCCAAATTCGGCGTCACCCATCGCCATATCCTCGACGCCGCCGGGGTACCTGTCGATCTGAGTCCAGTCGAGGCCGCCGATCGGCTGTCCAATCCCGCGCTAGGCTGGAGCTATGTCGATCAGCGATCCTTCTGCGCGCCGCTGCACAACCTGGTCGATCTGCGCGCCGCCATGGTCAAGCGTCAGGCGATCACCACGGTCGAGGTGATGGCTCGCCCCATCCACGGGCGCAAGCACACCCATTTGGTGACCGGCTACGTCCACAAGCCCTATCCGCGCATCTACGCCCTGCTCGCCCGTCACGCCGGTTTCGACTCGGCACTGATGATCCGGGGCAGCGAGGGCGGCATCATCCCTTCGTTGCGCCAAAAGGGAACCTGTGTCAGCTATCACGATCTGGGCGAGGAACAGCCCTTCGAGATCGACCCCGTCGAACTGGGCATCGATCAGTCGCTGAAGGCCGTGCCGCTTCCGGAGGATCTCCCCCAGACCACCCGACCGGGCGACGAGATTGCCGTCGCGGTCGACATCCAGGCCACCGCCATCGCCGCAGCCAAGGCCGGCGTCGCCGCACTGGAGGGCGCCAAGGGCCCGACCTATGACAGCCTGGTCTTCACCGGGGCGATCATCCTCCATCATCTGGGACGCGCGGCGTCGCTCGGCGAGGCGGCCGATCGCATCCGAACCCTACTGGATTCGGGCAAGGCCGCGCGGAGGATGGGCTGAAATGGATGCGCCCTATGTCGCCGTCGCCCGGACGGAGGCGATTCCACCCGGCACCTTCGTCAAGGTGCTGATCGAGAATCGCCCCTACATCGTCGCCAACGCCGACGGACACTATTATGCGGTCGAGGACAACTGCAGCCACGAGGACTATCCGCTCTCGTTCGGCTGTATCGATGGGGATCGAATCAAGTGTTCACTGCACGGAAGCCGTTTCGACCTCGGCTCGGGCGAGCCGCTGGAGGAACCGGCGGAGGATCCCATCGCGACCTATCGACTAGAGGTCGAAGACGGGCAGATCTGGATCGACCCGAGCAGCCCGGCCAACCGAGCCCGACCGCGCGATTAGCCCGAACGTCGACGCCGCCGGTTCAGCGCCGGCGGCCACGGCTCGGAGCCACATCGTCCAGATCGCCCTGGATCGTGAAACTGGGCCCGTCCTCGATATCCTCCCGCCCCAGGATGAGCGGATCCCGGCGCTTGGAGACACCGACCTCCGGCTCTCGACGTCTGGGCGCTCCGGCCTCGCGAACAGACCTCGCGGGCGCTCGCGCGGGACGCGCAGGGCGCTCTTCGCCGAGAATCGATTTCGACAGCCCCAGCAGCGTCTCTTCCGCCTCCGCATGCGGCAGGACCCCGTCGCCCTCGCTCGCCTTGCGCGGATGCATCACATCCGAAACGATCGCGGCAACCTCATCGAGCGCATAGTCGTCGCTCTCGCGGATACGCACGAAGGGCAGACCGGCCGCCGCGCAGATACGGTCCAAGACGTCCTTTGGCGGCGGCTTGCCGCGACGCGAACGCGGGGCCAGATTCACCGCGCAGACGATGGACGAGGTATCGGCGGCGCAGACCAGATAATCGAACCGCCGGTCACCGAGCCGCAGATAGGCGCGATCCCGATCGTCGCGCGACAGACGCCCGCGCAGCCCCACCACGTCGGCCACCCGCACCTTGGCGTAAACCCGGTAATCCGTCCCGAGCGCGCGCTCCAGCACCGACACGAAGGCCCGCTGCTCGGGCGTGAAGAAGGTCCGATCCGCCACGTAGGGCAACGCGAACTGCCGTTTCAGGGACTTCCTCAGGCTCAACAGCATGGAGAGCACCAGAATGGCGGCAGCCCCAAGCAGGAAATAGAAGTACCCCATCGTCAGGTACCCGTGCCGGGAGCCATATCCAGACGCACGCCGTGCTTGTGGTACCAGGCCCGGTCGAGCGCCCAGACGACCGAATCCACGTCTGGCTCGGCCAGCATGACGGCGATGGCGCGCAGTTCGGTTTCGCGGAAGGCATGCTCGGCGGCCTGGAGCGCGCCGTCGTCCGCCGGCTTGTCGGCCAGGGACGGATCGACGGTCTTCACATAGGTCTCGATCGAGACCATATCGGCGAGCGGGCTGGTGAGCGTCACGATGCCGTTGAGAAAGACGGTGGCCCGGAAACGATAGGGCGACTGCGCCAACACCGGATCCTCTTTCAGCAGCGTATTGAGCTGCCACACGCGCGGGGCCGCCCCGTAGCGATCCCAGGCCAGTGTCGCGATGAGAAACAGAAACAAACCGGCGGAGATGATGATGGAGTTTCGCGTCAGGCGATCCATGTGTCGAAGACCTCGAAAAACTGTCCACAATGACCGCCGTCGGGGCGGCGGATGTCAACGGCGCATCATGCTTGGACAGGTGGACCCGGTGCAACCCTGGAGCGGATGCCCGACTCGCGCCGAGGGCATAGAATAGGGCCGAGTCTCGCCCCTTCCCATGAGATCCCACGATGGACAACAGATCTCGCTCGGATCCTCATCCCAGCATTGCATTCACCGCCTATCTGCGCCTGCGCCCCTACGGAGACCGACTGCTCACGCCCGCCGTCGCCGTCTGGCTCGGTTTCGCCTGGGTCCTGATCCTGCTGATGGCGAGCCTCGAAGGCGTCGTCTGGGGACTGATCGGGGCCTCGATCGTGCCGCACGACGCGCCCTGGATGCGCCCCTTGGCCGGGCTCTTCATGTTCGCGCTCATGTTCTCGGTCATCTGGATCGTCGACGCCTCGCTCATCATGTCGGAGCGCCCCATGATCCGGGCACGGCGCTGGAATCCGAACGCCGAGCGCGGTCTCGGCGCGCTGCTGCGCTGGTGGCTCGGCATCCTGGCGCGGCTCGCCATCGTCGCCGTCTCGCTCTATGTCACCGCCCCATTCCTGGGCAAGCTGATCCGTGCCGACGACATCGCGACCTATCACCAGCGCCAGGTCGAGCGCTACCAGACGGAACGCGAGGCGCGGCTGCAATCCGAGATCGCCCGGGAGACGCGCGACACCAAGACGCTCTACACCGAGCGCACCGCTCCGTTGGAGGCCGAAATCGCGCGTCTGAACCGCTCACTCGCCGCCGAGCGCGAGCGCCGATCCCAGATCGAGCAGGAATTCGCACCGGTCATGGAGATCCTGCGCCAAGACCTAGCCGGCACCCAAAAACGTGTCGGAGACGAGATCCTGGGCCGCGACGGTCGCCCCGCCGGTCACGGCCGGGAGGCGCGCAAATGGGAGGCCAATGCCGAACGGCTCGCCCAGCAACTGGAGGCCAAGCAGGCCGAGCTCGACCAGCAGAGCGCGCCCATCGCACAACGCATCGACCAACTCGAACAGACCCTACGCGGACGTGCCGAAGAGCTGGAACGGCTGCGCCAGGAGCAACAACGCCGGCTCGACCGCATCGCCGCCGAGGTCGCCGCGCGTCAGACCGAAGCCGCACCGCCACAGCTCACCTTCGCCGCGCGCTCGCTCGCGCTGCAGGCGCTCCGCGACCGTCCCGAGGAGCATGGCGTGCCCCATTTCGAGACGGTCGAGGGCTTCGCTCAGGCCGCGCTCGGAGTGCTCTTCTTCTCGCTGATCGCCATCAAGCTGTTCGAGCCGCCCTCGGTGCGTGCCTATTTCAGCGAGACCATCCAGATGCAGTACCGAAAATATCTGGACGGCGGGCTGGCCGAGATCCCCGGATTCGAGCTGCCCGAGGACCCCAGCCGGCGGCTCAACAGCGCCGAATTCGTGCGGCTCTGGAACGCCTTCGAGCGCGACCCGGCCTCCTTCTACCAGGAGCGCCAATCGCTCATCGAGGCTCGGGCG
Organism: Thiorhodococcus fuscus; assembly: GCF_042682685.1. Taxonomy (NCBI): domain Bacteria; kingdom Pseudomonadati; phylum Pseudomonadota; class Gammaproteobacteria; order Chromatiales; family Chromatiaceae; genus Thiorhodococcus; species Thiorhodococcus fuscus. The sequence continues at coordinate 211,730 of NZ_JBHUHX010000052.1, forward strand.
CCGCTGCGCCGTTTTCTGACCGAGCAGGCGCTCGAACAGGAGGCGTTGCTCCAGCGCATGGAGAATCTGCGCGGGGAACGGACGCATCTGCAACGCCGCCGCGATCATGAGCTGGCCGCGCTCGACCGCGAACTCGCGATCCGAACCGATCAGCTCCAGGCACAGCTCGCCGACGAGACCAAATCGCTACACAACCATCGCCGGATCGAGCTGGCAACCCAACTGCAGGAGGCGCGCGAGAGCTGGAATCGCAGCAGAGCCCAACAAGAGGCCGAGCTGCGCCAGCAGGAGGAGGCGCTCGCCCTGGAGCAGGAAACCGCCCGCGAGGCATTGCGTCTGCGCGAGCGCGAAATCGCCGACCTGCATGCGCGCGGAGAGGCCGAAGCGCGGCAGTCCGAACTCGCCAAACAGCTTGCCCACGCCGAGAAGCTCGCCGAACTGGAGCTGAAACGCGAGCGCGAACGCGATCAGACGCGTCTCAAGGCCATGCGAGAGGAACTCGGTCGACTGCGTGCACTGGAGGGACGGCAGGGCAGCGAACTCCAGACGCTACGCGAGACCGAGCGCAAACTGAACGACCAGATCGCCAGCATCGAGCAAACCGCCCTCATCCTGAGAGAGGATCTCGAAACAGAGCGAACCCAGTTGAGCACACTCAATCAGGCCGCCGAAACCGAGGCCGCCGAAAGCGGACGTAGACGCGGATTCTGGACACGCGGCGAGAACAGCATCCCGCGCGACATCAAACGCGACATCAAGGCACTCGAAAAGACCGAACGGGCGAACAGCGAACGACTCGCCAAACTGAGCGAGGAACGGCGCACCCAGGAAAGCCGCCGCCAAGCCAATGCCACCGAGCTGCGCGAGACGGAAACCCGGCTCGCCGCCACCCGAGCGCGCATCGAACTCTACGAAGACAATCTGAGCCGGCTACTGGGCGCGCAGGAACAGGAAACGACACGCCCCCCGACCGAACCGAATGGATCAGCGACCCATCCGGGCGATGCCCCGTAGCTCCCGTAGCCTGGATGCGGCGCAACGACACCCAGGAAGCCATCCGGCGACGCCAGCGCAGCGCCCCCTGGCATAGCCGTCCGCCGCACGGATCAATCCGTTACCGAAACCCGCCTCAAGGCGCCTTCAGCACGGCACGGCAAGCCGCAGGCGGGGTCGGCTCCACGCGTCGCCCCCCGCCCTTCTTGCTCGGCTTGCTGCGGGCCTCTGGACTGAACCACCAAGCCAAATCCCGACCACAGCCGTCACCCGGCGGAACCGGTGCCTGATTCTGGCACAGCGGGCTGTCGTCCGGGCAGACGAGACGCACGTGGAAATGGGCGTCATGCCCCCACCAGGGACGGATCTTGCGCAGCCAGCTGCGGTCGCCGTGAGCGCTCTCGCACAGCGCCCGCTTGATCGGCGGATTGACGAAGATGCGATCGACCGACGGATGGCGCGCGGCGGTCTCGATCAGAAATCGCTGCGCGTCAGTCCAATAGCGACTGACGCCAAGACCATCCGGGGTCACCATGCTGTTTGGATCGCTGCGATTGTCCATACGGTCCCGCGCATCCGCAGGCGAATCGGCCAGGGTGAACCAGATGTCGACGTCCAGGCCGATCTGATGGCTGCGGTGCGACGAGGACATGAGCCCGCCACGCGGCTGACTCAGATCGCCGACCATCATGAGCCGATCGCCGTGACGCTGCTGGGCGCGGCCTAAATCACGGATAAAGCCGAGCAGCTCGGGATGGCCATAGTAGCGATTGCGATAACGCCGCACGCTGACATAGCCAGCCCCCGTCTCGGGCAGCGCATCGGCACCGCCGATGCAGCCGTTGGAATAGCCGCCGATCGCACGCGCCGGCCCGGAGTTGGGCCGAGCCACGTCACCCCAAGGCGAGGCGACGGCTCCCGCCGCCGGGAGCAGAAGAAGCAACAATCCAGACAGAAGGCGCGCGCTCAGCCAACGTGAGTGGGTAACCATCGATGTGCATCCCGATTTCTAAGATTGCTGGAGAGAAGGAGCTATCGGACTGAGGGACGAACCGCATGTCGTGCGAACGCATTCGCACCTACGGCCATGGGAGGATCGCAAACAGGCGCCGCCGGCTCTCCCAAACGGCCCGACAAGACGCAACACACCCGCCTCACATGGGGAAACCGCCACCGCCAGGCGGCATGCCACCCGGAGGGAAACCGCCGCCGCCCGGCATGAAGCCTGGCGGCAGACGGCCCTGCATCGAACGCATCATCTTGGCCATACCGCCACCCTTCATCTTCTTGAGCATCTTCTGCATCTGGGCGAACTGCTTCAGCAGCTGATTCACGTCCTGGACCTGAGTGCCGGAACCGGCGGCGATGCGACGCTTCCTGGCCCCCTTGATAATGGCCGGAAACTGACGTTCCTTGAGGGTCATGGAGTTGATGATGGCGACCAGCTTGCCCATCTCCTTGTCGCTCGCCTTGTTCTTGACGTGCTCGGGGAGCTGGTTCATACCGGGCAGCTTCTCCATCAGCCCGAGCATGCCGCCCATCTTGTTCATCTGCTCCAATTGCTCCTTGAAGTCGGAGAGATCGAAGTCCTTGCCCTTTTTGAGCTTCTTGACCAGCTTCTCGGCCTGATCCCTGTCGACCTTGGACTGCACCTCCTCGACCAGCGACACCACGTCGCCCATGCCGAGGATGCGCGAAGCGATACGGTCGGGATGGAACGGCTCCAGCGCCGTGGTCTTCTCGCCAGTGCCGAGGAACTTGATCGGCTTGCCGGTGATTTGGCGAATCGAGAGCGCCGCACCGCCACGGGCATCGCCATCCGTCTTGGTCAGAATGACACCGGTCAGCGGCAACGCCTCGTCGAACGCCTTGGCCGTGTTGGCCGCGTCCTGACCGGTCATGGAATCGACCACGAACAGAGTCTCGACCGGCTTAAGAGACGCGTGGATGGACTTGATTTCGTCCATCATCTCGGTGTCGACGTGCAGACGACCGGCGGTATCGACGATCAGCACGTCCTTGAAATGCTTGCGCGCGCTGTCGAGCGCGCGCGTGGCGATCGCCACCGGATCCTCGTCGCCCTGGCTGGGACAGAACTCCGCGCCGACCTCGGCCGCAACCGTCTTCAACTGCTCGATGGCCGCAGGACGATAGACGTCGCAGCTCACCACCATGACCGATTTCTTCTGCTTCTCCTGCAGCCAGCGGGCGAGCTTGGCGACGCTGGTCGTCTTGCCCGAGCCCTGCAGGCCGGCCATGAGGATGACCGCAGGCGGCTGGGCGATGAGGTCGAGCTGCTCGTTGGCCTGCCCCATCAGCATGACCAACTCGTCGTTGACGATCTTGATCAGCACCTGACCCGGCGTCAGACTCTTGGTCACCTCCTCGCCGAGCGCCTTCTCGCGGACGTCCTCGACGAACTGGCGCACCACCGGCAGCGCCACGTCCGCCTCCAGCAACGCCATGCGGACCTCACGCAGGGTCTCTTTGATGTTTTCGTCGGTCAAACGACCCTGACCACGGAGGTTGGTCAGGACACGCTCGAAGCGATCCTGCAGATTTTGGAACATGCTACGACCTCGAATCGGCGCCTAATCGGCGCAATTTCAAGAAAAAACCATTGCCATCGGCTTACGACATGACTTGTGAGTATAATGCAGGGTCAATGTTGGACGATACGACCACAATACGTTCCCCGTTCCACCGTTTTTATTAAGATGACGTCGAGAACATGACTCATACCCTCCTCGCCTACATCGCCACCGCCAGCTACATAGCCGCCGCCGTGCTCATCGGCATGCGCCTGTTCCGCAAGGAGGGTTGGATTCCCCCTCGCTCGCTGGCAATCGCCGTCGCCTTCCTCGGCCTAGCGCTCCATAGCTGGGTTCTTTGGGACAGCATCTTCAGCCGCGCAGGCATCAACCTCGGCTTCTATCACGCCCTGGCGCTCACGTCCTGGACCATCATCGCACTCCTACTGGTCTCTAGCCTGAGCAAACCGGTCGACAACCTGGGCCTGATTCTGCTGCCCGCCGCCGCGTTGAGCCTCCTGCTCGAAACCCACTTCGCGGAAGTCGGCTTCATGCGCGCCTCGGCCTCCTGGCCGCTGAAGATCCACGTCCTGCTGTCGATGCTGGCCTACAGCCTGCTGACCCTGGCCGCCGTCCAGGCGATACTGCTCTCCGTCCAGGACTACCATCTGCGTCACCGCCACCCCGGCGGATTCGTGCGCACCCTGCCCCCGTTGCAGACGATGGAAAGCCTGCTGTTCGAGATGATCTCCGCCGGATTCGTCCTGCTCACGCTCGCCCTGATCAGCGGATTCGCCTTCTTGGAGAACATGTTCGCCCAGCATCTGGTGCACAAGACCGTGCTCTCGGTCCTCGCCTGGCTGGTCTTCGGCGGATTGCTGATCGGACGCTTCCGCAAGGGCTGGCGCGGGCGCACCGCCATCGCCTGGACCCTCGGCGGATTCGTGATCCTCATCCTCGCCTACTTCGGAAGCAAGGCCGTCCTGCAGTTCGTCCTGCAGCGCTAAAGCGTCCACTCGTCCCGCGCCTCGACCCAGGCGCGGGCCTCGCCCGCCCCCCCCCTATTTCTCACCCTGCCCCTTGTTTCCAACGACTCTCTAGGTGCAGAATGGCCCACCTACCCGACCGGGACGCCAGTAATGGCCTACCCCTAAGGTTCGGAGACCCATCTAAGGGGCCGTAGCTCAGCTGGGAGAGCGCCGCGTTCGCAATGCGGAGGTCAGGGGTTCGATCCCCCTCGGCTCCACCAAATACCCTTCGAAGTATCGAAAAACCCGCCGATGCGGGTTTTTTGTTGTCCGTCGTTCTCGCCGATCGTTACCCTTGGGGGCCAGGACCAGCACTGAAGCCCGGTACGGGAATGCACCGACCTTGTCGCCCTCGCCTCCCGCCCCTATAGTTGAGCCCATGCGAATCCCCCGCCGCTCAGCCACGCTCATCCTGATGCTGACCCTGCTCGTGCTGCAGGCGCAGGTGTGGGCGGCGGCAATGCTGGGCTGTCGGCATGAGGGGCAGATGACCGCGCAGACGATGACGCTCTGCCAGCATCATCTCCCGAATAGCATGCCGTCGGAGCCGGCGCATTCCTCGCTCTTCGACTGCCAAAAGTGCGCCCTGCACAGCCTGGTCACGGTCGCCGTGCCAGTGGCCTTCGCACTTGCGATTCCCGACCGCTTCGATCCGCCGACGCCTGTCGTTGGGGCGGAGCGGCATTTCTATCGCTTCATCCCAAGACCCCCCGAACGACCTCCACGCGCCTGACGTCCTTGCGAAAAACCGATGCGGTAGTGGCTCCGAGCCGCCACCGCCCTTGACGTTTGTCTGCGGGAGACACCCATGTCCACCCATTCGAAGACCCGCATTGGCGCGGGCCTCGCCAGGGTTGCTGCCCTGGCGCTCATCTGTACGACCCTCTCCGGCTGCGACGGACCGGCATCCGATGTCGGCTCGACCGACAGAGAACACTCGGCCCAGGAAACGGCGCTGGAGCACGCCGCCAAGCATCTGGACCCCACCTACATCTGCCCCATGCATCCGCAGATCCAGCAGGACCACCCCGGAACCTGTCCCATCTGCGGCATGGATCTGATCGAGAAGCGCGTCACGCCGAAGGCCGCAACGCCCAAGGCCGATCCGCATCCCGAAGTCGCGCTCAGCGGCGCCATGCAACAACGCCTGGCGGTGCGCACCGCCAGGGTGGAGCGCGGAACGCTCGCCCGCCAGATACGGGCCGTCGGCCGTGTCGCCTACGACGAGACCCGTCTGGAGCATCTGCATCCACGCGCGACGGGCTGGATCGAGAAGCTGAACCTGCGCGCCGAGGGCGAGCCGGTCACACAGGGCCAGACGCTCGCAGAGCTCTATGCCCCGGACATCCTCTCGGCACAGGTCGACTTCCTGATCGCACTGGAACGACAAGGCGGCAACGCACCCAAAATCAAACCGGACAAGGCACGCAATATCCTGCGTCTGCTGGGGGTGCCGGAGCCGGTGATCCGCGACATCGAGCGGACCCGCCAGACCCGCAACACCATCCCGGTTCTGGCCCCATCGGACGGTATCGTCACCCGCATGACGGCCCGCGACGGCATGTACGTGACCCCGTCGAGCGAGATGTTCACCATCGCCGCCCTGTCGGACGTCTGGGTCCTGGTCGACGTCTTCGAGCACCAACTGGCCTGGATCCAGCCAGGCATGAGCGCAGAGATGCGAGTACCGGCCTATCCCGGCCGGACCTGGACGGGCAAGGTCGACTATCTCTATCCGGATCTGGACCCCGAGACCCGCACGCTACGGGTACGGCTGGTCTTCGCCAACCCAGGGCGCGAACTCAAGCCGAATATGTTCGCCGACCTGCTCATCGCGGGCGAACCCAAGCCGAACGCGCTCAAGATCCCGCGCGATGCGCTCATCGTCACCGGCGAGCGCGAGACTGTCATCAAGTCGCTCGGCGAGGGTCGCTTCCAGCCGGTCGACGTGGTGAGCGGGATGGAGTCCGAGGACCAGGTCGAGGTGATTTCGGGTCTCGCGGCGGGCGATGAGATCGTCGTCTCCGGCCAGTTCCTGATCGACTCCGAATCGAGTCTCCAGGCCAGCTTCCGGCGGATGCGGTGAGCCCATGGATAAGGTCATCGACTGGTCGATCCGCAACCGCTTTCTGGTCCTGCTCGCCACCCTGATCCTGACGCTGTGGGGAATCCTGGCGGTCAAACAGACCCCTTTGGACGCCATCCCGGATCTCTCGGACGTGCAGGTCATCATCCGCACCAGCTTCCCGGGCCAATCGCCACGGGTGGTCGAGGATCAGGTCACCTATCCCATCACCACCACCATGCTGGCGGTGCCGGGGGCGCAGACGGTCCGGGGCTATTCCTTCTTCGGCGACTCCTACGTCTATGTCATCTTCGAGGACGGCACCGACCTCTACTGGGCGCGCTCGCGGGTGCTGGAATATCTGAATCAGGCGGCCTCGCGCCTGCCCGAGGGCGTGAGCCCACGACTGGGACCGGACGCCACCGGGGTCGGCTGGGTGTTCAGCTATGCACTGGTCGACCGCACCGGCCGACACGATCTGGCCGAGCTGCGCAGTCTCCAGGACTGGTTCCTCAAGTTCGAGCTACAGACCGTCTCCGGCGTCGCCGAGGTCGCCTCGGTCGGCGGCATGGTGCGCCAATATCAGGTCGTCGCCGATCCTGAGAAGCTGCGCGCCTATGGCATTCCGCTCGCCAAGCTGTCGAGCGCCATCCGCAACGCCAACCAGGAGGTCGGCGGCTCGGTCGTGGAGCTGGCGGAGGCCGAATACATGATCCGCAGTCGCGGCTATCTGCAATCGGTCGCCGATATCGAGACCATCCCGATCGAGGTCACGCCCGAGGGCACGCCCCTGCTGCTGCGCGACCTGGCGCGGGTGCAGATCGGTCCCGAGATGCGCCGCGCGGTCGCCGACTTGGACGGCGAGGGCGAGATCGCTGGCGGCATCGTCGTGATGCGCTACGGCGAGAACGCGCTCAGCACCATCGCGGCGGTCAAGAGCAAGTTGGACGCGCTCGCACAGGGCCTGCCCGAGGGCGTCGAGATCGTCCCGACCTACGACCGTTCCGAGCTGATCCTTCGAGCGGTGGACAACCTCAAGGACAAGCTGCTGGAGGAATTCGCCGTCGTGGCACTGGTGTGCCTGGTCTTCCTCTTCCATCTGAGGTCGGCCTTCGTCGCCATCGTCAGCCTGCCACTCGGGGTCCTGGCCGCCTTCATCCTCATGCAGCACCAGGGGATCAACGCCAACATCATGTCGCTCGGCGGGATCGCCATCGCCATCGGGGCCATGGTGGACGCGGCCATCGTCATGATCGAGAACGCCCACAAGCACCTGGAACGCTATCGCCATACCCATGGCGAGGCGCCGCGCGGCGAGGCGCACTGGCGGGTCATCGGCGCGGCGGCGACTGAGGTGGGGCCGGCGCTCTTCTTCTCGCTGCTGATCATCACACTGAGCTTCCTGCCGGTCTTCGCCCTGGAGGCTCAGGAAGGACGCATGTTCGCGCCGCTCGCCTTCACCAAGACCTACGCGATGGCGGCAGCGGCCGGACTCTCTGTGACCCTGGTGCCGGTGCTCATGGGCTATTTCATCCGGGGACGCATCCCGAGCGAGGACGGTAACCCGCTGAACCGGGCGCTGATCTGGATCTACCGCCCGCTGCTGCGGGCTGTGCTGGCGGCGCCGCGCACGACCATCCTGATCTCGATCCTGATCGTGGCGAGCCTGCTGGTGCCGCTCCATGGCGTCGGCGGTCTGCTTGCTCCCCTGAAATGGCCGCTCCAAGCGGCCGAACTGGTCCGCCAGGATGCCGGAGCCTCGGCGTTGGAACGTCTCGACGACTGGCAGAAGGAGCTGTCGAACAGCTGGCGCGGCCTGACCGCCGGTCTGCCTTGGCTCCAGCGGCTGGGGACGGGGCTCGGCTCCGAGTTCATGCCCGAACTCGACGAGGGCGATCTCATGTACATGCCGACCACCTTACCGGGGCTCTCCATCGGCAAGGCCCAGCAGCTGCTGCAGCAGACCGACCGCATGATCGCCTCGCTGCCCGAGGTCAAGCGGGTCTTCGGCAAGATTGGCCGCGCCGACACGGCCACAGATCCGGCGCCCCTGACCATGATCGAGACCCTGATCCAGCTCAAGCCGCGCGATGAATGGCGCCCCGGCATGACGCTGGACAGGCTGATCGAGGAACTGGACGCGACCCTGGATATCCCCGGCGTGACCAACGCCTGGGTGATGCCGATCAAGACGCGCATCGACATGCTCGCCACCGGCATCAAGACCCCGGTCGGAATCAAGGTCGCGGGACCGGAGCTGGACGAGATCGAGCGCATCGGCGAGGAGATCGAGCGTGCGCTGCGTGAGGTTCCGGGCACGGCATCGGCCTTTTCGGAGCGGGTCGCCGGCGGTCGCTATATCGAGATCCAGCCAGATCGGGTCGCGGCGGCACGGGTCGGACTCAACATCTCGGACATCAACGCGGTGGTGGCCGCCGCCGTCGGCGGCGTCAACATCACCCAGACCGTCGAGGGACTGGAACGCTACCCCGTCAATCTGCGCTTTCCGCGCGAGGAGCGCGACGACCCGCACAAGCTCCGCGAGCTGCCCATCGTGACCCCGACCGGCGCGCAGGTCCCGCTCGGCCAGATCGCCCGGGTCGAAATCGTCGACGGCCCCCCCATGCTCAAGAGCGAGAACGGGCGGCTCAACGGCTGGACCTTCGTAGACATCCGGGGCGTGGATATCGGCAGTTATGTCGCCGCCGCACAGATCAGGGTCCGCGATCAGGTCAAGCTGCCGCCAGGCTATTCCATCACCTGGTCGGGACAATACGAGTACATGCTGCGGGTGAAGGAACGACTGACACAGGTCGTACCCTTCACCCTGATCATCATCTTCGTCCTGCTCTATCTGATCTTCCGCCGGCTCGGCGAGGTGTGGCTGGTGATGCTCTCGCTGCCCTTCGCCCTGGTCGGCGGCTTCTGGCTGATCGCCGTGCTGGGCTATCACCTCTCGGTCGCGGTGGCGGTCGGATTCATCGCGCTGGCCGGCGTGGCGACCGAATTCGGCGTGGTGATGCTGGTCTATCTGGACAACGCTATCAAGGAGCGACGCGAGCGGAATGCACTGCGCAACCCGGACGATCTCAAGGCCGCCATCATGGAAGGCGCGGTGCTAAGGGTACGGCCCAAGGCGATGACGGTCGCGGTCATCATCGCCGGCCTGCTGCCCATCATGATCGGACATGGAACCGGATCGGAGGTGATGCGCCGCATCGCCGCCCCCATGGTCGGCGGAATGCTGACCGCCCCCCTACTCAGCCTCTTCGTCATCCCGGCCATCTATCTGGTCTGGCGGCGAAGGGACCTGAGCAAGACGGCCGACGGCCGATCGCCCGAGGCCGACGACACCATCGACACGACCAAACGAGGAAACGGATGAAAACGCTGATCGCATTGACAACGGTAATGACCCTGAGCGCCTTTCCGGCTGGAGCCCAGACCATGGACCATCAGACGATGGGGCACGAGGCCATGGGATCCATGGGGCAGTCCGAGCAAAATGGCGTGACCATGGGGAAAGGGGTGATCAACTCGGTGGACGCAGCCAAGGGCGAGGTCAACATCAGCCACGACCCGATTCCGGCCCTGAGCTGGCCGGCCATGACCATGGACCTTCCGGTCACAGAGCAGGTCGATCTAACGGGTGTGAATCCAGGCGACAAGGTCGACTTCGGCATCCTTCTGGGTGACGACAACGTCTACCGCATCACGGAGCTGAAGCCGCGCGACTAACCTCGCTCGCGACACACGTCGAGCCGGCGATCAGACCGGCTTGGCGTTCATCATCCAGATCGCGATGATGAGCGGAATGCTCGCGATGATGCCCCAAACCACCCAACTTAGCGCGTCGCGCTTGTAGCTTGCGGGGATATCGCCATCGACCGCGAAGACACGGGCCTGACGCGCCTGCCGAATCTGTGCGGGAACCAGTATGCCGAGCCAGAGTCCACCGGAGAGGAAAAGCATCGCCTGCCCCCAGATCAGCCAGGTGCTGCCGAAGAGGTCGAGCCCACCGACCGCAGCGGCCCCGTAACCGCCAATCATGAGGAACGCAGCGCCACCGACGGTGAACCACCAGTCGGTGAGCGTGACCAGACGTTGACCAAAGGCGACGAGCCTCGGGTCGTCGGTCCGATCGGCGGCCATCTTCCAGATCATCGTAACGATGGCGTTGCCGAGCAACAGAATCACACCGAATAGATGAAGCGACTTCAACAAGGCGTACAGCATCCGTATCTCCTGGCTTTTCGAACAGTAAGTGGAGCCGCATCCCAGTCGCACGGCGGGTTTTTCAGCTCATTCGCTTATGAGATACTTTCGAGGTAAATAGGGCAGCCTGATCGATCCCAACAGGATCGTTGAGCCTGACGATGGCGGAGCCCGATGGCCTGCGGTCGGAAAGCCTGGGACGACATCCGCGCCCTCTTCCCGCACAGCCTCCGCTGCCACCGATCGACCGGAGGTACCCCAAGTTGCTTTCCCTCGTATCCATCTTTTCAGGCGCCGGACTGGGCGCGCTGCTGCGCTGGTATCTGGGGGCGCGGCTGAACCCCGTTTTCCCGACCCTGCCGATCGGCACCCTGACGGCCAACCTGCTCGGCGGCTTCCTGATCGGCTTGGCGATCACCTGGTTCACGCGTCACCCGACCGTACCCCCGGAACTGCGCCTGATGGTCGTCACCGGATTCCTGGGCGGGCTGACCACCTTCTCGACCTTCTCGGCCGAGGTGGTCAACCTGCTGATGCGAGGCGAGTATCTTTGGGGATTCGGCGCCATCGCCGCGCATCTTACCGGATCGCTGGCCATGACCGCCGTGGGCGTCGGGCTGGCCCAGCTGCTGATGCGAGCCTGAGAGACTGCGGTCCTCCCCGGGTTTCGCAGAGCTTCACCCCAGTGACGGGATGACGCGAAACCTGGACGAACCGAAGGACCGCCATTGTCGCAATGACCGAGAGGGCCTCAACCATGTCTGGCTGTTTTCTCAAATTCTACGTGGCCGAAAACCGGCGCCACCAGCACAAGCTGGCCTATGAATGGCTGCTGGAAGAGGCGCAGACGTTCGGCCTGAGCGGAGGCTCCGCCTTCCGCGCCCTAGCCGGATTCGGTCGGCACGGACGGTTGCGCGAAGAACATTTTTTCGAGCTCGCCGGAGATACCCCGATCGAGGTCGGCTTCGTACTGACCGACGACGAGGCCGACCGCTTCGTCGCCCATATCGGCCAGCAGGGACTGAACCTCTTCTACCTGCGTGTGCCGGTCGAATACGGGTTCACCGACGCCAAGCAGGATTGACCGGGACCGCGAAGACGCACAGATCAAGACGGTTCAGTATCGCACGCATGACTTAACGCTGGCGGACTCCCGACCCCGAGCTGCATGCCTGTGCAGCTCAGCACGAGAATCCATTCCACCATTCGCACCGCGCGTGCGATCAACCCACCAAGGAGACACCCCAATGCCAAGCGTCCCGAGCAAATCGCTCGAGATCTTCCCCAATCCGCAACCGGAGCGCGACTACACCATCCGCATCCGGGTGCCCGAGTTCACTTGCCTGTGCCCCAAGACCGGCCAGCCCGATTTCGCCGAGCTGACCCTGGAGTACATCGCCGAGCAACACTGCGTCGAGCTCAAATCGCTCAAGACCTATGTCTGGTCCTACCGCGACGAGGGCGCCTTCCACGAGGCGGTCACCAACCGCATCCTGGACGATCTGGTTCAGGCCACTCAGCCTCGCTTCATGCGTCTGACGGCGGACTTCAACGTGCGTGGCGGCATCTACACCACGGTCGTCGCCGAGCATCGCGCCAGCGGCTGGCAGGCGCCGACACCCGTGTCGCTACCCTGATCGCCCCCTAAGGAATCGTCCAACGACAGATTCCCGACTTTCGTAGGTGCGAATTCATTCGCACCTACACCGTCTCACCCCGCACCAACCATCTCCATCGACTTCGGACAGTCCGTCCGCTCCTCGCGGAACCTGAGTTCCGCCGGATAGGGAAAGACATCCTCCAGATGACCGGCACGGATGTGCTCCTGGCGCTCGCGCCACCAGGCCGGATCGAGCAGTTCGCTGTGCAGCTCAAGGAAGACCTTGCGAATACGCGGGTCCGTGAGCAGAAAGGTCTCGAACTCCTCCGGAAAGACGTCGTTCGGTCCCGGCGTGTACCAGGGTTCGTCGCTCATTTCCATCTCCGGATAGGGCGCCTCCGGGATATCGCGGAAGTTGCACTCGGTCAGATAGCAGAGCTCGTCGTAGTCGTAGAAGACGACACGACCGCGACGGGTCACGCCGAAGTTCTTGAACAGAAAATCGCCCGGGAAGATATTGGCTGCGGCGAGCTGCTTGATGGCATCCCCGTATTCGCGGATGGCGTGACGAACGTCCTCGTCGTCGGCACCGTGCAGATAGAGGTTGAGCGGCGACATGCGCCGTTCGATGTAAAGATGCTTGATGATGAGCTGATCGCCGATCAGCTCGATACTTCCGGCACACTCGCTCTCCAGCAGGTCGCGCAGATCGGGCGAGAAGCGCTCGAGCGGAAAGGCGACGTGCGAGTACTCCCAGGAGTCGGCCATGCGCCCGACGCGGTCGTGCATCTTCACCAACTGATACTTCTCCTTCACGCCCTCCGGAGTCATGTCCTTGGGCGGCGGGAAGCGGTCCTTGATCACCTTGAAGACGAAGGGAAACGAAGGCTGGGTGAAGACGCACATCACCATGCCGCGGATGCCGGGCGCCACCACGAAATCGTCGGACGAATAGCGCAGGTGCTTGAGGAAGTCGCGATAGAACTCGGCCTTGCCGAACTTCTGCAGACCGATGGCGGTATAGAGCTCGGCCTTGCCCTTGCGCGGCATCAGGGGGCGCAGGAAGTCCACGACGGCCGCCGGCGCCTCGGTGTCGACCATGAAATAGGCGCGCGAGAAGCTGAAGACGTCCGAGATCTCATCCGACCCGGTGAGTAGGCTGTCGATATAGAGCCCGTTGCGCTCATCGTTGAGGATGGGAATGGCGAACGGGAGCTGGTCGGCGCCATTGATGGCCTTGCCGATGATGTAGGCGCCCTTGTTGCGGTAGAAGGGCGAACAGAGCACCGCAAGCTGGAAATTCTGATGGATGGCGCGATTGGTCGGGAAGCGCGTGCGGATGGCGAGCAGCAGACAGCGGATGTCGCATCTCAGATCGCGGAAGGGTCGCTTGAAGCCCATGTCGCGCAGGATGCGGAAGATGACCCGGGTGAATCCGTCGCGCGCCGGATAATAGGGCCGAAAGATGGGGACCTGGGCCTCCAGATGCTCGGTCGAGATCAGGGGCCAGACGAAGATATAGCTGTTGTTGTAATAGTGCCGGTCGAACAGACGACAGAAGACCGAGTTGTAGAAGGTCTCGGCCAGCTCGGGCTGATTGAGCTGGGGCAGCAGACGCAGATACTCGACCTTGATCCGGCGCCACAGGATGTCGCCCGGATCGCGCAGATGAAACTCGCGCCGCAGCAGGGCCACCGTCTCGCCGACCCGCGTGTCGTAGAAGCCGATGCGCTCGCGCGCTGCACGCTGAACCGCCGGCCAGTCGGCGACCTCGAACCGGGCCTGCGCGCCTTCGCTGATTTCTCGAAACAATCGATAGTGACGCTCAAATCCTTCGAGGATGGCCTCGGCGATGAGCTTGGCTTCGGTCCAGGCCATGTCTCTCCTTCAACGCTCGAATGGGGTGACGTCAGTCGAGCAGCGGTTGTTCGGCGACCAGGATACCGTCTTCGTCGCAATAGACCTGATCGCCCGGCGCGAAACGCACACCGGCGAAGGTCACCGGGATGTCGCGCTGACCCTCGCCTCGACGCTGACTCTTGCGCGGATTGGTGGCGAGCGCCTTGACGCCGAGCGGCATGCCGGCGATCTCAGCGCTGTCGCGCACGCAGCCGAAGAGGATGACACCCGCCCAACCCTGCTCCACGGCGCTGGCGGCGATGAGGTCGCCGAGCATCGCACAGCGCAGCGATCCGCCGGCATCCACGACCAGAACCCGACCCTCGCCGGGCTCGGCCAGGGTCGATTTAACGAACGAATTGTCCTCGAAGCATTTGACCGTGACGATCGGGCCGCAGAAGCGGACCCGGCCGCCGAAATCGCGAAAAATGGGTTCGCAGACACGGAGCGACTCGCCGTGGCTGTCGTAGAGATCGGCCGTCTTGAAGTCCATCGCACCCTCGCTGACTCTCACTGATTCCAACTCCGGGTAGGGCGCAATAGGCCGCCGTCCATTGACGGCGGCATCACTCGACCACCGGTGACGTGCTTCATGATCTGCGCCGCCCGAACGTTTGAGGCGACCGTATTGCGCCGGATGCGGGACGGCGGTGAGTTCGATCGAAACCTCACCGCCCTCCCCATCATGCGGCGCAATACGCTGTCGCTATTGCGCCCTACTCTGGGTCAGAACTGCTCTTCCTCGGTCGAGCCGGTCAGCGCGGTGACGGAGGAGGCGCCACCCTGAATCACGGTGGTGATGTCGTCGAAGTAGCCGGCGCCCACCTCTTGCTGGTGCGAAACGAAGGTGTAGCCTTTCTCGCGCGCGGCGAACTCTGGACCCTGCACCTTCTCGACATAGTGACGCATGCCCTCGCCACGGGCGTAGTCGTAGGCGAGATCGAACATGTTGAACCACATGTTATGGATGCCGGCCAAGGTGATGAACTGATACTTGTAACCCATGTCGGCCAGCTCGTCCTGGAAGCGGGCGATGGTGGCATCGTCCAGATTCTTCTTCCAGTTGAAGGACGGGGAGCAGTTGTAGGCCAACAGCTTGTTGGGGTTCTTTTCGAGCACCGCCTGGGCGAACTCGCGGGCGAAACCGAGGTCCGGGGTGCCGGTCTCGCACCAGACCAGATCGGCATAGGGGGCGTAGGCGACACCACGACTGATGGCCTGCTCCAGGCCGTTCTTGACACGGTAGAAGCCCTCATCGGAGCGGGTACCGATCACGAAGGGACGGTCGTTGTCGTCCACATCGCTGGTCAACAGGGTCGCGGCCTCGGCATCGGTCCGCGCCAGCAGCAGGGTCGGCACGCCCATGACATCGGACGCCAGACGCGCCGCGATCAGCTTCTGAACCGCCTCGCGGGTCGGCACCAGCACCTTGCCGCCCATGTGTCCGCACTTCTTGACGGCGGCGAGCTGGTCTTCGAAATGAACGCCGGCCGCGCCGGCCGCGATCATGTTCTTCATCAGCTCGAAGGCGTTGAGCACACCGCCGAAACCGGCCTCGGCATCCGCCACGATCGGCAGGAAATAGTCGACGAAGCCGTCCTCGCCGGGCTCGATCCCCTTGGCCCACTGGATCTCGTCGGCGCGCTTGAAGCTGTTGTTGATACGCCGCACCATGGTGGGCACCGAGTCGTAGGCGTAGAGCGACTGGTCCGGATACATGGTTTCCGAGGTGTTACCATCGGCGGCCACCTGCCAACCGGAAAGGTAGATGGCCTCGATACCGGCCTTGGCTTGCTGCATCGCCTGACCGCCAGTGATGGCGCCCATACAGTTGACGTAGCCCTTCTTGGCCCCGCCGTGGATCAATGTCCAGAGTTTCTCGGCGCCGCGCTTGGCGTAGGTGTGTTCCGGCTGAACCGATCCGCGCAGACGCACGACGTCCGCAGCGGAATAGCCGCGAGTCACGTCAGTCCAACGAGGATTCTCTGCCCAGTCCTGCTCGATAGCGTTGATCTGATCTTGGCGGGTCATCTGCAATGCTCCTTGGATAGTCGTTGTGGGCCGCTCGATACACACTTTCAGATCTCCTAGACGCGAGTCTCAGTGGTGATATCCGAAAGCAAAGCGACCTTTTGTTTGACCAACATACTTGGTCTTAGACTAAAAACCTACCGGGACGTTTAGCATTTGACGAGTCAATTATCCTAATTTCTTTTATTGGAATTGATAATTTTCAATGAACCCTTATAAGACACATGGTCTTCACCAAATCCCAAAAGCACGCGCATTCGCACACAGCCGTCAGGAGCGCGCATGAACGCCAACCCGGAGACCCTGCGACGCGAACTGATGGCGCACGGCCTATCCCACTCAGAGCTCGACGCCGACCCGATCCGCCAGTTCCAGAGCTGGTACGAACTCGCCATCGGCACGGATCTGCCCGAACCCAACGCGATGAGCCTCTGCACCGTCGGCCCCGGCGAACAACCCTCGGTGCGCACCGTTCTGCTCAAGCTCTACGACGCGCGCGGCTTCGTGTTCTTCACCAACTACGAGAGCCGCAAGTCGCGCGAAATCGGACAGAACCCCAAGGTCGCCCTGCTCTTCCCCTGGGTCGCACTCGCCCGTCAGGTTCATATCACCGGACGCGCCGAACGCATCTCCAGCGCAGAGTCGCTCGCCTATTTCGTCACCCGTGCGCGCGGCAGCCAGATCGGGGCCTGGTCCTCGCCACAAAGCCAGGTGATCACATCGCGCTCCTTCCTCGAATCAAAGGTCGCCGAGATCACGCGCAAATTCTCCCAAGGAGAGGTACCGCTTCCGGATTTCTGGGGTGGATACCGGGTGGTCCCCGAGTCGATCGAGTTCTGGCAGGGACGCGACAGCCGACTGCACGACCGCTTCGTCTATCGTCGATCAGATGAGGGAGATTGGAGGATCGAACGTCTGGCGCCTTGAGCCGGTTGGGGTTCGCCCAGTCTCTCGACACGACACTCCCAGTGTCGAATTCGTAGCCCGGATGAAGCGAGCGCGGAATCCGGGAGCGGGGTCCATCGAGACGCCGAACATGGACGCCACGCGCCACTCAACGCCAGGCCCAACGGCTACCCCAAAAATCCTCTTTCGATCCGATGCCGCCCGGCGTGCTTGGCGGCATAGAGCGCCCGGTCGGCCGCCTCGACGAGATCGCGCGGACTCGGATGGATGTCCGTCCCCGCCGTCACCACACCCATGCTGAGCGTCACCCAGTCGGCCACGCCGCTGGCGACGTGGGGAATGGCCAAGGCATCCACAACCCGACTCAGCTCCTCGGCGAGATGCCAAACCTGTTCCTCGTCCGTATAGGGCAACAGGACCATGAACTCCTCGCCGCCGTAACGGGCGATGAAATCCCCGGAGCGCTGCAGCATCCCCGAAAGTGTCGTGGCGAGGCGCCGCAGACAGTCGTCGCCCGCGCCGTGACCATAGGTGTCATTGAACTGCTTGAAATGATCCACGTCGAGATAGATGAGCGAGAGCGGACGCCCCGAGCGCTGCGCACGGTTCAGCTCGCTCTCCAGCATCTGATCGAAGCGGCGCCGGTTGCCGACCTCGGTCAGCGCGTCGACGAAGGCGTAGGACTCCAGCAGCTCGTACTTGTGCTTCAGGTCCAGATGCAGCTTCACCCGCGCCTTGACCATGGGCGGATGGAAGGGCTTGGTGATGTAGTCGACCGCCCCGGCGGCGAATCCCCGCGTGGAGTCCATCACCTCGGAGACGGCGGTGACGAACACCACGGGGATCGACCGGGTCGCCTCGCTTTTCTTCAGGAGGGCGCACAACTCGTAGCCGTCCATCTCGGGCATGAGGATGTCGAGCAGGATGATGTCCGGCGGACTCTCGGCATGGGCGAGCTTGAGCGCGCGCTCCGGCTTGGTAGCGGCGCTGACGCGAAACTCATCGCGAAAGACCTCCATCAAGAGATCGATATTCTCCTTGGTGTCGTCGACGATGAGAATCCTGGGTCGGTCATCCCGTTCGGTCAAGGTCCAACTCCTCGGCTAGCCTATGCAGCGTTTCGATGGCGGCATCGATGTCGAAGTCCTCGATCCGATCCAGGATCGACTGAAGCCGCTCCGAGCCAAACCTGCGCTCCAACGGGGCGCGCAACCGATCCAGACGGTCGCGCGCCAGGGCCAGATCCTCGTCGAGCAGGCGGGTCAGCTCGACGAGCGCATCCTTGAGCACGTCGCCACCCATCTCGGCCTCGGCACTGGACGCAACGGGCTCGCGCACGGGCTCGCCGGGCAGGGCGCTCAATCCATCGAGGACCTCGCTCAAGGCGACGGCCAAGGCCCGCCAGGAATCGGAGTCGGCATCGCAGCGACCCGAAGCGATTCGCTGTTCGACGACCTGAGCGGCCTCATAGAGTGCGACCGCACCGATGTTTCCCGCAACGCCCTTGATCGAATGAATCCGACGACGAGCCTCTTCGAGCCGGCCGGCCGACAGATCCTCGCGAGTTTGGACCAGCGTCTCGCCCCACGCCGGGCCAAAGCCGCGTAGCAACTTCAGATAGAGCGCCGAGTTCTTGTTGGCGCGCGCCAGCCCCATGGCGACATCGATCCCCGGCAGACGCAGCCCTGCGAGCCTCACATCGGGAGCCAGTTCGACATCCGACGTCTTGTCCGAAACGCCGGGCGAAGCCCGACCGCTCGGGTCGACCCAACGCGCCAGCGCGGCGAAGAGTCGATCCGGGTCGATCGGCTTGGCGACATAATCATTCATGCCGGCATTCAAACAGCGTTCAAGGTCGCCCTTCAAGGCATGGGCGGTCATGGCGATGATCGGCAGACCGGCCTTCTCCGGATTGGCTCGGATGCGGCGGGTCGCCTCCAGGCCGTCCATCACCGGCATCTGCAGATCCATCAGGATGACGTCGTAGCGTGCCGGATCGGCCTGGGCGACCGCCTGCAAACCGTTCTCGGCCGTCTCGACCTCGAAGCCCGCCGAGGTCAGCCACTCGATCGCCACCAGACGATTCATCTCGATGTCCTCGACCAGCAGCACTCGGCGCCCGGTGAAGTCCGGCACCTCGGTGTCGGTCTGGATGCCGCGCTGGAGCGGCGCGCCGGTAACGGCCGCGTCCTGATGGCCGAACAGCCCCATGATGGTATCGAACAGGAAGGATTGATTGACCGGTTTGTTGAGAAAGGCGTCGAGGATCGAGCGCTCCGCCGGCTGCATCAGATCCTCGCGCGCATAGGCCGACACCATGCAGACCACCGGGGTCTTGTCGAGCTTGAGATCGGCACGCAGACGGCGGGTGGTCTCCAGCCCGTTCATTCCGGGCATTTTCCAGTCCATGAGGACGAGGTCGAACGCATGCGCCGGATCCGACATGAGCGCCAGCGCCTCCTCGCCGGAGGCTGCGGCCTGGGCCGACATCTGAAAGGATTCGAGCTGTCCGACCAGGATCTCGCGCGATGTGGCATTGTCATCCACGACCAGCACCTTGAGACCGCGCAAATCGAGCGGGGTGGTCGGCATGCGCTGCTGGCGCTCGGGCTGACGGCCGAGCCTCAGGGTCGCGGTAAAGGTGCTGCCCTCGCCCAGCCGGCTTGCGACCGACAGGTCGCCGCCCATCAGTCGACTCAGATCGCGCGCGATCGCCAGCCCGAGTCCCGTGCCTCCGTGGCGCCGGGTGATGGTCTGATCGGCTTGAGAGAAGGACTCGAAGATCGCGCTCAGCCGATCCTCGGGGATCCCGGCACCCGTATCGCGCACCTGGATACGCAACATCGTCTGTTCTGGCGCAAGATCTGGCGGCGGCGGATCGACCAGATCGACCGAGACCATCACCTCGCCCCGGTCGGTGAACTTGATGGCGTTCGAGGTCAGGTTGATGAGGATCTGTCCGATTCGGATCGGATCCCCAATCAGGGCGCGCGGCACCTGGGCGTCTGCCGAGACGATCAGCTCGATCTCCTTCTCGTGGGCGCCGTAGGCGAACATCTCGGTCAGATTCGCCAGCACCTCGTCGAGCGAGAAGGGGGCGCTCTCCAGCTCCAGCCGTCCCGCCTCGATCTTGGAGAAGTCGAGGATATCGTTGATCACCGAGAGCAACGACTTGGCCGCGATGCGCGCCTTGCTCAAATAGTCGCGCTGACGCTGATCCAGCTCGGTGCGCAGCACCAGATCGGTCAGCCCCATGACGGCATTGAGCGGGGTGCGGATCTCGTGGCTCATGTTGGCGAGGAACCCGCTCTTGGCCTCGCTGGCGAGCCGCGCAGCCTCGCGCTCGGTCTCCGCCTGCTGGCGCTGGCGGCGATCGGTGTGATCCGACACCATGCCCTCCAGCATCGGCGGCCCGTCCGCCCGCTCGACCAGCCGCAACGAGATTCCGGCCCAGAAGCTGGATCCGTCGATCCTGCGCAGCTCGACCTCGAAACCAGTCACGCCGCCTCGCTCACGGACCTCGGTCAGCAGACGCTCGCGGTCCTCGGAACGGGCGTAGAACCGCTCGCCCAGATCGCCCACCTCGGCCAGCTCCAGCGACAGCGTCCGATCGCCAAGCATGCGCCGTAGCGCGGGATTCACGGTGACCACCTCGCCGTCCAGGGTGGTCTGGAAGATGCCCTCGGCCGCATACTCGAAGATACCGCGATAGCGGGCGGCGCTTTCCTCGATTCGGACCCGGCTCTCCATCAGCCGCTCGGCCATGCGGTCGAAGGCCCGCGCCAGGGTACCGATCTCGTCGTTGCGCGCACTGTTCAGCCGCACGCTCAGATCGCCGGCGGCAATACGCTCGGCACCATCGGTCAACTTCGCGATCGGGCGCGCCAGCACACGCCCCATCCACCAGCCGGTCAGCAGAATCAACGGCAGAGTGGAAAGAAAGACGCCCATGGTGAGCCAGATCAGACTGCGCCCGTAGGAGCGCACCACCTCGGCTGAAATATCCGCGCCGAAGACCCCGACCCGCGTGCCGTCGGAAGCGCGGATAGGGGCATAGGCCGAGAGCCAGGTTCCCCAGGGATCGGTATAGAACTCGGTCTCCACCAGCGGGGCGTCGAGGGTCGCGAAATTGGCGCGGAGCAGGTCGCTGGCATCCGTATAGAGCCCGCCGAACGGAACCGCCCGCTCCGGGTCGTCCTCGGCATCGACAGCGAAATGAATGCCGCCGCTCGCATCCGCGCGCATACTGTACACATCGTCCAGATCGGGGACACTGGCGAGAATGGACTGGAAGGTCGTCTGCAGGCGCAGGTAAGGTTCGCTTTCGGCTCCCGCAGCGAAGGACAGACGGCGATGCAGATCGCCGTCCAGATTGGCGGCGCCCACCCCGACGATGTTCGCCAGCCGCAACCGCAGGGCGGACAGGGCATAGTCGCTCTCCACCCGATAGACGGCGGCCGAGATAACAGCCGCGACCACCAAGGCGACTGCGAAGAAGGCCAGCGAGAATTTCCCTTGAAGGCCGAGCCGGCGAAACCTCTCAGCTGGAAGCGACATGAAACTCAAGATAAGCCATCGAGCAACGACAAAAGCACAGAATACACCCAATCCCTCACCCAGTGCCTGGCGGCCAAACCGCTATCGGGTGGAGAATACACTGGGCGGTATCGCTTCTCGCCTGCGCATGCCAGAGAGATGAGGCGAGACAACCCATACCAGCCCCACATCAGCCGATGAGCCCGTGCCAACACCCGGAGTCTGTCCTGCTCGCTGCGGCAGATTTCGTCTCGGCCAAGGTCAGCGATTCCTTCGTCGCGGATCTGGTCGCGCATGCCGCGCGCACCCTTGGACTGGACCACGTGCATATCGCTTGTCTCGACGCCAGCGGTGAACGGATCGAGGTCCGCGCCGCCTGGCACGATGGCGAGCCGGTCGACGCCTGGACCTACGACATCGCGGATTCGGCCGGCGGCGCGGTGCTGCGCCAAGGTCGCCATCAGATCGAATCCGGGGCGCGAACCGCTCACCCTCGCGACCGCGACCTTCAGCGGCTGGCGGCCGAAGGCTACATCGGCGCGGCCATCCCCGGGACCCACGGACGCGCCGCCGGCCTGATCGCCGGCATCAGCCATGCACCGCTGATCCGCTCCGATCCAGCACTGTCGGCACTGCGGATCCTCGCGGCCCATGCAGGGAACGTCTTCGCCGTCTCCGCCGCTCACGAACGACTGCGCCAGAAACAGGAGACGCTCCGGCACACGCTCGACCGGGCCGAGCGTCAGATCCGCGAGAGCGAGCTCCATTTCCGCCTGCTGGCCGATTCGGGCCAGGCCCTCGTGTGGACGAACGGAACCGACAAAGGCTGCGACTACGTCAATAAGGTCTGGCTCGATTTCACCGGACGCACGCTCGAACAGGAATACGGCGACGGCTGGGCCGAGAGCATCCATCCGGATGACCGGCAACGCTGTATGGATATCTACCTGACCGCCTTCGATCGGCGCGAACGTTTCAGCATGCAATACCGGCTGCGCCGTCACGACGGCGAGTACCGCTGGATCCAGGACGACGGCTGTCCGCGCTATGACGAACATGGCGCGTTCATCGGCTACATCGGCCATTGCCTGGACATCACGGCGGCACGTCAGAGCCAGGAGGCGCTGGTCCGCAAGGAGCGCTACCAGCAGGCCCTGCTCGACAACTTCCCGTTCGCGGTCTGGCTGAAGGACACCGAGCGCCGCTTCCTCGCGGTGAATCAGGCGTTCGCCGACGCGGTCGGCGCCACGAGCACGGACGCGCTGATCGGAAGGACCGAGGATGAGACGGTCATCTGGCCGACGGGAACCTCGGATCAGCCCATCAGCGATCGCGAGGTGATGGACAGACGGCACAAGCTCCATGCCGAACATGAGATCCTCGGCTCAAACGGCCCGGCCTGGATGGAGATCTACAAGGCCCCCGTGGCCGACGCCAACGGCGACCTGCTCGGCACCGTCGGCTTTGCGCGCGATATCAGCGACCGCAAGCAAGCCGAGCAGGCGGTGGTCAAGCAACGTGAGCGCATGAGGCTCATTCTAGACAACGCGCCGGTCGGCATCTGGCTACAACGCCCGTCCGGTCGCATGGAGTTCGTCAACCGCACCTTCTGCGAGGCGATCGGGATTCCGGAGGAGACATTCCTCGCGCGGGCTCATTACAGCGAGCTCATACCCAAGGAATTCATCAAGCAGTGCCAAGAGTCGGACGCGCGCGCGATGGCCGAGCCAGGCACCGTCGTCACCCATGAGCGCCAGCGCTTTGCGGACGGCGAGATCCACGACCTGCGCGTGTTCAAGATCGCCAAACGCGACGAACAGGGCGAACCCGAGGCGCTGGTCGGCATCTGTCTGGACATCACCGACGAGTTGCGCAACGAGCAGGCGCTGCGCAAGAGCGAGGCCAAGTTCCACACCATGCTGGACTGGAGCCACGACTGGGAATATTGGATCCTGCCCGACGGGCACTTCTGTTACATGACGCCCTCCGCCGAACGCCTCACCGGGTATCCGGTCGAGGCGTTCGAGAAGGATCCTGGACTGCTCGACGCCATCATCCATCCCGAGGACCGCGCCGCCTGGGATCGCCACATCCAGCAAGCGCTGGCGACGACAGCGGACACGCAGATCTGCGAGCTGGAATTCCGCGTCCAGAGAAAGGGCGGCGGTTATTTCTGGGCCACCCACCGCTGCCGCCCAGTCCGAGATGCCGCCGGAAACGACCATGGCCGGCGCGTTACCGTGCGCGACATCAGCGCGCGCAAGGAGGCCGAGGAGCAGATCCGCAACCTCGCCTATTTCGATTTCCTGACCGGACTGCCCAACCGACGCCTGCTGCTCGACCGGCTCGGACACGCGCTCATCGCCAGTCGCCGCAGCCGTCATTACGGCGCCTTGCTGATGATCGATCTCGACCACTTCAAGACGCTCAACGATACCCAGGGACACGATGAGGGGGACCGTTTGCTGGTCGAGGTCGCGCACCGGATTCGGCAGACCTTGCGCGCGGAAGACACGGCCTCGCGTCTGGGCGGCGACGAATACGTGCTACTGCTGGAGGGACTGGGCAAGGAGGAGGAATCGGCCGCCAACAGGGCGGAAGAGATCGCGGAAAAGATCCGCCACAGACTCAATGCCCCCTATACCATCAGCGGGGACGATCAGACGTATTACTGCTCGTGCAGCATCGGACTGACCCTCTTCAGCGGCGAGGAAGGGCACACGGTCGAGGTGCTGCTCAAACAGGCCGACGTCGCGCTCTACCAGGCCAAGGACGCCGGGCGCAACACCACCCGCTTTTTCAGCCCGGCGATGCAGATGGCCATCGAGTCGCGAATGGCGCTGGAGGCGGCGTTGCGTCAGGCACTGCCGCGCGACGAACTGCGACTCCACTACCAGCCTCAGTTCGATCAGAACGGCCGCTGCATCGGGGCCGAAGCACTCCTGCGGTGGCAGCGACCGGATCTGGGACTGATCTCTCCGATACAGTTCATCCCGCTGGCCGAGGAGACCGGCCTGATCCTTCCGATCGGACGTTGGGTGGTCGACACCGCCGGCGCGCAACTCAAGGCGTGGGAGGCACAGCCGGCGACCCGCTCGCTGCAACTCGCGATCAACGTCAGCGCCCGCCAGTTCCACCAGCCCGATTTCGTGGCCCAGGTCAGGGACAGTCTCGAACGTTCAGGCGCCAATCCGGCACGTCTCAAGCTGGAACTGACCGAGAGCGTGGTCCTGGAAAACGCCGATCTGGTGATCGAGCGCATGCAGGAATTGCGCGCGTTGGGCGTCGGCTTTTCCATGGACGATTTCGGAACCGGCTACTCATCGCTCTCCTATCTCAAGCGTCTCCCGCTCGACCAGCTCAAGATCGACAAATCCTTCGTGCGCGACATCACCACGGATCCCAACGACGCCGCCATCGTGCGAGCGATCCTGGCCATGAGCCATTCGCTCGGATTGCAGGTCCTCGCCGAGGGGGTGGAGACCGAGGAACAGCAGATCTTTCTGCGCGAGAACGGCTGCGACGCCTTCCAGGGATATCTCTTCGGCAGGCCGATTCCGATCGGCAAGTGGCCGCTCGATCCAAACCAGTCCGCCTTCGTCCAGACAATCGCCTCGGAAGACCGACTCCGATCGGCGAGTGGCGTCGTCAGCCGACCCTGAACGCCCGAACCGGGCGAAGGCGGCCGTCCGCCCACGACCCGACGGACCCGCGTCGCCGAACAGACTCGGCGACGCATCGCCCGGAATCGGACTCAGAACCTCGGGATCGGCGCTCAGAGCCCCATGCAGTTGGCGTAATAGGTCACGGTCGCGGGCCAGTCGGAGAAGATGCCATCGATACCGACGTCCCAGGTGAGCACGTCGAGCAGTTTGTAGGTATCGCCGTCGTTGTCGATGGCGTCGGTGATCGACTGATAGTAGTAGCCGCCCCCGTCCTTGAGCAGACCGGAGCGTTCGAGGGTCCAGGTGATGATATCCAGTCCGGCCGCCTTGGCCTGCTGGGCATAGATCGAGGGCACGATGTTCGTATCGGCGTCGAGCGTGACCAGCATCCAGGTCGGCGGGGCGATGATATTGACCCCCATGTCGGCCAATTGCTGCATGCTCGGCGACCAGGTCGAGGGCTTGGAGGTGTCGAAGGCGGGATCCGAGTCGCGCCCGTCGAGATAGACCGCCTGCCGCCCGAACGCGGGATCCGCCTTCAGCCAGTAGAGCACGTCGTCCAGGTTGAACGACTGGGCGAAGACCCGCTCGGGACGCACCCCCAGACTCTTGTACTCGTCGATCATCTGCTGGGCATAGGCCTGCTGCGTATAGCCGCCCTGGAAAGGCATGGTCACGCTGGGTTCTTTCAACTCGGGGGTGAACTTGGCGCCGAGCGAGGCAATCAGCTCGATGCTCTCCCGATGGGTCATGACCGTGCCGCAGGTCGCATAGAGATCGGTACGGAAATTGGGCGTACCGCCCATGTAGGCCTCGGCCGTGAGCGCGTTGGGATCGCTGGCGTCCATCTTGCCGCACAGCGACTTGAACTCGTCCAGGGTGATATCGCTGGTGCAGCAGACTGCGGACGCGGCCTTGGTGCGCTCGCCGTTGGCGTCGAACTCGGCCGGGGTGAAGGGCTGGGTGCATTTCGCCGCCAGCTCGGGATGGGCCAGAATGTCGGTCGTGGTCTGCAGATCGCACTGGGAGTGACGGCAGACCAGCTGACGATCCTTGGTGAAGGTCACGTCGCACTCGATGATGCCGGCACCCATACGGGCGGCGGCGACATAGGACTCGCGCGTGTGCTCCGGGAACTGAAGGGCCGCGCCGCGATGACCGATCGAGAAATCGCTCTTGGTCATCGACATGTCGCGGCAGGAATCGAGGGTGGACTTCAGCCAGCCATGTTCCATGTCGTCGATCAGATAGAACGGCCGAGGCCCAATCTGGACGTCGGCGAGCAGCGTCGGCGCGACCAGGAGGGCGCCAAGTCCAAGGATCCTGCTTATCGTGCGCATTGCGGGCTCCGTTATAACGAGTGAGGACAAACGAGAAAAGCCGAGTCCGCAACGATATAGCGCCTCAATGACACCCGTATGCCGCTTGTGTGACGATCGCGACCACCGTGCCGCGCGGGCTAAGCACGCGGCGAGACCGATGATTCGGCGGGGCGGAGCCATTTGAGCAGGACGGCATAGAGACGCTCGGGCTCGAACGGTTTGCCGATATGGTCGTTCATACCCGCCGCCAGACATTCAAACCGATCCTCGTCGAAGGCATTGGCAGTCATCGCCAGGATGGGAAGATCGCGCGCTCCAGGCAGCGCCCGGATACGGCGGGTCGCCTCGAATCCGCCCATGACGGGCATCTGCACGTCCATGAGGACGAGCGCGTATCCGCCCCTCCCTACCCGCTCGACCGCCTTGACCCCGTTATCCACCACGTCCACCTCCAGCCCCGTGTCCCGCAGCAACTCGACCGCGACCATCCGGTTCACAGGATCGTCCTCGGCGAGCAGGATGCGTCGGCCACGATGTGCCTCGACGAGTAGACGCCGGTCGGACTCCGCGTGTGCGTGCTCTGCCGCAAGCGGTGCACCGGCGGAGGAACATCCGAAACGGGCCGTCATCCAAAAGGTGCTGCCGACCCCTAGCCTGCTCTCGACGCCAACCTCGCCCCCCATGAGATTGGCCAAACGCTTGACGATCACCAGCCCCAATCCGGTTCCGCCATAGCGTCGGGTGGTCGATTCGTCCGCCTGGGTGAAGGCGGTAAAGAGGCGCTCGCACTGATCGGGCGAGAGGCCGATCCCCTGATCCTCGACCGAGATCCGCAGCAGCACCGAGTCGAAAGCTTCCTCGACGAGCGCGCCCCTGACCCAAATGGTTCCCCGTTCGGAGAACTTGATGGCATTGCCCACGAAGTTGAGCAGCACCTGACCGAGTCGCAGCGAATCCCCGACCAGGATGTCGGGCACATCGGGGGCGATCTCCTTGACCAGGATCAGCCCCTTCTCCCGGGCGCGCTCGTCGAGCAAACCGAGCGCCTGGTCGAAGGTTCGAGCGATCGAGAATGCCCGCAGCTCCAACGTGAGACCTCCGGCCTCGATCTTGGAGAGATCCAAGAGGTCGTCGATGATGCGCAGCAGATGCGCCGCCGCCTCGCCGGACGTGCTCAGCAACTCGCGCGCCTTGGGGTCGGTCGCGTCCCTCAACAGCAGATGGTTGAGTCCCATGATGGCGTTCATGGGCGTGCGGATCTCATGGCTCATATTGGCCAAAAAGGCGCTCTTCGCACGATTGGCCGCATTGGCAGCATCGCGCGCCTCGATCAGTTCATGGGTGCGTGATTCGACCAGGGTTTCCAGATGAGAGCGGTATTGCTCCAGCTCCGCCTCGGCCTCCTTGAGCGAGCTGATATCGAAGAAGGTCACGACGACCTGGGCCAATCGGCCCTGCTCGTCCAGGATCGGGTGGGCCTCGCACTGGACCCAGATCGCAGAGGGGTCCCCCTCGTTCGGTCTTCCGATGATGAGCCCCTGCTGCGCCTGACCGGTAGCCAGCACACGATTGACCGGATACTCGGGAGGTGAAAGACGGCGTCCGCGCTCGTCAAACAGATGCCAAAGCCGCTCTTCGACGCAACAACCGATCAGCTGATCCGCGTCGATCCCCATGAGACGAGCTGCCATCGGATTGGCGAATCGGATGCGCCCATCAGGTCCGTGCACCACGACGCCTCCATGCAGCGTCTCGATGAGTCCGCGATAGTTGCGCTCGCTCTCGCGCAACGCGGCCTGGGACTCGAAGCGCTCGATGGCGTCGGCCACGGTATTGGCCACCGTGCGAAGCATCTCCAGCATGGCATGCACATCGGGACGCGACCGGAAATCCGCCAGGGACAGCGCACCGAAACAGCACCCGCCCATCACCAGCGGAACGCAGACGAAGGTGCTCACCTCCAGCTGTCTCAACGCATCGCAGCGGTATTCGGGACGACGGTCGGCATCCAGCACCACTAGGGGTTCGCCGGTACGCACGACCAGACCGGAGAGCGTGTCGTCGAGCGGAACCCGCAGGCCCGCAAGCGCCTCCGGCAGCCCCGTCGAACCCGTGAAGAGCATCTCTGCGCGCTCGGCGTCGTAGCGCTCCAGCACCACGATCGGGAATCCGAGACGGGACGCAAGCAGCGAGGGTAGCACCGCCCGGAAAGCATCGAGCGAATCGGAGGAGACGGCGAGCCGCGCCACGGCGCCGAGGGTCTCGCGCGATAGATCGGCGGCGACCTGCTCGCCGATATCGCGTAGGGTCAGGAGGTATCCGTAGCCCTCCAGCGACAGCAGCGTCACCGTGACGCTGAGCCAGGTGACCGAGGCATCGGTGTGCAGCAGACCGATCTCGGCCTGATACTCGCCATCCGGGGACTGGCGGGCGCGCGCGCAAGGAATCTCGTCGAACGGCATAGGGGTGCCGTCGCGGCGAACGATCCAACCCGAACGGGACTCGATCTCATGCTGCAGGTTGGCCCCGATGGGCAGACCGATCAGACGCTCGGCGACCGAATTCTGCTCCAGGATCGCGTTCTCCGCATCGGTGACCAAGACCCCGAGGGACAGGCTTGCAAACAGGGTTCGATACTTGGTCAGAACGACGTCGCGCGACAGCTCGGCGTGTTTGCGCTCGGTGATGTCGATCATGGAGCCGCGATAGAGGCTGACGCTTCCCGTGGAATCGCGGATCGCCGAGGCATTGATGGAGACCCAGAGTTCAGAGCCATCGCGCCTGCGGCCCCGCGCCTCGAACCCCTCGGCCTTCCCGCGCGTTTCGAGCAGAGCGCTCAAGCGCGCTCGGTCCGCCGAATCCGCGTATACCTGCCGACCGATGTCCTCGACCTCCGCTCGGAGCTGTGCGGGGCTGCCGAACCCAAGGATCCGGGCGAAGGCGCTATTGACGTCCAGATAATGCCCCTCGGGAGAGGATTGGTAGATGCCCACCAACGAGGTCTCGAAGATTTCGCGATACTTGCGCTCGGCCTCGCGCAGCGCCCTTTCGGTCCACTCGTGCGCCGCCAGCTCGCCGCTCAAGCGCCGCGTTTGATTGCGCGAGCGCGCCAACGCCAACGTCAAGGCGACGAGCAACAGGGTGACGACCGTCCCGAAGAACGCGATCGAGAGCACACGCGGATCCGTCCACGCCTGGCGTTCACCCCCGTGCCAGGCGAACAGCAGGGTCC
This sequence comes from Thiorhodococcus fuscus, assembly GCF_042682685.1. NCBI lineage: Bacteria > Pseudomonadati > Pseudomonadota > Gammaproteobacteria > Chromatiales > Chromatiaceae > Thiorhodococcus > Thiorhodococcus fuscus. The sequence goes on from NZ_JBHUHX010000052.1 coordinate 241,753, forward strand.
AGCGATAGGCATTGAAGTCGAGCGACATACGCTCGGCCCTGGGCGGAAATCGCTCGCCCGGATGCGTATCGTAGAGCAGCCGAGTCTCGGAGATCGGATCTCCATCGTAGATGGCGAACCGAACTGGATGCCCCTGCTCCGGCACATGCACCGCCGGAATGCCCTGCATCAGGTCGCCCGGCCGAAACGCGCAAAAGACCCAGCCAATCAGCGCGCGCCGACGCTCATCCACACCGTCCAGCGGAGTACCCAAGCGGTAGACCGGAACGAACATGAGCGAGCCGGCACCCGAAACCCGGCCGATCCGGCTGGCGACCACAGCCAAATCCTCATCGCGCGAGACCTCCATGGCGGCACGCCAGGCCGGGTCGGAGAAGAGATCGCGACCGAGGGGTTGAGGATCGCGGCCGGAGAAGGACATCCGATAAAGGATGGGGGCATGTAGCTCGCCCCCTGCTCGCGCGCCCTCCTCGGCGGCGCGCCCCGACGAAACCAGACGCGCGAAGCCGATGCCCTGGATGCCGGCCGCCCCCGGATGGGAGCGATCGATCTGGACGTAGGCCTGCCAACGCTCGCGCGACACATTGTCCGTGCCGGACAGGAAAGCGGCCGTGCCACGCAGGAGCTGGGCGTGATCCTGCAAACGCTCCCGGATCAAGACCGCCAACTCATCGCCGAATTGGGCGAGGGCATGGCGATGCAGCGTCATCACATCCGACCACGCGTAGAAGGTCGCAAACGCGGTGACGCAGGACCCGAAAACCAGGATCAGCCAAATCCTCCAGTGAGGATACGACAGGAAGCCGATTCTGCTCATCACATCCATCCTCGGCCGCTATTGAGGCAACGCTCGAATCAGGGCGAAGCGGCACCCGCCCACACCGCGTTCAGACGACCAAGGCGACTTAGGCGAGTCCGAGATGCGCCAGTTCCTCGATCAGCCCCAGAAGATCGCGCTCCAGATTCACGACGCCGGAATCGATGACGGCCGGTGCCGCCCCTTCGCGCAGCGCCAGCTCGATCTCGGCGGCACGCTGGCGAACGGTCTCCGCGCCTAGCGTTGCGGCGACACCTTTGAGCGTGTGGGTAAACAACCTGGCCTCGGCCGGATCTCCCGCAGCCAGAATCTGGCGCAGCTTGGTCGCGTCCTCGCCGTGGTTGGCGACGAACCGCCCCAGCAGCTTGAGATAGATGGTCTGGTTCCCAGCGACCGAGGCCAGACCCCGCGCCGTGTCCAGACCCGGAATGACGATGCCATCCAGCGACTCCAGAGGCGTTGCTGGTGCCTTGGAGGCAGAGGCCGTACCGGTCTTATCCGAGTCGCTCGGAAGCCAGCGCAGCAGCGCAGCGTAGAGCCGTTCCGGCTCGACGGGCTTGCCGATGTGATCGTTCATCCCGGCTGCCAGACACTGCTGGCGATCCTCGTCGAAGGCATTGGCGGTCATGGCCAGGATCGGCAGATCGGCCTTGTCGGGCAGACACCGGATCGCGCGCGTAGCGGAGAGCCCATCCATCACCGGCATCTGCATGTCCATCAAGATCAGGGCGTAATCCCCCTCGCGCACCTTGGCCAGCGCCTGCTCGCCGTTGTCGGCGACATCGACCATCAGAGCGGTGTTCTTGAGCAGCGCCAAGGCGACCTCCTGGTTGATCGGATCGTCCTCGACCAACAGGATGCGTGTCCCGGCATGGCGGCGGGCCAGGGTCAAATCGGAGGGCGGCACCGGCCGTTCGGAACAGTCGACAGCCGGCTCCTCGACCGGAATCTCGGTAGCCACATCGAACGGTAAGCGCACCCAAAAGGTGCTGCCCCGACCCAGGTCGCTGTCCACACCGATATCGCCAGCCATGAGCGTGATCAGACGCTTGCAGATGACCAGTCCCAGACCGGTTCCGCCGAAACGGCGAGTCGTCGAATTGTCGGCCTGGACGAACGCATGGAAGAGCCGTTTGCACTGGTCTTCGCTCAGGCCGATCCCCTCGTCGCTCACCGAGAGCCGAATCCAACAGCGCTGCTCCGAGACCTCCTCGGCACGAATCTCCACCAGGATCTCGCCCCGATCCGAAAATTTGACCGCGTTGCTGAGAAAGTTGAGCAGGATCTGTCCGAGCCGCAGCGGGTCTCCCCACAACGCAGCGGGGACCTCTGGCGCCACGCGACGCCGCAATCTCAATCCCTTGGCACTGGCGCGATCAGACACCAGGGTGAAGGCGTCTTCAACCAAACGCTCGGGGAAAAACCGATGCCGCTCCAGAACCAGTTGGCCGGCCTCGATCTTGGAGAAATCCAGAATGTCGTTAATGACACCCAGCAGATGATTGGCCGCCCCCTTGATCTTGGCCACATGCTCGCGCGAGCTCCCGGCCATAACCTCGCGCTCCAACAGATGGGCGAGCCCGATGATGGCGTTCATCGGGGTACGAATCTCATGGCTCATATTGGCCAGGAAGGCGCTCTTGGCCTGATTGGCGGCCTCGGCCGCCTCCTTGGACTCCGCCAACGCGATCTCGGCCCGCCGGCGCATCCGGATCCGCCAGAAGTCCTCGGCGAAGAGCTGCAACTGCCGAACGTCGCTCGCTTCGTAGTCGTCGAGTTTGTTGCCGACCCCAACCAGCAGGCGCACCTTGCCGCCCTCCAGCACGGGAACGACGAGATGTCGGATCAGATCGCACTGCCCCAGTGGAGATCCGTTGTGGTCGGGCGCCTCTTGACAGGCGTTATCCAATACCGGCTGCCGATCGCGCACCGCCTCCGTCCAAAGGGCCACCCCGGAGACCGAATCCTGGATCTCGTGACCCATCGAGCACAGCGGCTCGGCGCCGCTCGACCAGATGCAGGAACCGATCCGCTCCTGGTCCTCCTCGACGAAGCGCAGATAGCCGATCCGGCTCTCGGTGACCTCGACTGCGGCCTCGACGCACCGCTGCAGTAACGCCTCCTCGTTCAGATCGGAGGCAAGCTGAGTCAGCTCGAACAGCAGCTTGAGCCGGCGGTCGTTCTTGCGTAGCGCACGATTCGCCGCCTCCAGCTCGTTCGTGCGCGAGCGCACCAGCGCCTCAAGATCATTGCGATGGCGGTCGAGCTCCTCCGTAACCTGCTTGCGCTCGGTGATATCGCGGGCGATTCCCAGTACACCGATCAGCTGGCCGGAGACATCGAACATCGGGGTCTTGGCGGTCTCGAACAGCCCCCGGTAGCCACCTGTCGCGAAGGTGAGCCATTCCTCGTTGAGCGTCGGCCCGACGGATTGCAGCGCGAGGAGATCATGCGTGCGAAAGAAGTCCGCGAGTTCCCGGTCGACGAAATCGTAGTCGCTCCGCCCGATGATGGACGCCCTCGGGGTCCCGAAGAGCCGTTCGAAGGCCGGATTGCAGGCGAGGTAGATGCCGTTCGGATCCTTGAGCCAGACGAGGTCCGGAACGGCATCCAGGATCGCCTGCAAGCGGTCCTTGGCCGCCAGGATCTCGGAGACCTCGCTCGCGAGCTGGGGACCCTGCTCGGCAAGCGGCGTGTCGTTCGGCAGACTATCGACCTGATACCAGGCGTGATCCTGCAGCAGGACCGCACTGATCCGCTCCATCAAGCGATGCAGCGTCACCATTCCGATCAGCAGCCCGTCCTCGTCGACGACCGCGAGATGCCGCACCTGCAGGTCCTGCATCAGCCGAGCGGTCTCGGTCACCGAGGTATGGTGCGCGACGGCCTGAACCGGCGCCTGCATCACCTCGCTCAGCAACAGCCGACGGCCTCTGTCGAGCGCCCCGGAAGCGATCAGCCGCGGGACATCGCGCTCGGTGAGGATGCCGCGCGCCAGTCGGCCGTCCGCCGCCACGGCATAGGAGGTGCGTCGCTGCATCATGAGCGCCAAGGCATCCTCCAGCGGCGCCTCCGGGGAAATGAGCGGCAGATCGCGATCCATCGCATCGGTGAGATCGTCGAGCCGACGCAGAAAGCTGAATCCCAGGTGGCGACGGAAATCGGTCTCGGTGGCGACACCAACCAAATCGCCCGCGTCATCGACCGCGACCAGATGGCGCACCTGCTGGGCCAGGGCCGCGCGATAGGAGTCGGGGAACGAGGTGTTCTGAGAAATGGTCATGACCGGGGAGGTCATCAGCTCGGAGACGGGTGTCTGCAAATCCGTGCGCTGGTGCATGAAGCGCAGCAGATCGCGCTCGGTCATGATCCCGACTGGACGGCCATCCTCCAGCACCAGCAGCGACGAGATGCGCGACGCCGCCATCTGGCGCGCCGCCTCATCCAACGGGCAGTTCGGCGAAACATGGCGGATCCGCCGATTCATGATATCCGCGAGCGTCAGATCGGTCACCGAAAGCATGCGCAAGCCCCTAAAGCAAAAAGAAAAAGGAGCGGCGCCTGGCAAAGGTGGGCGCTACGCCGGATCTCCTCAATATACTGATGCCCCAGTACTGGCGCTTCACCCCGATCGCTCGAAACGCCGAACGCTGGATGCCGCAGATGCGATGACGCCGAAATGGTCCAAGCGGCCCATGACCGAACATCATCGGCGTCACAGGAATGCGATTCAAACTCCCTCACGCTCTTGCGGCGCATCCTACCATGGCGGCACAGGTCACCCTATCGTAACCGCCCTGTCCCAACCGTCAGAGGTCCATCGATCCGAGCCGCGCCACATCACGGTCGCGCATGCCGAGCAGGTAGAGGATTCCGTCGAGACCCACGTTGGCGATGGAATGACGCGCCTGCTGGGTAACGATAGGCTTGGCGTGAAAGGCGATGCCCAGACCGGCGATGGAGAGCATGGGCAGATCGTTCGCACCGTCGCCGACCGCGATCACCTGTTCGAGCCGGATACACTCGCGCTCGGCGATCTCACGCAGCAGATCCGCCTTGCGCCGACCGTCGATGATCTCGCCCGAGACCTCGCCGGTCAGCTTGCCGTCGCGGAAATCGAGCCGGTTGGCATAGACGTAGTCGACACCGAAACGCCGCTGCAGATGCTCGGCGAAATAGGTGAATCCGCCCGAAAGGATGGCCACCTTATAGCCCAGCCTCTTGAGCGACGCGATCAGTCGATCGGCGCCCTCGGTGATCGGCAAACGCTCGGCGATCCCGGCCAGCACCGACTCGTCGAGCCCCTTGAGCAGGGCCATGCGACGGCGAAAGCTCTCCTGGAAATCCAGCTCGCCACGCATGGCCGACTCGGTGATGGCCGCAACCTGGTCGCCGACACCGGCCGCCGCCGCCAGTTCGTCGATCACTTCGGTCTGGATCAGGGTGGAATCCATGTCGAAGCAGACCAGCCGCCGGTTGCGCCGATAGATGTCGTCCTCCTGCACCGAGACGTCCACGTCGATCACCCGACCCAGAGCCAGGAACTCCGCGTGCAGATCCGCCAGGCTGTCCACCGCGCCGCGCACCGAAAGCTCCACGGAGGCCAGCGGATGCTCGCGCCGATCGCGCCGCGAGATACGGCCGGTGAGGCGCGCAATGCGATCGACGTTGAGCCCGCGCGCCGCGACCACGGCGGTCACCTTGGCGATATGTCCCGCATCGATCTCGCGCCCGAGCAGGGTGAGGATATGGCGCGGCCGGCCCTGTTCATGGACCCAGCCCTCGTAGGCATCGGCGGCGATCGGGGCGAAGCGGATATCGAGCCCCATGCCGTGGGCGCAGAAGAGGAGATCCTTGAAGACACCGCAGTCGGCCCCGGCGGCGGGGAGCTCGACCAGCAGACCGAGCGCCAATGCGTTGTGGATGGTCGATTGACCGATATCGAGGACGGGGACGTGATAGCGGGCGAGGATCTCGGTCAGGGAGGCGATGATACCGGGCCGGTCCTCGCCGGTGACGTTGATCAGGACGATTTCGCTCATCTTGGAATCAGCTGCGCTCAGCGAAAAGCGCCTATTGTAGGCGCTCGGCACCTGCCTGGGATCGCCGAATTGCACTCGACGGTTCCCAGGAACTGACGCGGCGGACCCCGCAACGGAGGATCTCGGCCCGAACCCGGAGAGGATCGGGCAGAAACCCGCCAATGCTATTCTCCAGCGATGGTCATGCGCTCGATGAGCCAGGATCCGGTGCGGGTGCCTCCGAAGAAGTCGCAGTCGTTACCGACCGCGACCAGCCCGGCGAACATGTCCTTGAGATTGCCGGCGATGGTGATCTCCTCGACCGGGTACTGGATCTCGCCGTTCTCGACCCAGAAGCCGGAGGCCCCGCGCGAATAGTCTCCGGTGACGTTATTCACCCCGTGCCCCATGAGTTCGGTGACCAGCAGCCCCGTCCCCATCTCGCGCAGCATGCCGGCACGGTCCAGGTCACCCATCTCGATGCGTAGATTGCGCACCCCGCCGGCGTTGCCGGTGGTCGGCATGCCCAACCGACAACCCGAATAGGTATCGAGCACATAGGTCTGGAGGATGCCGTCGCGCACCAGATCCTTGGCGCGGGTCGCGACGCCGTCCCCATCGAATGGCGCACTGGAGAGACCGCGCCGCAGATGCGGCTCCTCGTAGATGCGGACGAACTCGGGGAAGATGCGTTCGCCGAGCCGATCGAGCAGAAAGCTGGAGCGACGATAGATGCTGCTACCGTTGATCGCTCCCAGCAGACTGCGCAGCAGCCCGGTCGCCACCTCGGCCCGGAACATGACCGGCGCCTCGCGGGTGTCCAGACGCCGTCCGCCAAGCCGCGCCACGGTGCGCTCGGCCGCCCGCTCGCCGACCGAGCGGGCCGTATCGAGATCGGCGGCGCAGCGCGCCGTGGTCCACCAGTAGTCGCGCTGCATCGCATCGCCGTCCTGTCCGATCACGGCGCAGTTGAGACCGTGCCGCGTGGTGGGATAGCCGCCGATGAAGCCCCGACTGTTGCCGGCGACATGGATGCCGAAGTGGGTCGAGAGGCTCGCGCCCTCGGAATTGACGATGCGCGCGTCGTAGGCGCGGGCCGCATCCTCGCAGCTCGCCGCCAGCTCGACGGCCTCATCCACCCCGATCGACCAGGGGTGATAGAGATCCAAATCCGGGACCTCGGTCGCCATCAACTCGGCGTCGGCGAGATGGGCGCAGCGGTCCTCCTGGGTGTGGGCGGCGATGGCGCAGGCCGCGCTCACCGCGTCTCGAATCGCGCCTGGACTCAGGTCGGAGGTGCTGGCCGAACCCTTGCGATGGCCGAAATAGACGGTGACGCTCAGACCGTTGTCGCGGGTGTGCTCGACCGTCTCCACCTCGCCGAGCCGCACCGCCACTTCCAGCCCGGCGCTGCTGCCGACCGATGCCTCGGCATCGCTCGCGCCCTGGCGCTTGGCCTCCTTGAGCATGTCTTCGATGATCTCTTGCAATCGGGTCAGGCGCTCGGCCGTGTCCTCGGTCGTCAGGATGGGCATGGCGGATTCGAGTCCTCGGATAGACGAAATTGAATGATGAAGCCGGCGCTTGCTGGCCGGCTCAAATAACCTAATTGGACGTGCTCTGGCGATACGAACCAACGGCCGAAAGATGGCCGAGTATCGAACGCGCCTTATTGAGTGGTGCCGCCGACGGTCAGTCCGTCGATGCGCAACGTCGGCTGGCCGACGCCGACCGGCACGCTCTGCCCCTCCTTGCCGCAGGTCCCGACGCCCTCGTCGAGCTTGAGATCGTTGCCGATCATGCTGACCCGGGTGAGCACGTCCGGGCCGTTGCCGATCAGGGTCGCGCCCTTGACCGGGCGGCCGATCCGGCCGTTCTCGATCAGATAGGCTTCGCTGGCCGAGAAGACGAACTTGCCGGAGGTGATGTCGACCTGACCGCCGCCGAAGTTGACCGCGTAGAGCCCCTTGTCGACCGAGGCGATGATCTCCTCGGGATCGCGTTCGCCGGCCAGCATGTAGGTATTGGTCATGCGCGGCATGGGCAGATGGGCATAGGATTCGCGCCGACCGTTGCCGGTGGAACGGGTGCCGGTGAGCCGTGCGTTGAGCTTGTCCTGCATGTAGCCGCGCAGGATACCGTCCTCGATCAGGACGGTGTTCTGGGTCACCGTGCCCTCGTCGTCCATGTTGAGCGAGCCGCGCCGCCCCGGCAGCGTGCCGTCGTCGACCACGGTGACGCCCGAAGCGGCGACGCGCTGGCCGATCTTGCCCGAGAAGGCCGAGCTGCCCTTGCGGTTGAAGTCGCCCTCCAGACCGTGACCGATGGCCTCGTGCAGCAGCACGCCGGGCCAGCCGGCCCCGAGCACCACGGTCATGGTACCGGCCGGTGCGTCCCCGGCCTCCAGGTTGGTCAGGGCGAGACGCACCGCCTCGCGGGCGAAGGACAATGCACGATCCTCGATCAGGAAATAGCCCAGATCGACGCGGGCACCTCCGCCGCTCGAACCCTGCTCGCGCCGCCCGTTCTCCTCGGCGATCACGTTGACGCTGAGGCGCACCAGGGGCCGCACGTCGGCCGCCAGGGTGCCGTCGTCGGCCAGAACCAGCACCGTATCCTGAACCGCGACCAGGCTGGCGACGACCTCGCGCACCCGCGGATCGACCCGACGCGCCTCGGCATCGACCCGCTGGAGCAGGGCGACCTTGTCCGGATCGGACAGACTGGCGATGGGGTTGAGCGGTTCGTAGAGACGACGCTCGACGAGGGCCTGGCCGATCTTGGCGCTGCCGCTCTGACCGGCGCGGGCGATCGCCCGCGCCGCCTCGGCCGCCTGCGCCAGGGCGGGAAACTGCAGCTCGTCAGAATAGGCGAACCCGGTCTTCTCGCCACTGATGGCGCGCAGACCGGCACCTTGCTCGATGCTGAAATTGCCGTCCTTGATGATGCCGTCCTCCAGCACCCAGGACTGCAAGCGACTGGATTGGAAATAGATATCGGCGGCGTCGACCGAAGAACTGGCCAGCGTGGCCAGTAGGCGATCAAGATCCCGATCGAGCAGTCCGGCCGGTTCCAGAATGCTCTCGCGGGCGATGACGATAGGGTCAGTCATGATGGGAATTGGCGACTCTCGGTCAGTGATCGGAAGGGGCCGGAGTCCGAGTCGATCCGTCGCGCTCGCGCGCATGGAAGGAGCGGAACGGCGGTATTTCGCGCGGCATCCACGCCGGTCGGACTCTCGGCCTGTTGGCTGGTGACTTGCGGACTCAGCCGCCGCATTTCAAACGACGGTGGTCGATGGTCGGGAAGCTGCGGCGGACGGAATCCTGGAACTCCTCGTCGATCGAGGCGCAGATGCAGCCGGCTCCGCGCGGCAACTGGGCCAACACGGCGCCCCAGGGATCGACGATCATGCTGTGACCATGGGTCTCGCGACCGTTGACGTGGAAACCGCCCTGGGCCGCAGCGATGACATAGACGAGATTCTCGATCGCGCGGGCGCGCACCAGCGTCTCCCAGTGGGCCTTGCCGGTGATCGCAGTGAAGGCGGAGGGCATGGCCAGGATCTCCATGCCAGCGTCGAGCATCTGGCGGAACATCTCGGGGAAACGCAGATCGTAGCAGACCGCGACCCCGAGTCGGCCGAAGGGGGTGTCGAGCACCAGCGGATCGCTGCCCGCCTCGATGGTCGCCGACTCGTGATAACGCTCGTCGACCCCCGGCAGGTTCACGTCGAACAGATGGATCTTGTCGTAACGCGCGACCCGCTCGCCGCGAGCGTCGTAGACCAGACAGGCCGAGCGCACCTTCTCGGGATCCTCCGCGACCAGCGGGATGGTCCCGCCGACCAGCCAGATCCCAAGCTGCTTGGCGACCCGCGACAGGAACTCCTGCAGCGGTCCGTCTCCGTCGACCTCGCGCATGGCGACCTGATCTCGATCCTCCTTGCCCATGAAGGCAAAGTTCTCGGGCAACACGACCAAATGCGCCCCTTGATCGGCCGCCTCCTTGATCAACCGCTCCGCCTCGAACAGATTGGCGCTGATATTGGGGCCGGTCGCCATCTGAACCGCACCCATCTTATATTTCGTTTTCATGGCATTCACCACCCAGACCAAACAGGGCTGCAGAGCGAACCCGACCGGCGATCCCAATCGCCTCCAGGACGCAACCGAGACTCGATGGGGTTGACTCAGCGTTGTTGGAACCACCGGCGTGCGTCGCGCGCCGACCGGCCCCGAAATTGTTGCAACGATACCACCAGAGCAGGCCGCTCGAAAACGCGCGGCCCGCGCCGACCTCAATCCACGTCCAGAAAGAGATTGCGTTCCTTGACCGGAACCGGCTTCGCATCGGACCCATCCGCAGGCGCCTCCCCGCCCATCCCGGTGAGCGGGTCCCAGCCGACCCGATTCAGCTCGGGCTCGCCCCAGGGACCGCTCACCCGATAGCGATACCGTCCCAGACGATCGATCGGATTGCCCGCGACCTGATCGACCAGATAGACGGCGGCACCGACCACGGGGCCGCCGGCGACCGCGCTCGCGAGCGCCACGCTCGACCCCAGCTTGGGCTCGACCGTCACGGTCTGATCGAAGGTCTGGGTCGCCAGATCGGACTGGCCTGCGACCATGATCTTGCCCGCCGGCCCATCGATGACGAAATCGTCGAACCGCGCCTTGCCGGCACCGAGCACGATACGGCCGTGCATCTGCTCGAAGGCAAACCCCTGACCATAGAGATCGGAGAAATCGAGCGCCAGACGCCTGCCGAGCGCACTGAAATTGAGGAACCCCAGAATACGTCCGACGCCGGGTTCGACCGCCAGGAAGCGCCCCTTGCCGACCTGCAGGTCGATCTCGCCCTTGGCCTTGGGCAGCGAAAAGGTCTCCGGGGCGCCTGGCCAGTCGAGCTTCAAACGCGCCGAGCTGCGCCCCGCCTCCAGGGTACTGCGGGCATCGAGTGTCTTGAACAGCGCACCCAGATCGGGCGTATTCAACACCAGACCGATCCGGCTGCGCCCACCATCGCCCGAGGATCGCCAATCTCCGCTGCCTTTCAGCGTCAGGACCTTGCCGTCTAGGCTGAGGTTGGGCAAGTCGATGCCCTCCGCGTTCCGTCGCAGATCCAGCCCCAGGGTTCCGAGCGAGGCCCCGTGCCACAACAGATCGCGCACCCCAAGATCGAGCGAGGGCAGATCGGAGAGGTGCGGATCGTCCGCACGCTTGGAAGATCCCGCCGCGCTTCCACCCTGGGCGACCAGGGCCGACAGATCCAGCCGATCCAGCCGAATGAGGAGCGGCTGCTCGGCACCTGTCTTGGGAACCACGACCCGTCCATCCAGTTCGTCCGAGCCCAATTTGAGATGCCAGCCATCGTCGCGTGGATTTGCGCCCAGCGACAGGTGCGAAAGCTGCAGATCGCCCAGATGCAACCGCTCGATCTGTAGCTGCGCGCCGCTCAAGGCGATGTCCGACCCCTTCGAGCGCGACGGGAAACGCAACCTCAACGCCCTGGTCCAGGCCTGGAGATCCAGATCGCCGAGCGCGCCGTCCAGGAAGAGCCCGTCCGTCTCAGGAGGCGGCGCTCGATCGGCGCCGAAACGCAGGCGCCCCGAAACCAGACGGAGCGATCCGCCCTTCAGGTCCAGATCGAGATTCGCGGCCAGCCCCTGGATCCGACCGTCCAACGCGAGCGAACGACCCGGTACCAGGGTCCCCTGGAGCAGAAGTTCGCGCGTCCGCTTGGCGGCCTTGCCCAGCGGACTGGGAAGATCGATGCCTAGACCGCGCAGGTTCGACGAGAGCCTGAAATCCAGTGGCAAATCGCCCTGTTTGACGTGTCGATTCTGCAGGGTCACGCCCAGATTCCAGTCCAGTTCGCCACTGAGATCGCGCCACAGCGGCGAAGGAAAGCGCCGCGCCAGATCCGCGACCTGGGCGCGGGATGTCGCCTCGATCAGGGTCTCGGATCGATTGGGGTCTCCGGCCCCGCGCGTCTCGATGGAGAGTTTGACCGGGCGCCCCCAAAGCCGCGCCTGCAAATCGTCCGCGCTCAGACTGTTCTCGGTAAAGCGCAGGACACCGCGCAACCGGGACAGTGCGATAGGGCCTCCGGCAATGTCCAGGGTTGCCGGTCCAGGCCAGGTCAGGCTGCCGGAAACCCCCAGCGTGCCACTCTCGACCAAGGGCAGATCGATATCGAGCGCCAGGTGCGACCGCCCGCTGACGGTCAGCGCCTTGCCGAGATTCCCGAGATCGGACGCCAGCGGGGTCTCGATCAAGACTCGGCGCGCATCGACGAAGGGTCCCTCGGCCTCGCCGTGAATCGGCAGGACGTCGGGTCCCCAGAGATCGGGGATCTCGGCGCGGCCAGCCGAAAAGGCGCTGTCGTAGATACGCCCGCGATCGACCTGGATCGACAGCCCTTGATCGAGAAAACGCAGGTATCCGGCGGCGGAGCGAATCGGCGGCCAGCCGTCCTGATAGTCGAGCAGCAGATCCTCGAAATCCAGCAACAGCTCGAAACGCCCCTGATGCTCGCGAAACGGAAAATCGGCGAGCCTGCCACGAAAGCTGGCATCGCCCTGCGCCAACCACCCCGAGACGATCGAGTGTTCCAGCCATTGGAGCAGATGCTCATGAATGATCCCGGCAGGCAGATAGGGCCGGACGTTGGAGGCATCGCCACTGAAATTGGCGCGCAGATCCAGGAAGGGACTCGTTCCGTCCGCCGGGATGTCGAGCGCGAGCCGCAGTCGACCGGCCAGATCGTCGGTCTCCAGACTCGCCGTGCGCACGGACACGGCGAGATCGCCCCCCGGATCGCGCCGCCAACCCAAGCGCCCGCTGGCGCCATTCAGATGCAGCGGCAGGGTGAAGAGCGGATTCAGGTCCAGATCGAGTCCGAGCGAGCCGAAACGCAGTTCGCCGCCGGAGGCGTTGGCGGCGAAGTCGGCGTTCAGTCCCTTGAAGCCGGGCAGGCGCGCATGCTGTTCCACGGCCAGATCGCGGACCGAACCCGACGCGCTCCAGCCCCACTGCCCGACGAGATCGCGTTCGGCGCGTACCGCCAGCGCGTTCACCTGCCCCTGGGGTCGCGCAGCGAGCAGGTCAACGACCGGCTTGGACCGCCCCCAGGGGCCAGCCCCAAGGATTCCGGTCAGGGCGGAGAGATCCAGACGCGCCCCCGACACGGCGAGCCGGTCCAGACGGCCGGAGTCGGAGAGATCCAGATCCGCTCGGACGCCCGAAAGCTCGGCCCCAGCGACCCTGGCATTCAGATCCGAAAGCTCCAGCCGCCACGCCCCATCGATCCGCTGAAGACGCGCCAGCAGACGCGCATGCGCCACCGCGAGCGATTCCTGCGACGCGTCGCCGACATTCGCGTGGAGCAACACCCCGGCCACATCGGCACGCACGAGCGACTGGACCAGGCGCCCCGAGTCGATCCGCGACCAGCTTTCCAGAGAGATCCGTTCGGTATCGAGGCGATAGCCGTGCGTGAGCGAGGGCGGCAACAGACGCCCTAGATCGGCACCGTCGAAACGGACATAGAGGCGACCGCTCCAGGCGCGAAACTTGGAGGGCGGTCCATTCAGCTCCGCGATCAGATGCAAACGATCGCCCTCGTCGCGCCGAGGCTCGCCCGCGCGATCGCCCCTCCCTGACGTGCCCGCCAGGGGGCGCGGAGGCGCTAGATTGGCCGAGAGCTCGGCGAAATGGCGCTGCCCCACGTTGCGCAGATCGAGGCGAGTCTCACGCAGACGCAGGACACGGGCATGCGAATCCGCATCTTCGATCAGCACCTCGCTGTCGACCAGGGTCAAGGCGCCCTGGTCGAGGAAACGTTCGAGCGCCTTCGGATCCGTTCCGCCCAGGGCGCCGAGTCCGGCCAATTCGAACCGACCGTCCGGCATGCGCTCGACTCGGAGTCGAGCGCCGACCAGGGTCAGGGTGCCGATGCGCGGAACCGAGGCCCGGATCGAGCCGAGCGCATCCAGGTCCAATTCCATCGCGCGCAACGCCAGAACGACGGCCCCGGTTTCGCGATCGGAGAACCGGACCTGCTTGAGCACCAGACGGGGTCTCGTGCCGAAGAAGCTCACACCCATCCCGCCGATGCGGATTTGGTAGCCGAGACGCTGGCTCAGATGTCCAGCCAGTGTGTCCGCGTAATCTGCAGCCAACGGCGCCAAGAGATTGAGGACGGTCAGGATCAGAGCCAGAACGACCGCCGAGATACCGCCAAATCGCAGAAGGAAGGCCGGAAGGCGTTTCAAAAATCGCATCGAATCAGAATAGGGGCGAATCGGACCGAGCATGCGCCCATCGACTTGGAAGCGCAAACCGGACGGGGCCGAGGCCGAGCGCGCAACAACGGCGCACATCCGGCCGGATTCCGAGCCGCCGCTTCAGGCGGACTTGAGAGCTGGAGACGGGCACGCCGAGACCTCCTCAGGGCCGATCGACCGGAGCCGGACCAACCGGCTCAGATGAGCACGACGTCGTACTGTTCCTGCGTGTAGAGCGCCTCTGCCTGGAGGCGAATCGGACGACCGATGAACTCCTCCAATTCGGCCAGATGCGCCGACTCCTCGTCGAGCAGACGATCCACCACCTCCTGCGAGGCCAGGACCAGCAGGGTCTCGACGTCGAATTGGCGCGACTCGCGCAGGATCTCGCGGAAGATCTCGTAACAGGTCGTCTCGGCGGTCTTGATCGAGCCGCGCCCGCCGCAACAGGGACAGGGCTCGCAGAGCACATGCTCCAGGGACTCGCGTGTGCGCTTGCGGGTCATCTCGACCAGACCGAGCGAGGACACCTCGGTGATATGGGTCTTGGCATGATCGCGTGCGAGACACTTCTCCAGCGCGCGCAACACCTGGCGTTTGTGCTCTTCCTCGGTCATATCGATGAAATCGATGATGATGATGCCGCCGAGGTTGCGCAGACGCAGCTGGCGGCAGATCGCCTGGGCCGCCTCCAGGTTGGTCTTGAAGATGGTCTCTTCGAGATTGCGGTGACCGACGAAGGCGCCGGTGTTGACGTCGATGGTGGTCATGGCCTCGGTCTGGTCGATGACCAGATGGCCGCCGGACTTGAGACTCACCTTACGCTGCAGCGCCTTGCGAATCTCCTCCTCGACGCCGTAGAGATCGAATAGCGGCCGCTCGCCCTGATAATGCTCGATCCGGTTCTCGATCTCGGGGATGTACTTGGTCGCGAAGGGCAACGCCTTGTCGATCATGATGCGCGAATCGATACGGATGCGCTCCACCTCCGGGGTCACCAGATCGCGCAGCGCCCGCAGAGCGAGCGGCAGGTCGTCGTGGACCAGTCCGATCTGGCTGACGTAACCGCAGCGTTCCTTCACGCCGCGCCACAGCTTGGCCAGAAAGGCCATATCCTTGAGCAACGCCTCCTCGCTGACCCCCTCGGCCGCAGTGCGGGCGATGAATCCGCCGTCGCCCTCGTGGGACTCGACATAGCCATGCAGGATCTCGCGCAGCCGGCGGCGCTCCTCCTCGTCCTCGATCTTCTGCGACACCCCGGTGCTGGCCAGGGCCGGCATGCACACCAGATAGCGCGAGGCGATCGAGATGTTGGTGGTCAGGCGCGCCCCCTTGGTGCCGAGCGGATCCTTGACCACCTGAACCACGATCATGTCGCCCTCGTGGACCAGTTCGTGGATCTGGTCACCACGCGGCTCGCCCTGGGGGCCGATGATGTCGGAGGCATGGAGGAAGGCGGCACGCTCCAGGCCGATATCGACGAAGGCGGCCTGCATGCCGGGCAGCACCCGACAGACCTTGCCCTTGTAGATGCTGCCAACCAGACCGCAACGCTCGGCACGCTCGATGATGATCTCTTGCACCACGCCGTTCTCGACGACGGCGACCCGGGTCTCGGGCGGTGTGACATTGATGAGGATCTCTTCGCTCACGGATTTTTATTCTCAGTGGATTTCTTGTCATGTATGCCGTGGATGCGACAGCGTGCAAACGGTCCCGGGCGATGTGCGAAGTCACCGATGACCGAACGCGGACACCGGATTGGGCAAACGACGTCCCTCAACGAGCCATCGATGCGACGCCTGCCTCCAACAGCAGACGGCCCGTCTCGAACAGCGGAAGCCCCATGACCCCCGAGTAGCTGCCTTCCAGATTGGCCACGAAAAGCGCCCCGTACCCCTGGATACCGTAACCGCCAGCCTTATCGGCCGGCTCGCCGGTCTCCCAATAGCGGCGCGCCTCCTCCTCGTCGATCTCGCGAAAGCGCACGCGACTCTCGCTGAGCGCGGTCCGCTCCTGGTCCGGGGTCATGAGCGCAACGGCCGTGAGCACCCGATGGGTCCGGCCCGACAACGCGGCGAGCATGGCCAGCGCATCGGTCGAATCGCGCGGCTTGCCTAGGACACGCTCGCCCAAGACCACTGCGGTGTCCGCCGCCAGGACCGGCAGACGATCGCCCCTGCTCGCTCGATCGCAGCCGGCGCGCCCCTTCTCGACGGCGATCCGCAGGACGTAGTTCTCTGGGGATTCGTCAGGGAATCGCCGCTCGTCCGTGTCCAGCGACAGCCGCGCGAATCGCACCCCGATCTGGGTCAGCAACTCCGCGCGGCGCGGCGAATTCGAGGCCAGATAGATCTGAGGTCGAGGCTCTAGCACGCGTCACGTGTCTCCGTCTGCTGCGCGGCGACCCAACGCCTCCACGCGGTCGTTCCGGTCATCCTGCCGAGGAACATGGGCGGCGCTATAGGAAAGCCGCTGATCGAGCGAAAAGGCGCACGGATGGCCGCACTGGAGCGCTGAACAGCGAGCGTTTCATTTCGAACCGACGAACCGTCCCATACACCTCAGCGTCGAAACCGCCCCTTTCAACCGCCCCGATGATAGGGGTGCCCCTGATTCAGGGTCCAGGCGCGATAAATCTGCTCGGCAAGCACCACGCGCACCAGTGGATGGGGAAAGGTCAGCGCGGAAAGAGACCAGCGCTGGTCGGCGCGATCGAGACACGCCCGGGCCAGTCCATCGGGGCCACCGACCAGCAGGGCGCGATCGCACCCAGCGCCGAGCCAGTCCGTCAGATGGCCCGCGAGCCGCTCCGTGCTCCAGACCTGCCCGAGCACGTCGAGCACCGTGACCCCGGCGCCCTTAGGAATCGCCTTGAGGATACGCCGCCCCTCTTCCTCGCGTGCCTGTTCGGCGGAGGTCGAACGTCCACGACGAAACGGCTCGATCTCGATCAGGTTCAAGGCGCATTCGTGCGGCAGCCGTTTGGCGTATTCCGCATAGCCCTCCTCGACCCAGCCAGGCATGCGCCGGCCGACACTGATGATATGTATTCTCACCTCTGGCCGTTTTCCCTCGCTGAAATGGCTTGCCATGATCGCCCATGCGGTCACCCGACGTAAATCCACGAATCCCCGGCTTTCAGGTCGAATTGGCTTCGGTTATGATTCTACGGTTAAATTTTGGGTGCGTCCGCGCAGCGGGCACGAACTGAAAGAGTCTTCACGCACGGGCTAAGGCACAGCGGAGAAACGCATGGGATTCGGTGGCATCAGCATCTGGCAGCTCCTAATCGTTCTGGTCATCATCCTCCTGTTGTTCGGCACCAAGCGCTTGAAAAACGTCGGCTCCGACCTGGGCGACGCTATCAAGGGCTTCCGTCGCTCGATAGCGCAAGAGGACGACGAGAGCGATGCGCCCAGCACCCGCGATCCGCTCGACCAGGGCGCCGCGCGACGAACCGACCAGCCGAGTCCCGGCGCCCAAAGCACGCGCGAAAACGACCGCGACCGCGCCTGAAGGCATCGAAAACCATCGCTAGCGACCACCAGAGAGAGCAGGATTCACTATGTTCGACATCGGCTTCACTGAACTGCTGCTGATCGGCGTCGTGGCGCTGGTGGTACTGGGTCCGGAGCGCCTTCCCAAGGTTGCCCGCGTAGCCGGCATGTGGGTGGGCAAGGCCCGCCGCACCCTGGCCTCGGTCAAGCAGGAGATCGATCGCGAGCTAAAGGCCGAGGAGCTCAAGACCATCCTCGAACGCCAATCCCAAATCGACCCGCTCGAAAGCATCCTGGAGGAGACGCCCAAGACGACCTCCTCCCAATCCACCCCGAATGCCCAGCCCTCCCCAGCCAAGCCGGAACCTCCCGCGCGCGACTGAGCACCCAGGATTTCCCGTTGCGCCGCCGCGACACCCTCGCCTGTCGGACGGCCAGATATTCCATCCGTCCATCGCTATACACACAGACGACGAGGTCTATCCTTGAATCCGCTGCCCACCCAAGAATCCGGAAAACCGGCTCTCAAATCCGTTTCGCCCTGGCGCCGATCCGCCGTCGCGCTCTTCGCCCTGACCGCACTGGCGGCGCCCATCGCGCTCTATGCGGCACCGGCCGGCACCCAGGTAGCCCTGCTCGGCATCCCGCTCGAATTCCTGCTCTTCGCCCTGACGCTGGTCGGCGTGGCCGTCTTCCACAACCAGACGCTCCTGGTGGCGCTCACCGGCCTGACCGCCATCACCGCCTACAAATGGGGCATCGCCGGCTTCGAGCAGGGCATGGGACTCGATGGGCTGCTGCACCATCTCGAACATGAGTGGGTCGTACTAATCAACCTGCTGGGGCTGCTGCTCGGATTCGCACTGCTCGCACGTCACTTCGAAGACAGCGGCGTACCCCGCGTGCTGCCGCGCTTCCTGCCGCAAGGGGCGCTCGGCGCCTTCACGCTGCTGTGCCTCATCTTCGTGATGTCGGCCTTCCTCGACAACATCGCCGCCGCGCTGATCGGCGGAACCATTGCCGCAAGCGTCTACAAATACAAGGTCCACATCGGCTATCTCGCCGCCATCGTCGCCGCCTCCAATGCGGGCGGAGCGGGCAGCGTCGTGGGCGACACCACGACCACCATGATGTGGATCTCGGGGGTCGGCCCACACGAGGTTCTACACGCCTTCATCGCCGCAGGCGCAGCCCTCGTCTTGTTCGGCATACCGGCCTCGATCCAACAGAGCCGTACCGCCCCCATCGTGCGCGATACCTCCGACGATGCGCGGATCGACTGGGACCGACTCTGGATCGTCGGCGGCATCCTTGCGGCGGCCGTCGCCACCAACGTCATCGTGAACTGGGCCTTCAAGGACATCGCCGAGAGCTTCCCCTTCCTGGGCGTCGCGGTCTGGGCCGCCATCCTGGCCGCCATGCGCGTGCGTCAGCCCGAATGGGGCCTGCTGCCCGAGGCATTCAAGGGCAGCCTCTTCCTCTTGTCCCTCGTCTTCTGCGCCTCCATGATGCCAGTCGACAAGCTGCCCGAGGCATCCTGGTACTCGGCCCTGACGCTGGGTTTCGTCTCCGCCGTGTTCGACAACATCCCGCTGACGGCCCTGGCCATCGAGCAGGGTGGATTCGATTGGGGCGTCTTAGCCTTTGCGGTCGGCTTCGGCGGCTCCATGATCTGGTTCGGCAGTTCCGCAGGGGTCGCGCTTTCGAACATGTACCCGCAGGCGAAATCGGTCGGCGCCTGGCTGCGCAACGGCTGGCACATCCCGATCGGCTATATCGCCGGTTTCACGCTGCTGCTGCTCACGCTTGGCTGGAGACCTGAAACGCCGCACCAAACCACCCATGAGATCGACGCGCCCACGGAACAGGGCATCGTGCGGCCGGCACAAGAACCACGGGCACCGCTTGCCTTCCAACCTCAGCATGCTCAGGAGTCGATCCAATGATCAAATTTCTGGTTCCTGTCGATGGCTCGGAATTCGCGGATCGTGCCGTCAAGCACCTCATCAAGATGGCCCAATGCCAGCAGCCGGCCGAGATCCATCTGGTCAATGTGCGCAAATCGATCGATGCCTGGGAGGTCCGCCGTTTCCTCAAGGACCACGAGATCGCCGAGGCCCAGCAGAGCGAGGGCGAGAGCGACATGCAGTCGGCTCGCGCCCTGCTCGATGAGGCGAAGATGGACTACAAGGCCCATGTACTGGTCGGCCCCATCGCGCAGACCATTGCCAAGCTCGCCGAAGATCTCGGCTGCGACACCATCGTCATGGGAACCCACGGACGGGGCGAACTGGCGAACCTGGTCATCGGTTCAGTCGCCGCCAAGTTGATCCATCTGGTGAAGATCCCGATCACCCTGGTCAAATAACGACCCTCCCGGCCGAGCGCCGCGCCGACGCGGCGCTCGGCACTGTGCCGAACGCGCATCCGCCCCCACCTAGGGGTCAACAACAGCTGCCTAGAAGTCGTCCGATGCTGCGTCGCCTATTGCCCGTCCTCATCCTCTGCGCCGGATTCGGTGCCTTTTTCATCCTCAAAGCAACCCGCCCCACCCCACAGCCGGTCGAACCCAAGGAAAAGGTTTGGCGCGTCCAGGTGCAGACCGTCACACCATCCGACCATCAGCCGTTGCTATCGCTGTTCGGGCAGGTCGAGGCCCCGGACCGCATCCACGCCACCGCGCCTGTCAGCGGACAACTGATCGAGATCCAGGTCCGCGACGGCGAGCAGGTCCCGGCCGGGGCGCTGCTCGCCCGACTCGACCCGCGCGACCTGGAGCCGCGCCGGCTCAGGGCACGCGCCCAGCTTGAAAAGGAACGGCTGCGTCAGACGCACGACCGCGAGGCGCTCGAACAGGAACGCGAGCTGCTGCAATTGGCCGAAGCCGCACTCGAACGCGCCGAACGGGTGCAGTCCAAGAAATTGGGCTCGGCCTCCAGCGTCGACGCAGCGCGCGAGACCCTGGCCCGCGCACGCCTGTCGGTCACGCTGCGCGAGCAATCCATCGCCGAACAGCCCGCGCGCACCGCCATCCTGGAGGCCGAACTGGCCGAGGCCGAGCGTGATGCCGCGCGCAGCGAGATCCGCGCGCCCTTCCCCGCCCGCATCGGTGCGGTCGAGGCCGCCGCCGGAGATCAACTGAAGGCCAACCAGGCCATCCTGACGCTCTATCCGCTCGACGGACTCTATGTCCGTGCCAAGGTACCCGGCGCCTATGGTCCCGAGCTGCGCCAGGCGCTGGCCGCAGGCATCCGGCTGGAGGCGCACGGCACGCAGGCCGGCCGGCCCGTGACGGCCGTGCTGGAGCGCATCTCGGGCGAGGCCGACGCGCGCGGCGTGGATGCGCTGCTGCGTCTGGCGCCGGAGACGCAGCTGCCGCTCGGCGCCTTCGTCCAGCTGCGGCTTCAACGGCCGATCGCACCCGACACCATCGCGATCCCCTTCTCCGCGCTGCATGGAGGCGACCGTCTGTTCCTCGTCGAGGACGGGCGGCTGCACGCGATCCAGGTCGAACGCATCGGCGAGCTGGACGGCGGCGATGGCGCTCAGCAGGCGGTGCGCGCGCCCGGCCTAGCCGACGACTCCAAGGTGATGATCACCCATCTGCCCAACGCGGTGGAGAGCCTCAAGGTCGAAACGATCCAGTGACGGGAGAACGAGCGTGAGACGAGGTCTGATCGCGATCTTCGCCCGTCACAGGTTGCTCGCCAACCTGCTGATGGGCCTCATCTTCATCCTCGGCGCCATCGCGTTGAGCCGCATGAACGTCCAGTTCTTCCCCACCTTCGCCCTCGACATCGTCTCGGTGCGCGTGGTCTGGAGCGGCGCCGCCGCCGAGGACGTGGAGAACGGCATCGTCATCCCGCTGGAGGAACGGCTCAAAACGGTCGACGGACTCAAGAAGCTCACCTCGACCGCCGCCCAGGGCATCGCCAGTCTCTCCCTGGAGCTGAAGGAAGGAACGGACCCGCTGCTCGCACTGGACCAGGTCCGCCAGCGGGTGGATGAGTTCCGCAACCTGCCGCAGGAGGCCGAGACGCCGCAGATCGTGCGGGTCTCGCGTTACGACTCGGTCGCGCGGCTGCTGGTCTCGGGACCGAACCTGGCCGATATTCGGCCCTGGGTGCGACAGTTCGAGCGCGAACTCCTGGCGCGCGGCATCGACCGCATCGACATCACCGGACTGCCCGAGGAACGCATCGCGATCGAGGTACCGGGCGCGGCGCTCGAAACGCTGGATCTTTCGCTCGACGGCATCGGCGAACAGGTCAACCGACTGGCGCGCGACATCCCATCCGGGGTCGCAGGCGACGCCGACGGGGCACGCGAGCTGCGCGGCCTGGAACAGCGTCGCGACCCGCTCGCCTTCGAGGATCTCGCCATCCTGAGCGAGGACCGCGCCCTGACCCGGCTCGGCGACGTGGCCACCATCGTGCGCGAGGCCCGCCCGGGCAGCCTGACGCTCTCGCAGATCCAGGACGACACGGCGGCGGACGGACCGGCGACGGTGGAGCTGCTGGTCCAGCGCGCCGAGAATGGAAACTCGCTCACCTCCGCGCGCATCTTCGACGACTGGCTCCAGGACACCAAGCCGACGCTGCCGCCCAGCATCGGCTTGACCGTCTTCGATGCCCAGTGGCGCACCATCAAGGACCGCATCGACCTGCTGCTGCGCAACGGTCTGCAGGGCTTCACCCTGGTGATGCTGCTGCTCTTCATCTTCCTGCCGGGACGGGTCGCCTTCTGGGTGGCGATGGGCATCCCGACCGCCTATCTGGCGGCGCTGACGCTGCTCTGGGCCTTCGGCGGCACCATCAACATGATCAGCCTCTTCGGCCTGCTGCTGACGCTCGGCATCATCGACGACGACGCCATCGTGATCGGCGAGTACGCCGAATCGCGCTTCCGTCAGGGCATGGCCCCGGCCGAGGCCGCCATTGCCGGCGCGCGACGCATGTTCTGGCCGGTGATGGCCTCGGCCCTGACCACCATCGCCGCCTTCCTGCCGCTGATGCTGGTCGGCGGCATCATGGGCAACATCCTGGGCGACATCCCTTTCGTCGCCATCATGGTACTGATCGCCTCGCTGGTGGAGGTGTTCCTGGTGATGCCGGCCCATCTGCGCGCCGCCTTCGCCCATCAGGTCCGCCAGCAGACCCCGGCCTGGCGCCGCAAGGTCGACGCCGGATTCGATCACGTCCGCGACCGGCTCTATCGCCCCCTGGTCACGGCCGCAGTGCACAACCGAGGCATCACCGTGAGCCTGGTCGCGGCCATGCTGTTCCTGGCGATCGGTCTGATCGCCGGCGGACGCATCCAGTTCGTCTTCTTCCCGACGCCGGAACCCCAGTCCATCTTCGCCAACGCCACCTTCGTCGCCGGCACGCCGCGCGAGCGCACCGGCGAGTTCCTGGAGGAGATGCAGCAGGCACTGCTGAAAACAGAGCGCGACCTGGGCGGCGATCTCGTCGAATCCGCCGTCGCCCGTCTCGGCGCGACCGTCTCGGTCGATGTCGGCGCCGGGGCCAAGGGCGATCAGCTCGCCTCCATCCTGGTGCAGCTCGTACCTTCCGAGCGTCGCGATGTGCGCAACGAACGCTTCCTCAAGACCTGGCGCGAGAACATCCGGATGCCCGCCGGGCTCGAAAGCCTGGTCCTATCGGCGCGGCGCGCCGGTCCGCCCGGACGCGACCTGACCGTCCGCCTCACCGGCGACGACGCCATGCGACTCAAATCGGCCGCACTGGAACTCGCCCAAAGCATGGAGGGCGTGCCGGGCGTCTCCGATATGCTCGACGACATGCCCTATGGGCGCGAGCAGCTCATCTATCGACTGACCCCGGCCGGACAGGCGCTCGGTCTCACCACCGAGAGCCTCGGCCGCCAGTTGCGCGCCGCCTACGACGGCCATCTGGCGCAGCTGGTCCAGGCCGGACAGGATGAGCTGGAGGTGCGCGTTCTGCTGCCGCGCGGCGAACGCACCCGGCTCAATTCGCTGGAACAGCTGCGGATCCGCACACCCGACGGCCGGTTCGTACCGCTGACCACGGTCGCCTCCTGGGAGACCCGACAGGGCTTCGAGGCACTGCGACACGCCTCCGGACAACTGGCGGTGGAGGTCTCGGCCGACATCGACCGGGCGCTCGCCACGCCGGATAACGTGCGCGAGGCGCTCTCGCGCGAATTGCTGCCGAGACTGGCCAGGGACTACGGCATCGAGTACAGCTTCGAGGGTCGCGCGGCCGACCAGCGCGAAACGCTGGGCGACATGCGGCTGGGACTCATCCTGGGGCTGGGGATGACCTACATCATCCTGGCGGCCGTTTTCTCAAGCTGGGGCTGGCCACTGGTGGTCATGACCGCGATCCCGCTCGGGCTGATCGGAGCGATCGCCGGACACTGGCTGCTCGGGATCGATCTGACATTGCTCTCGCTGTTCGGCCTGTTCGGACTTTCCGGCATCGTGGTCAACAACGCCATCATCCTGGTCAGTATGTACCACGAGCTGCGCGAGACCGGCATGGAGGTCGACGAGGCGCTGATCGAGGCCGCCTGCTCGCGGCTGCGGGCCATGGTGCTCACCTCGGCCACCACGGTCGTCGGCCTGGGACCGCTGATCTTCGAGACCAGTCTCCAGGCCCAATTCCTCATCCCCATGGCCGTCTCCCTGGCCTTCGGCGTGACCTTCGCCACCGTGCTGGTGCTGCTCTTCACCCCAGCGCTGCTGTCGCTGCACGAAAGTCTGCACCAGCGCATGAGCCGGCTCTGGGACTGGCTGAGCGGAGACACCTTGCGCAAACCGGCAACCGGCTCCTGATCCGAACGGGAAAATCGAACCGCAAAGGCGCAAAGGACGCGAAGAGGGATCGGGGTTCGGAAAGCGTCCGCCCCCATCTCAAGGATGAGCGTCAGATACCAAGCAAGCCATTGAATCCTTATGCGAACGGGAGAATCGAACCGCAAAGGCGCAAAGGACGCGAAGAGGGATCGGGGTTCGTAAAGCGTCCGCCCCCCATCTCAAGGATGAGCGTCAGGTACCAAGCAAACCATTGAATCCTTTGCGCTCTTTACGCCTTCGCGGTTCAACCCCTCTTTACTGAAACGGGGGGATCGGAGGCGAGGCCGTCTCGGCCTAAACGGCCCGACGGCGCTGCCACAGGTAGTAACCGATCAGGGTCAGAACGACGAACCCGAGCGCGGCGGCGGTCACCAGCGGCAGATCGCGCTGCAGCAGTTCCTCGTTGCCGCCGATGAAATAGCCGAGCGCGATCAGAACCGCCGACCAGAGTCCGGCGCCGAGCGCGGTGTAGGCCGCAAAGGTCGACAGACGCATGCGGCAGAGCCCGGCGGGCAGGGAGATCAGCTGGCGGATCCCCGGAATCAGACGGCCGGTGAAGACGGAGATGGCGCCGTGTCTGGCGAAGAAGGCGTCCGACTTGTGCAGCATCGTGGGACGGATGAAGAAATACTTCCCGTAGCGCTCCAGGACGGGCCGTCCGAGCATGAGCGCGAAGAAGTAGTTGAAGAAGGCACCCGCCAAGCTGCCGGCCAGCGAGGCGGCCAGGATGAAGCTCAGATCCATCTTGCCCTGATAGGCGAGATAGCCCGCCGGAATCAGCACCACCTCGCTGGGAAAGGGAATGAAGGAGGACTCAATCGCCATCAAGGTGAAGATACCCGCGTACCCCCAGCCATGAACCGTCATCAGGATCCAGTCGATGAATTCGTGCAGCATTCCAGAGAGACCTCGGTCGAGTAGATGTTCCGATGCGTCGTTCGCACCCCCGCAGACGCGCGCACCCTATCAGATCACCCCGATCGCGTGGAGGAAAACGACCACCACCAGTGCCGGCGACACATAGCGCACCAGGAATCGCCACCCGCGATAGGCGATGGATTCGCCCATCTGGAGTTCATCGCGTGTCGAGGCGCGGGACATGATCCAGCCGGCGAAGAGCGCGATAAAGAAACCGCCGAGCGGCAACAGTATATTGGCGGTCAGATAGTCGACCAGGTCGAAGATCGTCTTGCCGAAGAGCTGGAATTCCTCGCCCGACAGGAGATTGAACGACAGCAACGTCCCAAGCCCCAGGAACCAGGCCAGGGCGCCGACGAAGGCGGCGGCCGGGACGCGCTTCATGCCGTGATTCTCGACCAGCCAGGCAACGGCCGGCTCGATGATCGAGATGGCGGACGACCAGGCGGCGAAGACCAGCAGCACAAAGAAGAGGGTGCCGAAGAGCTGGCCGAAGGGCATGGCGCCGAAGGCGATCGGCAGGGTCTGGAAGATGAGTCCGGGTCCGGCGGCCGGCTGCAATCCGTTGGCGAAGACGATGGGGAAGATGGCCATGCCCGCCAGCAGAGCGACGGCGGTATCCGCGATCACGATGACCAGCGTCGCGCGCGCGATCGAGGCATTGCCCGGCATGTAGGAGCCGTAGACCATGATGGCGCCCATGCCGAGACTCAGCGTGAAGAAGGCGTGGCCGAGCGCGACCAGAATGGGCTCGCCGCTGAAGCGGCAGACCTCGGCACCGGCCGCATCCAACTCGCAATGAAAGAAGACCTTGCCGAAATCGGGGCTGAAGAGAAAATCGAGCCCCTTGCCGAAGGCACCCAGGCTCATGGAATAGGCCACCAAAATCAGCAGCAGCAGAAAGAGCGCCGGCATCAGCAAGGTGACGGCCTTCTCCAAACCGCCTCTCACACCGCGCGCCACAACGACCATGGTCATGACCATGAAGAGGGTGTGCCAGACGAGAAGGGTCCCGGGCGAGGCGAGAAAACCCTGGAACAGACCCACCACCTGCTGGGCGTTCGCGCCGGTGAACGAGCCAACGGCGGTCTGAAAGACGTAGGCGAGCGCCCAACCGGCGATGACGCTGTAGTAGGACAGGATCAGAAACCCTGTGATGACGCCGCCCCACCCGAGCAGGCTCCACGCCGGATGCGCGCCCTCATCCTTGACCAGCGCGCGCATCGTGTTGATCGGGCTCTGACGGCCTCGCCGGCCGAGGAGGATCTCGGCGATCATGATGGGCGCACCGATCGCTGCGATACAGCAGAGATAGATGATGACGAAGGCGCCGCCCCCGTTCTCTCCTGTGATGTAAGGAAATTTCCAGATGTTCCCCAGCCCGACGGCGGAGCCGACGGCCGCAAGGATGAAAACGAACCGGGACGACCATTGGCCGTGAATGGAGCTTCGCTGTTCCGACATAGACGCTCGTCCACCACTGACTGTTGCTGACCCGCCACATTCTCTGTGAAGCGGATCGACGTAACAAGTTGAATAACCTTGAAACCGAGCGACGAAAACGGGCACCACTCAGGTGCAGGACACACCAGGACACGCACTCGCATCGCACATAAAAGAAGAGCGCAACCCGAGGGGTGCGCTCCATGCTGGTGTTGGCCGGGACACACGCCCCGGCCAAACGCACTGGATCAGAGCAGCGGAACCAGCAGCAAGGCTACGATGTTGATGATCTTGATCAACGGGTTGATCGCCGGACCAGCGGTGTCCTTGTAGGGGTCGCCGACGGTATCGCCGGTGACGGCCGCCTTGTGGGTCTCGGAGCCCTTGCCGCCGAAGTTGCCTTCCTCGACGTACTTCTTGGCGTTGTCCCAGGCACCGCCGCCGGTGCACATGGAGATGGCCACGAAGAGACCGGTGACGATGGTGCCGATCAGCATGCCGCCCAGTGCGCGGATGCCGGCGCCGTCGCCCATGAGGATGTTCATGCCCATGGCGACCGCGACCGGAACCAGGATCGGCAGCAGCGAGGGGATGACCATCTCCTTGATGGCGGCCTTGGTCAGGAGGTCGACGGCACGGGAGTAGTCCGGCTTGGCGGAGCCGTCCATGATGCCCTTGATCTCCTTGAACTGACGGCGAACCTCCATGACGACCGCGCTGGCGGCGCGGCCGACGGCCTCCATCGCCATGGCGCCGAACAGATAGGGCACCATACCGCCGATGAAGAGGCCAATGATGACGGCCGGGTCGGACAGCATGAAGTCCTGCATCTTGCCGGCCGCTTCCAGGTTGTGGGTGTAGTCGGCGAAGAGCACCAGCGCAGCCAGACCGGCGGAGCCGATGGCGTAGCCCTTGGTCACGGCCTTGGTGGTGTTGCCCACGGCGTCGAGCGCGTCGGTGGTCTTGCGCACGTCCTCTGGCAGACCGGACATCTCGGCGATACCGCCGGCGTTGTCGGTGATGGGACCGTAGGCGTCGAGCGCGACGATCATGCCGGCCATGGAGAGCATGGCGGTGGCGGCGATGGCGATACCGTAGAGATCGGCGACCCCGTAAGCGGCCCAGATGGCGACGCAGACCGCGAGAACGGGCAGCGCGGTCGACTTCATGGAGATGGCCAGACCCGCGATGACGTTGGTCGCGTGACCGGTCTGAGATGCCTCGGCGACGTACTGGACCGGGTGGAACTCGGTCGCGGTGTAGTACTCGGTGATGAACATGAGCGCTGCGGTCAGACCCAGACCGATGAGCGCGCAGAAGAGCATCGAGAAGAAGTGATCGCCCATGAGCAGGCCGGTCACGACCGCGAACATGATGAAGGCGAGACCGCCCGCGACCGCCGTGCCCTTGTAGAGCGCGGTCATGATGCGACCGCCATCGGTGGCCTTGACGAAGTAGGCGCCGACGATGGAGGCGATGATGGAGACTGCGCCCAGCGCGAGCGGGTAGATGACGTAGTCGATGTCGAAGCCACCGGCGGCCTTGGACAGCAGACCGCCCAGAACCATGGTGGCGATGATGGTGACCGCGTAGGTCTCGAAGAGATCGGCCGCCATGCCGGCGCAGTCACCGACGTTGTCGCCCACGTTGTCGGCGATGACCGCCGGGTTGCGCGGATCGTCCTCGGGGATGCCGGCCTCGACCTTGCCCACCAGGTCCGCACCGACGTCGGCGCCCTTGGTGAAGATACCGCCACCCAGTCGAGCGAAGATGGAGATCAGCGAGCCGCCGAAGGCGAGACCGATCAGGGCGTGCAGGGCCGGCTCGTCGGCGCCCAGGAAGAGGAAGTAGCCCGCCACCCCAATGATGCCCAGACCCACCACCAACATGCCGGTGACGGCACCGCCGCGGAAGGCGATGGCCAGAGCGGACTCGAGGCTCACGGTCGCGGCCTGAGCGGTGCGCACGTTGGAGCGCACCGACACGTTCATGCCGATGTAGCCGGCGAGACCGGAGAGGATGGCACCGATGGCGAAGCCGCCGGCCGTGGCCAGGTCGAGCATCAGCCACAGCACGATGAAGAGCGCCGCACCCACCATGGCGATGGTGCTGTACTGGCGGTTGAGGTAGGCCCTGGCACCGGTCTGAATCGCTGCCGCAATTTCCTGCATGCGTTCGGAGCCGGCGGACTGGGAGTTGATCCAGGCCACGACGACGAGGCCGAAGATCACAGCCAGCGCTCCGGCACTGATCGCAAACCAAAGGACGAAATCTGTTGACATTGAGATCCCCCCGTTACGGGTTTTCGTTGGTATGAGCCGAGCGAAATGGGCGACCAATCGCAACGTCGGGATACAGCAGCGGACGGACCGATTAGCCGCCAAAACGGCACGGAACTTTAACATAAAGGTCTTGGTCTTTAAGCGCTCAGCCCATACTTACTCGTCCGCCGCGAGAAAATGCCCTGGTTCAAGCATCGCCGATCGCGTTAAGCGCCGGTCCCCACTGGCCGGCTCCCTGCTTCGACCTCCGCAGTGCAGTCCTTTTTTTTCATCGACTTGG
The DNA here is from genome assembly GCF_042682685.1 of Thiorhodococcus fuscus. Lineage (NCBI taxonomy): Bacteria > Pseudomonadati > Pseudomonadota > Gammaproteobacteria > Chromatiales > Chromatiaceae > Thiorhodococcus > Thiorhodococcus fuscus. Next base: position 271,145 of record NZ_JBHUHX010000052.1, read on the forward strand.
AGTCGTGCGCCGGATCGACATGACGCCGAAGCACCGCTCTCGCCACAGACGTTCCCCGAGTTCCTGAGCGGGCTCAAAAATTCCTTAATGCTCTTTATTGTCCGAAGCAGGGTTAAAACCACCGCCTTTAGGCGGTCAGATTTATCTTTGAAGCCTTTTGCAA
>NZ_JBHUHX010000053.1:0-7497 GCF_042682685.1 Thiorhodococcus fuscus
GCGGCCGAGAACATCATCCCGGTGACGCTGGAGCTGGGCGGCAAGTCGCCGAACATCTTCTTCGCCGACGTCATGGATCAGGAGGACGCCTTCTTCGACAAGACCCTCGAAGGCTTCGCCATGTTCGCGCTCAATCAGGGCGAGGTCTGCACCTGCCCCTCGCGGGTGCTGATCCAGGAGTCGATCGCCGATACGTTCCTGGAGCGCGCCATCGAGCGCGTCGGCAAGGTCCGTCAGGGCAATCCGCTGGATACCGACACCATGATCGGCGCCCAGGCCTCGCACGAGCAGCTCGATAAGATCCTCTCCTATCTCGACATCGGCAAGCAGGAAGGGGCGCAGTGCCTGATCGGCGGCGAGCGCAATGTGCTGGAGGGCGATCTGGCCGAGGGCTATTACGTCAAGCCGACCGTCTTCCGCGGTCACAACAAGATGCGCATCTTCCAGGAGGAGATCTTCGGCCCGGTGGTCTCTGTGACCACCTTCAAGGACGAAGCCGAGGCGCTGGAGATCGCCAACGACTCGCTCTACGGTCTGGGCGCCGGCGTCTGGAGCCGTGACGGGCGGCGTGCCATCGTCATGGGTCGCAACATCCAGGCCGGTCGCGTCTGGACCAATTGTTACCACCTCTACCCGGCCCACGCCGCCTTCGGCGGCTACAAGCAATCCGGCATCGGACGCGAGACCCACAAAATGATGCTCGATCACTATCAGCAGACCAAGAACCTGCTGGTCAGCTACAGCCCCAACGCATTGGGCTTCTTCTAGGTCGAACACCCGGACCCCGCTCGCGCCATCCGGGCTACGGTCCGTAGCCCGGATGGCGCGCAGCGAAACCCGAGAGATGCTGCAAAGCCCCATGCGGGCGAAGCGCTCGCTCTATCGCACAAGGATCAAACATCTGCTGTTACGCCGTTTCAAAGGTCAAACGCCGAACGCAACTCGGCACCCCAACCCCACCGCTGGAGCAACCGACATGCCCGAACCGACACCGCGCGTCGTCGCCACCGAGGCGACCCTGGAACTGATCGAACGGCTCAAGGGAATGCACGGCGAACTCATGTTCCACCAGTCCGGCGGCTGCTGCGACGGCAGCGCGCCCATGTGCTGGCCGGCCGGCGAATTCCGCACCGGCGCCAGCGACGTCAAGCTCGGAGAGATCGGCGGCTGTCCCTTCTGGATGAGCGAATCCCAGTTCGAATACTGGCAGCACACCCAGCTCATCATCGACGTGGTTCCCGGCCGGGGCGGCATGTTCTCGCTCGAAGGGCCGGAAGGGGTGCGTTTCCTCACCCGCTCCCGGCTCTTCACCGACGAGGAATGGGCCGGCGTCGCCCCGGTCGAGCACGGCGGCGACGCCTAACCGCTCGGTCGCTGGCTCAGAAGGCGTAGCTCGCCGTTAGACCGACCAGATAGGTCGCGCCCGCGCCCGGTGCGTAATAGCGCCCATTGGCGTCGTTCACGCTCACCGCCGAGATGTAGTCCCGATCCAGCACATTGTCGACGCGCACGAACTCCGAAAGCTCCAGCCCGCCCATCCGCTGGGTGAAGCCACCACGCAGATTCAGCAACCAGTACCCGGCGGCCGTCTCGGTATTGCGGTCGTTCACATAGACCTCGTCCTGGGCATAGACGCTGACCCCACCCTCGAACCCCCAAGGCGCATAGGCATAGGTCAGCTCGCCGAAGAGGCTGAACTCCGGCACGCCCGGAACCTGGTTCCCCGACTCGACGGTCGCCGCATTGAGCGTCGAGCCGTTGGGGCGACAGGGAATGCCGGCGCAACCGACGAAGCTGTCGGTAAAGACGCTGTCGATATAGGTCGCCGCCAGATGTCCGGCGAGGCCGTGATCGAACTCGCTCGCCAGCGTCAGCTCCGCCCCTCGGCGACGCGAGCCCGGTACGTTCTGATAGGTGGAGCGTCCGCCGCGATTGGTGGCGACCGTGATCTCGTTGTCGGTATCGATCTGGAACAGCGCCAGATTCAATCGGGTCCGATCCCCCAGCAGAAACTTGGCGCCCAGCTCGTAATGCCAACTGATCGCCGGCTCCAGATCCAGGTTCAGCCCCGAGCCGCCGTCCGGGCGATAGGCCAGCTCGGTGAAGGTCGGGGTCTCGAAGGTCTTGCCGACGTTGGCGTACAGATTGATGTCGGGGGTCAGACCGAACAGCAGACCGAAGGCCGGCGTCCAGGCGCTGTAGGTCTTGCTGCCGCTGTTGTCCGGGTTATAGCTGCTCTGCGAGATGGCGGCGGTCGAGCCGCTGCAGGTCCCAGCCGAGTTTCCGGGCGCGGTGACCTGCTCGGTGGTGCAGATGAAATGATCGTCCGAATCGAAACGCACCTGGGTGTGGCGCAGTCCGGCCTCCAAACTCCAGCGCGGGGCAAAGGCCCAGCTTCCCTGCACGAACCCGCCCCAGCTGTCGACGCTGTTGTCCTCGTTGCGCTTGAGCGCGCCGCGCGTGCCGTATTCGTTGAGATACCCCTCGCGATCCTCGGCCGAGCGATCGTAATCCCCACCCAGGGTCAGGGTCAGCGGACCCTCGGCCAAGCTGGACTCGTGACTCCACCAGAGGCTCCCGCCGCCGAAATGCCGATCGTAGGTACTCACGCCACCGGCGGAGGTGATGGCGTTCTGACTGGCCAGCGGCACGGCGAGGAACTGCTCGTTGGAACGCGTGCCGGAATAGGCCATCACCCGCAGCTGGTCCGCGTCCGACAAGGGCTGATCGAGGATCACGCCGCCCTGCATGTTGTCCAAGGTGCGGCGCGTCTTGTAGATCAGCGCACCCTCGGACGCCTGGCGCGGATCCTCGCGCACCTGCTCGGCGGTCAACCCGAGCGGATCCCGGCTGTCGGGCAGATTCATGGAATTGGCGATCAGACTGATCGTACCGCCGCTCGGCAGGGCGTACTTCAGCTTGGCATTCACCTGATCCTTGATCGAGGAACTCCAATCGCGATAGCCATCGGTCTCGGAGTGATAGGCATCCAACACCCCGTTGAGATCGCCGAACTGTCCACCGAACTTGCTCCCCGCGATCCAGGTGCCGTCGCTGCCCGTCATCAGACGCATCGACAGGGTCGGATCCACCGGCCCGTCCTCGGTGAACACCTGCACCACACCGCCCGAATGATTGCCGTAGAGCGCCGAAAACCCGCCGCGCATCACCTCGATATCGGCCGCCGACCCCAGATCGAACAGCCCCGGACCGCCCTGCCCATCCGGCGTGCTCGCCGGAATGCCGTCCGCGACCAGCTTGATGCCGCGCGTCCCGAACTGCGAACGACCGCCGAAACCGCGGATCATGATCTGCTCCTCCTGAGCGAAGGTGCCGCGATTGGTCACCAGGGTTCCCGGCACCCGAGCCAAGACCTCCGAAACCAGAACCTGCGCCGTCTGCTCCTGAATGACGTCGGACTCCAAGACATCGATCGAGACCGGCAGATCGAAATTGCGCGCCTCCACCCGCGTCGCCGTCACCACCACCGCATCCAGCTCGGTCACCCCCGCCGAATCTGCCACCGACTGCGCAACGCCAGCGCCCCACAGCACCGCCGCCATCGCTACCAGCCCACCGCTCCGACCAAACAGCTCGTCCATCTGTCCTCCTCGATACGTTTTATTGGCATCCTTCAATGCGCATCGACGACTGCGGCAACCGCAACGTCGAGAGACCATGACACCATTAAGTTCACGACGCCCAAGCAATCTAGTACAAGCAGGAACTATGCCTTATATATTGCAAGGTAATTACAGGGGCCGGAGCGCTCGCCAGATACTATTGGTGAGCTTGCGAACTACCGTTTCAGAGCGGAACAGCTGCCCCTTACCTGACACAGTCAACGCCATGACCACGAGTTAAAACACCCCGGATTCCGCTCGCATCATCCGGGCTACCACGAGACAAAAACGTAGTCTGGGTGAAGTGCAGAGAAACCCAGGAAACAGCGCCAAACTCACCGCCATGCACGCGGATGAAGGCGCTCCCTGCCTTCACGGACGCCTCCATCTTCGCGCCGCCCGATCCTCGGCCAGAGATAGGCACCCGTCGCGCACAAGTACCCTCATGCAGCCATCGGAAGCAGACTCTTCAAGGGACAGACCAAACAGCGCCATCATCCAGCAGCGTGTTAAGCGTGTGTGCAAAGGTTCACGAGAGTGATATTTTCAGCCCTCTACCCAGCCACAGGGCTCCGAGCACAAGGAGTTGCCATACGCCTGGGCAAGACGGCCAAGGACACCAAGAGGCACTGATGGAAGCGAACACCTCATCGGCATTTGGAAAGCTAGGGCGCAACGACGCAGGGACGATCACCGCTTGGCACCCACTCATCGATCATCTGATCGACGTTGCAGCCTGTTTCATGCGGTTGTGTCGCTGCCGCTCGATGCATCGAGCATTGAACCAAACTGCTGGAAGGACGTTGACGGCGACGGATCTGGAACGGCTGGCGGTGTTGGTCTTCCTGCACGATCTCGGGAAGGCCAACAGTGGATTTCAGGCGAAGCGCTGGCTCAAGGGCGCCGTTCCGAAAGGTTGGCCGGCTTATGCCGGGCATGGCCTCGAAGCAACCAAGCTCTTTGGCGAAGACGACTTTCTCCAGACTCTGGTCGCACTGCTACCGATTGATGCGATCTGCACCTGGGGCGAGGCTACCGAACCACTGCTGAAGGCCAGTATCAGTCATCACGGACGTCCAATCATCGAGAATGCGGGCGATTGGAACCGCGCGATCTGGAAGCCTGTCATCGGTACGGATGGGCAATCCCTCTACGACCCGGCCCCTGTGATCGAGCAGATCGGGCGACACGTCACCGACCTGTATCCGGAAGCCTTCGCGCCGGGCGCGCCTTTACCTGATGCGCCAGCCTTCGGTCATCTGTTCGCGGGGTTGGTACAACTGGCCGACTGGCTCGGCTCGGATACAACGTTTTTTCCATTTTCGACGCCCGATGAGGATCGAGCGCAAACCGCTATCGATTGCGCGGAGCGCGCAGTCATGTCGCTGGGCTTGGATACCGACGATTCGCGTGCGGCGCTGAATGCCTGTTCACCGAGTTTTCTACAGACCTTCGGTAATCCACCCTATCCCATCCAGGCGGCAGTGGATGCCACTGACTTGGGGGCACTAGTGATCCTGGAGTCGGAGACGGGCAGCGGCAAGACCGAGGCTGCGCTATGGCGTTTCGTCCATCTCTTCGAGCGTGGCGAGGTCGACAGTCTCTATTTCGCGCTCCCGACCCGTGTTTCCGCCAGCCAGGTGTATGAGCGAATCTGCAACGCTGTTACCGACCTCTGGTCGACCGATCCACCGCTCGTGGTGCGTGCGCTGCCTGGATATGCCGCCGCCGATGGTCGTGAACCGCAAGCGCTGCCAGACTTCAAGGTGCTGTGGCCCGATGAGCCGGCGGACGAGGTGGCACATCGCCGCTGGGCGGCCGAATCGCCCAAGCGCTTTCTCGCCGCACCGATCGCCGTTGGCACCATCGATCAGGCGCTGTTCGCCGCCTTGCAGGTGCGTCATGCCCACCTGCGCCATGCCCTACTGGCGCGCAGCCTGCTGATCGTGGACGAGGTCCACGCCTCCGATCCCTACATGACGGTACTTTTGGAGCAACTTCTCCGAGCGCATTTGGGATGCGGTGGACATGCGCTACTGTTATCCGCCACCCTTGGTTCCAGCGCAAGAGCGCGCTATCTCGCCCTTGGCCACGATTCCAGATTGGCGCCCCCAGCCTTTCAGGCAGCGTGCGATACGCCCTATCCTGCACTTTCCGATCGGCTCGCCATGCGCGCCATCGCATCGACGGCTCGCCCTAAACGGGTGACCTGGTCCCTGCGCGATCTCATCGACGATCCCGAGGCCATAGCCGGACTGGCGATTGATGCCGCGTCGGCTGGCGCCAAGGTGCTTATCGTGCGCAACACTGTCCCTGCGGCGGTCGCCGTCTTCCAAGCGTTAGAGCAACGGGCACCCGATCTGCTGTTCGCTGTGAATGGCGCCAGAACCCTTCACCACAGCCGCTTCAGCCGAGAAGACCGCCCGTTGCTAGACGCCGCGATCCAAGCGCAGCTCGGCAAGGACCGCCCGCCTGGCCCTCGCATCGTCGTTGGCACTCAGACGCTGGAACAGAGTCTGGATCTGGATGCCGATCTGCTCATCACCGATCTCTGCCCGATGGACGTACTCTTGCAGCGGATCGGGCGTCTGCATCGACATCCCCGACCGGAAGAGCAGCGCCCCGAGGCGTACCGATTACCCCAAGCCTGGATTCTGACGCCACCGAATCATGACCTGACCCCACTGCTGCAAACCTCCCGGCATGGCTTGGGGCCGTTTCGCGATGGTGATGGCATCTACCCGGACCTGCGCACCGTCGAGGCCACGCGCCGCCTGATCGTTGAGCGTCCAAGCATCACGATTCCCGAGGACAACCGGGCGTTGGTCGAGGGGGCGACACATCCTGATCGGTTACAGGATATGGAATCGCTGGGCGAGGACTGGAAGCAGCTTGGCCAGAAGATCGAGGGACAGACCGGCGCCAAACGCACCATTGCCCACCTCCACGGTTTGGAGATCGACAAACCCTTCGACCAACAACAGGGTTTCCCAACCGATCTCGACATCGCCACCCGCCTGGGGGTGCGCGACCGTCTCTTGACCTTCGATCCGCCTCCGACCGGACCATTCGGCCAATCGCTGAGGCATCTGCCCGTGCGCCATTTCCTGGTCCCCAAGGGCCTTGATCCAGACGCCCAACCGACGGCGGTGGAGGTCCAAGACGGCGTGATCCTGTTCAGCCTGGAGTCCGCCCGCTTTAGCTATAGCCGTCTTGGGTTGGAGAAGATCGACGGCTAATCCTCAAGGAGTCCGCGATGACGCTGCTTTATTCACTGCTCGACGAACCCCTGATCGGTGCCCGCCTGGCGGCTGATGGCTCACGAATTCACCTCAGTCTGCCGGCGCTCTTCGTCGCCTTGGCCGATGATCAGATTCGCGACTTTCCGGCCTTGAGACCGCATCAACGCCACCCATGGCATGCCTTTCTGGTCCAACTCGCGGCGATGGCGCTACATCAGGCAGGTCAAACCGTACCATTTACCGATGAAGCGGCCTGGAAAGCTGCGCTTTTGGCCCTGACGGCGGATGATCCGGATGGGGCTGCGTGGTGTCTGGTCACGCCATATGAGCGTGTCGCTTTCCTGCAAGCACCTGAACCGACGGGACCTATTGGTGAGCGTAAAGATGACACGTTCGCTGCCGATCGCTTGGACATCCTAGAAACTGCGAAGAACCATGATCTAAAACGAGAGCGTATCGCCCATCCAACTCCGGAGGATTGGATCTTTACTTTAGTGAGTTTGCAGACAGCGGCGCCCTATGGTGGCGGGGCCGGGGGATACGCAAGTGTCGTTCGGATGAACGCATCTCATTACACACAACTTCATAATTCATGAGATTCCCTGGCGAATTTAATCCCGGCAGCCACGTCT
>NZ_JBHUHX010000054.1:0-3357 GCF_042682685.1 Thiorhodococcus fuscus
GCGGCCGAGAACATCATCCCGGTGACGCTGGAGCTGGGCGGCAAGTCGCCGAACATCTTCTTCGCCGATGTCATGGATCAGGAGGACGCCTTTTTCGACAAGACCCTCGAAGGCTTCGCCATGTTCGCGCTCAATCAGGGCGAGGTCTGCACCTGCCCCTCGCGGGTGCTGATCCAGGAGTCGATCGTCGATACATTCCTGGAGCGCGCCATCGAGCGCGTCGGCAAGGTCCGTCAGGGCAATCCGCTGGATACCGACACCATGATCGGTGCCCAGGCCTCGCACGAGCAGCTCGATAAGATCCTCTCCTATCTCGACATCGGCAAGCAGGAAGGGGCGCAGTGCCTGATCGGCGGCGAGCGCAATGTGCTGGAGGGCGATCTGGCCGAGGGCTATTACGTCAAGCCGACCGTCTTCCGCGGTCACAACAAGATGCGCATCTTCCAGGAGGAGATCTTCGGACCGGTGGTCTCGGTGACCACCTTCAAGGACGAGCAGGAGGCGCTGGAGATCGCTAACGATTCGCTCTACGGTCTGGGCGCCGGCGTCTGGAGCCGTGACGGGCGGCGTGCCATCGTCATGGGCCGCAACATCCAGGCCGGTCGCGTCTGGACCAACTGCTACCACCTCTACCCGGCCCACGCCGCCTTCGGCGGCTACAAGCAATCCGGCATCGGACGCGAGACCCACAAGATGATGCTCGATCATTATCAGCAGACCAAGAACCTGCTGGTCAGCTACAGCCCCAACGCATTGGGCTTCTTCTAGGTCGCAGACCCGGATCCCGCTCGCGCCATCCGGGCTACGGACTGTAGCCCGGGTGAGCTATCGGACGATCTGACCGTTGCGCTCGACTCCCGCGCGTGTAGCCGTACCAGAGTCAATGGCAGGCATCCAAGACAGCGGCTTGGCCGCGTCACTCCTCATGAACGCTCTCAAGCCAAGCGCGAATCGCCCACATGGCCTCCTGCTGTAGGATCCCTTCGAAAGGCGGCATGAAGACCCGACCGTCCCGGCTGGCGCCATGACGGATCCGGTTGAGAAAAATCTCATCGCCCTCGTCCTCAAGGGGCAGATAACGGAGATCGGGGGCAATGCCGCCCGACACGGCTCCAAGACCATGGCAACGCGCGCAATTCTGATTGAACGCGGAATCCCCGATGCGAATGGCAGCGGGATTTTGACGATAGGGATTCGTATCCAGCCACTCCTCACCCAAGCTCGGTAAGCCAGAAACATCGACCGCTTGAGGTACGACGTCGCCATGAGCGCCCGCGAGGGGCGCATTAGCGCAAAGCAGGGCGGCGAGCAACAACTGATGTGGGGCACGCAGGATCATTCCGCTCAGATGGGTGTATTCCATGTTCGTTCTTTACTCGTGACCGAATGGTTGATGCAGTCCATGGCACGGGGAGTCGTGTCCGTACTTGAGGACCCTGACTGCAATCAATGCGCCATTCCGTCCCTGTCCCTGTTTGGCAAGATACTTGCGCAGAGCCATGCTCCCGAACCGGTTGTTATCTTGCTGCGATTTGGGGCAGGTGATAGCTTTCGATACAGATCCCAGAACAATAAAGACGCTCCCTAAAGGGGGCCGAGGAGGGACGATTCGATGACGAGCCAACGACGGGCTGATGACCCGCATCAAGCGCGCGTATTGAACGCGCGCAAACGATTCTTCGATCAAAACGCAGGCGATGGAGACCTGATCTCGGGAGTTGAAGACGTATTGACGAGCCCAGTGCTGCGCTCGTGGCAGCGCTGCCTGAATAGCGGACTGGATTGGAGCGCGGACGGGCGCGGCGAGCCTGAGGGACGTAGCGCCCTCACGGAGGCCCGCGATCGCAACGAGCGTCTACTTCGCTTTGCCAGTGACATCATGGAGCATCTGTTCGAGCAAATTCGAGCCTCGGGCAGCATGGTGATCCTGGCGGACAATCAGGGGATGATTCTGCACGGCCTGGGCGACCCGGATTTCTTCAGTCGCGCTCAGCGCGTGGCGTTACAACCAGGTTCCTCTTGGAACGAGTCGCTACGCGGGACCAACGCGATCGGCACGGCGCTGAAGGAAGCCGCACCGATCGAGGTCATCGGCGCCGAGCACTTCTTCCTTCGCAATAACTTCTTGACCTGCAGCGCCGCGCCATTGCTCGACCCCGAAGGCCAGATGCTCGGCGTGCTCGACATCTCGGCCGACTATCGCGGCAAGCCGCGCCACACCCTCGGGCTGGTTCGGCTCGCCGCCCAGATGATCGAGAGACGTCTGTTCGAAGTCGAGTTCGCGGGCGAGATTCTGGTCTCGCTGCATATGCGTTCCGAATGCGTTGGAGGACCTCAGGAAGGCTTGCTGGCCTTGTCGGCGGACGGACATGTCCTGGGAGCGAACGCGGTTGCGCGCAGCCTTCTCGCGGAACACAAGGGATTGCTGGGGCAAGAGTTCTCGGCCCTGTTCAGGCAGCCCTTCGGCCCCTTCACGGATCGCGCGCGCCGCAATCCCTTTTCGCTGCAATCGCTGGATACGCGCAGTGGAACTGCCCTCCAGGCGCGACTGCTCAGCATGACGCCCCAGCGGCTGATCCCGCCGCCCAAACCTGCCCGCTCGACCTCTTCCGCTACGGCACCGGCAAGCGATTCGCGCGGCACGCGGCTGACGCTCGACAGCCTGGCCACGGGCGACGCGCATCTAGAGACCGCGCTGAAACGGGCCAAGCGGATCCTCGGCAAAGATATTCCCTTGCTGATTCAGGGGGAGTCCGGGGTCGGCAAGGAGTTGTTCGCCCAGGCTTTCCACTGCTCCGGTCCGCGCCGCGAGGGTCCCTTCGTGGCGCTGAACTGCGCGGCGATTCCCGAGAACCTGATCGAGTCCGAGCTTTTCGGCTACGCCGGAGGGGCCTTCACCGGCGCGCGCCGCGAAGGTTCGATTGGCAAGATCCAGCAGGCGCACGGCGGCACCCTTTTTCTCGACGAAATCGGCGACATGCCACTGACCATGCAGGCCCGTCTGCTACGGGTGCTTCAAGAACGTTGCGTGGCTCCGGTCGGGTCGCAGAATCAGGTGCCGGTCGATATCTCATTGGTGTGCGCCACCCACCGGGTGCTGCGCGATGCCATCCGCGCCGGCTCCTTTCGCGAGGATCTCTACTACCGGGTCAACGGACTGACCGTAACGCTCCCGGCGCTGCGCGAACGCAGCGACATCCGCCGCATCGTCAAGATGCTCGTTGAGACCGAAGCGGGTGACCGCGAAGCCATCCAGGTCCATGAATCGGCCATGGAGCTATTTGAGCGCCAGGGCAATCGCATCACGTTTTCCTAATATTCGAGGATTTGGACGTTGATGATTGTGCAGTGGATGTC
>NZ_JBHUHX010000055.1:0-2169 GCF_042682685.1 Thiorhodococcus fuscus
AAGGACTGGGCTGAGAAACGCCCCGAACTATTCAAAAAACGCGTATACAATCTTCGGGGACTTGACACTCTGGTATACCTCCGAGATTATAGCCATCCGATGTAGCGTTCTCGTTATACCCATACCATTCCACGCAAGTCTGCAAGTGCTTGATTTCGCGCGATCATCCCAAAGCGCCTGTCTGTATAAATCAGCAGCTTAGGAATCGGTCAGCGAAGATGTGTGTAACGAGATGCGTTATCCCTCAACAATACTCACTAGCTACGTCGGCAAATCGAGGGGCATGATGGATATCACGTCAGATAGCTATAGGGACAGAAAAAGTGAATATATTTAAGCCTAGCCCCTTTTCCCCAACGGGGCTTGGCGGGCTACTTCAACTACTACTCTGCCGTATCTCAAAATCTATCTTTTTCTTTAGCAACAATCAGAAAAATCAATCCTATGTAATAGAGAAACTCATATAAATCTGAGGCTTCGAAGCGAAGTAAATCTACTACCGCCTCGCCTCCCGGAAATTTATTTACAAAGATCGCGAATGGAAGTAGCGCGAAGATCAGCGGAGACCCGATCCTTCTCAAGCGCAACAAGAAAACAGCACAAAGACACAGCGCTGTACTCAGGCACCGATATGAATCGAACTCCCAGTAGTTAACAGCAAGCCCTTGCATCAAGACGAAGTATCCAACCAAGAAAGACAGCAAATATATCGCAAAAACAGACGATATGAAAGACCACCTCCCTATACCACTAATAAAAACCTGTTTTAAAAAATTAACATGAGCTTTCTCTATTCTGGAAGAACAGCGTCAAGTTTTGCGTAGCGAGTCAATTGATGCGGAAAACCTAAGTGCTAGCGAATCGCCTAGCCGCCACAGGCGCAGGACCACGCGGGGGCTGAAAAGACGAGAACTGGAGCCGGCTTCTTCCCTACTTGGATCCCCTTGGGAAAAGCGGCCGCCAAGTAACCAGAATGCTTCGCTAAACCTATAAGCAAAAAGCCCCGCGTAAGCAGGGCTTGAAAGAGCGTGACTAAACAATAGCCGATTTCAATTCTACGACAACAAAAGGACTGTGCTCACGAACAAAAAAATTCGCCGCTTGCGCCATCGCAAAAGCATCCATTAATTCACCTCCCTCAAAAATTTTAACTGGCAAATTCAAAGTCGAAGCCATATCGAGATATGAAAAATGGAAAAAGGGGCCAGGCTCAATATCTGCTATCTTTGCTTCATGCCTCGGCGCACTAGCATCCACATCGACGGACTGCCACTACACATCGTCCAGCGCGGCCACAACCGGGCGCCCTGTTTCTTTGGCGCTGTGAATATATTGAGCCTAGCCCCTTTTCCCGCAGCTAATATTTTGATGCGATTGACTTGTGGGTTATTCAGGGTCAGAGCAAAGATAGCCTGTTATATATATGTCGGCATTAAATCGATTAATCATACTTATGGTATTTCTTTTGAGCATAATCGGACATACGATTGTCTCTTTAATGTCATAAAATACACCGACACGCAACAGCAGCTCAACTTCGCACAGCAAGCCTTCGACGCTAAAGAGTTTTCCGAGAAAGACATTTAACTCTTCATCAAGCGAATTTTCCAAATCGTCATCTGTTCGATAAGATATTACAAGAGATGAATCATTGCCTCGAGTCTCTATCGAAAATTCGGCAGGCAACTTCTTACTCAAAGAGCCCATTGTTGCGGTAGATAAGTTTTCGATAAATAATTGAATATCAACAGTAACAGCCATCTGCATTCAAGGGATTCGAGATTATCAGTAATGCCGTTCTTGTCGCAACCTAAATCAGAACAGCATATCTCTGAAGGAATTATCCACCATGGAAGAAGCCATTCCAGTAATTCCAGGTCCGCCGAGCCTCTTTACTTACTTTTATTATCGTAGCGCTTTGGTTTTCCGAATTATTCCCACTCCCGATGCTAGTTTCAGGCACATACCCTGCACCATCTTTGAGTTTGTTGAAATCCGGACACCTGTGAAACCAGTTCCAAAATATTTTTCCCAAACCATAGAATGGATAAAATTTGAACTTTGCTATTACAGTGAGAATCAATGAAGTTGAGAGGATTACTATAGCCATCTAATGTGATATCCGGACATTAAAATTGAGCAGCATATCGCGTCTCCGGAAGATGGAAG
>NZ_JBHUHX010000056.1:0-5822 GCF_042682685.1 Thiorhodococcus fuscus
AGCGACCCCTTGCCGCTTTGAGCGGCTCACGAATTTAAAGCCCCCGGCTCTGCCGGGGGATGGTTACTCTCATATCGATCAAAATTTTTCCCTGATCTCCGGAAGTCCGCTTGAGGATGTTCTCCATTCGATCGCCTAGCTCTGAATTATCCATAATGATGATGCGATTATTGCCTACAAACGACTTCGTGCCAGGTGGATAGACCTCAGAAAATTTCAGGCTGCTAACATCGATATCATTCAGATTGCTTGGTGTTTTGCTTTGTTGTTCTTGAGGGATGGAGGGCGATTTAGTCGAGAGGGCTTGCTTTGATTCAAAATTTTGGTCGCCACTGCGGGATGATGTATTTAGAATATGTGGCTGATTGGGTCCAATGTTTATAGCCATATTAGAATCCCTCTCTAGGTTATTTGGCTTAGTTATAATTTAGAAAAAAAGACGCTCGTAACTCGCGCCGCTGATCGCTGTGGATCCCGGACCGGATCCCGGGACAGTTTACTTATCTTTCTGAGCGGAGCACGTGTCGCCGGATAGAATGAGGAAGTGCACTCTGTTTGGCGATGGGCTGATGCATGGCGACGCTTTCAAGGGTGGTTGTTCCCATACGTACACATCATAATAAAAGGTAACTATTCAGGTACGGCATGCTGTGCGCGACCTTGCGCAGAACCCTATATCTTGTGTCTACGGTTCGATAAGCACAGCCATTTTCGGCGGATTTGATGGCAGTTGTCACCGCTATGCACTGTAAACCACTGTTTTGTAAATAGCTGGCAGTCGATAGGAGACCTGAATAGTTACAATAAAAGAAAGAGGAAAGAGGAAAGAGGGCGGATTTACTGATGTGCGTAAACGCTTCTCGGATATCGGAGGTATCGAAAACAGATCGGTCCCCTGTTCCGAAGAGCCTTGAGCCGAAGTCATCGCACCGACGGAGTTGGCGCCGATCGAGTGGGGCCGTGCGCCGATGCCGCGCGTCCCAGCTGTCGTCATCTGTTCGTGACGTCGATCAGACAGACTTGGGGCCTGTGGGCTCCGAGCGTTCGGCGCTGCCGGTTCGCGCGCGCCGTCGCAGGTAGGAAAGCGCCAGGTAGGCGAGGAGCGCGAGGAAGGCGCCGAGCAAGGCCCATTTGGCATTGCCCTCAAAGATCGACTTGCCGAGCAGGATGACGCAGAGACCGACGACGGTCTGCACCGGTAGGCCGAAGCGCATGTAGGGCCAGAAGCGTGCTCCGCCCGCGACCAGGACATAGCTCTGCATGAGCCAGGGGAGCGGCGAGGCGCGGGTGAGGACGATGATCTTCCAGTCGTCCGGCGGGCGAATGCGTGGGATCCGATATCCGCGCCGCTCGGCCAGGCGATGCAGCGGCCGCGACAGCCAGTGCGCGACCGCGTATGACACCGCCATATTCCCCGCCATGCCGATCAAGGAGATCAGCAGGGACTGAGTCAGGTTGTCGGTCATTGCGCCCGCCATCGCGTAGAAGCCGAGCAGCGGAAAGCCGACGGCGGGAAGAAGGATGAATGCCGCCATGAAGGCCCAGAGCGGGATCCTTGAAAGCCAGGTGGCGAATGCACTCGGCCAGTCCGCCAGGGGCGGGAACAGGTCGCTCGTTTGGGTGACGGCGATGGCCGTCACCAGGAGCAGACCCAGGACGATCCGCAGCCGCCAGCGCCGGGTTTCGGTGTTTCGCCGGGTGATGCCGACAAGGTCTTGAAGATGATTGGATGTCTTGCCCATGAATTCGATGCTTCGACACTGGGGCCGCGATGCCCGCCGTCTGGTCGCCATGGTTCGGCGCACCCGGGGGCGATTTGCGGCCATCGTTGGACCCACCTATCGTGGTGTCCATTATCTGTGGCACTTGCTTGTCTGGTCGCGTATCTCCGCCGGGCGCGCGGGTCTGCTGCCGATCGAACTCCCGGCCGAGATGCTCGCGCGCAAGGGGCTTCAGCACGCGCCACCCGGACTGACCGTCCAAGGCTCGGCGGAGGCATCCGTGTTCTCGCGCGGGTTCGCGGAAGTCTACGCGCTTCTCTTTGCCAATCTTCAGCGCGCGGATCTCTTGTCACGGTATCGTCACGCAATCCCCGGTCCCGCGTTCAGGGGAGTCTATCTATGGGATTCCGCCTTCATCGCACAGGTCTGGAGCTGGTGGGATCGGCGCGTTGCGCAAGAGGTCTTGCTGGCCGTCCTGGAGCTGCGCGACGGCGACCGGCTCCAGCATGTCGTCACCGAGTTCACCAAGTCGCCCTATACGCAGCCGCCACTGGTCGCCTGGTCCGCGATGGCGATCGCCCGGTGTCTGCCCCATGAGGCTGCAGTGGCGTTCATCCAGGCAGTCTATCCCGTGCTGAAGGCCTTTCAGGCGTGGCTCGAAACGCACCGTCGATTGGACAACGGCCTCTATGCCTGGGCACACCCCTATGAGTCGGGCGTGGAGAACGCCCCGCGCTTCAGCAACCGCGATGAGAGCGTCATGCGCAATGTCGAGACCATGGCCGCCCCAGATTTTTCCAGCTATGTGGTCCTGCAGCTCGAGTCCCTCGGCGAGATGGCCGGCTGGCTCGGCCTTGACGCGGAGGCCGCCGCCTTCGCCGCGAAGGCCGAGCGACTGCGCGCACGGATGAACGCCTTGCTGTGGGACGAGCGGGATGGTCTCTATTACGATCTGGACGCTGCCGGGATCCATGTCCGCGTGTCCACCGTGGCCTCGCTGCTGCCGCTGTGGGCGGGCGTGCCTGGGCCGGAACGGGCACAGCGACTGGTTGCGCGCATCCTGGCGCCGGAACACTACGGCAGTCTGATCCCGCTGCCCTCGGTCGACCGCGCGGAGCGCTGCTTCGAGAAGGATATGTGGCGTGGACCGGTGTGGGTGAATACGGCCTTTGGGGTCATTCAGGGGCTCTTGCGATATGGCTACGAGCGCGATGCCGGCGAGCTGGCCTTTCGTCTCTGTCGCGGGGTCTACGGGGTGTTCGCCGAGGAGCGCCAGATCTACGAGTTCTATGATCCGGATGCCCTGCACACCAGGGACTTGCGGCGTAAGCAGGGGAATTGGTGGAAGGCCCTCACGCTGGGCCGGGGACCTCAGCGCGACTTCGTTGGCTGGTCCGGTCTGGTGAACACGCTGCTCATCGAGGTGCTCCTGGGGCTGCGTGTCGAGCGGGGCCGGATGACACTGCGACCGCGCTTGCCGCCCGAGACTCGGGGGATGACCTTTGTCCTGAGCCTGGCTGGCGGCGGTCGTCTGTCCCTGACGTCGGTCTCGCCGGACCGATTCGAGGGGACCTGGACAGACGACGGACATGAATCTTCATTCGTCACCGCCTTTGCCGAGACGGTCGATCTCGGCGACGGCCGGTGCTGACGGAGCCGCGACATGCGCTATTGCGATCTGACGCTTGCCTACACCGAGACCAGCGGCGGCATTCGGACCTACATCGACCAGAAGCGCCGCTATCTCGACGAGCACACGGACGACGAGCATCTGCTCATCGTGCCGGGCGAGCGCGACCACTGCGAGCGGCAGGGGCGGTTGTGCAAGATCGAGATCGAGAGCCCCTTGATCCCCGGCTGCGAGCCCTATCGCTTCTTCTGGCGACCCGACAAGATCCGCCGTGCGCTCGCGGACCAGCAGCCCGATGTGGTGGAGCTCGGCAGCTATTTCCTCTCGCCCTGGGCGGCCTTCCGGTATCGCGACGAACGCCGCGCCGAAGGGGTGCCGACCCTGGTCTCCGTCTATTTCCATACGGACGTCGCCCATGCCTATGTCGGAGCGCCGGTCAGGCGGTTTCTCGGCGAGGGAATGGAGACGGTCAGCGATACCCTGGCCCTCTGGGGCCACAAGCTCGGCGAGATCCTGGAGGATGGCGCCGAGTCCGCGTTCGGCCAGATGTTTCGCAAGTGCGACCTGACCCTGGCCGCGACCCCGGCGCAGGCCGCGCGGGTCGCGGACTATGGCGTGCAAGGGACCGAGATCGTCCCGCTCGGGGTGGATCTGAACCTCTTTTCGCCCGAGCGACGCTCTGAGGCCGCTCGCGAACGCCTGGGCGTCGCGGGGGACGACATCCTGCTCATCTATTGCGGGCGTCTCGACAGCGAAAAGGCGGTCAACCTCCTGATCGACGCCTTCGAACGACTCCCGGCCACGCCCCGATTCCATCTGGTGCTGGTTGGCGAGGGACCATTGCGCGCCGAGCTGGAGGCACGGGCCGGGCGGCTCGGTCGCGTGCATATCCTGCCGTTCGAGAAGGACAAATCCGCCTACGCGACGCTGCTGGCGTCTGCCGATCTCTATGTGACCGCAGGGCCGCACGAGACCTTCGGGCTCGCGGTCGTCGAGGCCGAGGCATCCGGCCTGCCGGTGGTCGGTGTCGACGCCGGGGCGTTGCGCGAGCGCGTTCGTCCCGAATGGGGCCGACTCGGCCCCGTGGGAGATGCTCGGGCGATGGCGGCCAATATCCGCGAGATCCTGCCGCGATGCCACGACATGGGGCGGGCCGCACGCCGACACGTGATGGAGGCTGGCTATGGGTGGGATAGCAGCTTCGAGACACTCTTCGATCTCTACCGGCGCGGGCTGAGTCAGCACACGGACTCCGAGGGCGGTGGTACCATCGAACGCAGTGAAGGCAATGGAGATAGAGACTGAAACTAAACAGCACATAGCAAACGCAAGCGTTCGGAACAATTCTCCGTTGCGCTCCGAATTCTCCGGTGTAATGAGCGTTGTGCGCTATGGAGCGCATCTTCGTTGCTTTAGCGGACAAATATATAGAAATGAGCGGATGGCAAATGAAAGAGCAGGTTAATCAAGTCTCCGATACGGCATTCATGGCGGCCGCTTACCGTGCCATGGAGACGAATCACCCCAATGCGATATTTCATGATCCGCTTGCAGAGAAACTCGCCGGCGACCGGGGAAAAAAGATCATCGGCAATCTTCCGAAGCAGGCATTCATCGGCGGCTGGTCGGTTGTCATTCGCACCCGTATTATCGACGATTTCATTCAAAACGCGATTGTCGATGGCGTGGACACCATTCTGAACCTGGGCGCCGGGCTGGACACTAGGCCATACCGCATGGAGTTGCCAGAGTCGCTCCGCTGGATCGAAGTGGATTACCCTCACGTCATCGAACTCAAAGAAACCCGTCTTTTCGGGGAAACGCCACGATGCCGGCTGGAGCGGGTAAGACTGGATCTTGCCGACGTCGATGCCCGACGGACATTGCTCGACGCAGTGGCATCTCAATCGAAAAAGGTCCTCGTGTTGACAGAAGCCGTCACACCTTATCTTTCCGAAGATGCGGTTGCATTACTCGGTACGGACTTGAGGTCGCATGAATCAATAGGATATTGGGCTGTGGACTATTTTTCCCCGGCGTCTTATGAATACCGACGGCGAAGCGGCATGAGTGATTCGATGAAGATGGCGCCGTTCCTGTTCGAGCCGAAGGACTATTTCGGTTTCTTTTTACGGATCGGCTGGACGCCGAAAGAGACCCGGTATTTTGCAACCGAAGCGGAACGGCTGGGTCGTCCCGCGCCATTTCCTCCAGCCACAAGATTTGTGATGCGCATCCTGGGCTTTTTCGCATCGCCCGAGAGGCGCCGAGAAATGAAACAGTATGCGGGATTTGTTCTGTTCGAACCGGCAAAAACCGAGGAGCAGGCCATTGCGAAAAAACACGAGGCCCAATAAGAGCATGCAGTCGACGCCAAACGCCGGCGTGGCTGATGCTTCGCGTTATAGCCATCTAATGTGATATCCGGACATTAAAATTGAGCAGCATATCGCGTCTCCGGAAGATGGAAG
>NZ_JBHUHX010000057.1:0-5143 GCF_042682685.1 Thiorhodococcus fuscus
AGCGACCCCTTGCCGCTTTGAGCGGCTCACGAATTTAAAGCCCCCGGCTCTGCCGGGGGATGGTTACTGATTTCAGCTTCATTCTCGATTTCCCGCATTGTGCTGAGAAGTTCGGAAAGTCGCGTCATATAAGAGTTGATGGCTTCTTTTAAATTTTCGGATTTCGATGTGTTGGATTTTAGTAGTGACTTGTGGATTTTTTTGTGCTGCTCTTGCATAAATCCGACAATCAAGTTTTCCGCTGCGTTTAATGCTGCGTATCCGCCGATATAGGTTTCTCTCTCATCGTTTACTGATTCTCTTTTGGGGGCGTTTCGTGAGCAGGTGATGGCATTCGCGAAATGATAGCTAGAGCTGGAGTGCTGGCCATAGAAAAAAGCGAGCTGGCCTGCGCGATAATGGAAAACAGCATCTGATGTTCGCATTCCGTACTGCAGTCCACGTCGGCATTCGTAAAAAGGATCTGGTTCCGGGTCGCTGTGCTCAAGCCAAGGGTTTGGGCTTCGCTTTAAATTTAGGTATTTGAGCGCCCAAACTGGTTGTTTGAGAATGTCCCATTTCGAGTCGCCGCGTCTGATGGCCTCTCTCAGATATTGATTCGCAATGTTAGAGTCTTCCGTTATCGTGAAGCTATCTTTCTGATTTGACCGCAATAACAGGGATGCAACTTCCTGTGCCGTCGTATAGGCGGCCGCTGCACGTTCATAGCGTTGGCGGCGCTCGTTGACATCACCAAGCTTTAGAAGTGCCTCGATATACTGAAGTAGAACTTTAGCCTCTAAAGCTACGTCGCTTCTGGAGCTAGATATCCGTGGTGAGAGAATGTCTGCGGCTTCTTGAAAATGAACTGCGGCTTGATCGAATGATTCCTCTTGAGTTAATAGGTCTCCTAAGGTGATGTTGATGTCGGCGATTGTGCTGGTGCCAATATAGGGTTCGGCGTTCCACTGTTGGCTTCGATGCTCTGCTCGACGTAGTAATTCCTGGTAGTGCAGTTTTACACCTGCATTGGCATCGAGGGAAAAGTTGAAAGCTGCGGACTCGATGTCGCTAATGCGGGCTATATAGCGGACTTCCTGCTCGAATCCGTGGATGAATCGATAACGAGAAAGTCCATTCCTTATCAGTCGGACATGGGGTCTTAGAACAACCGTTAGCAGTGTATCGATTGCCGAATTGAGTTCTGGTGAGCGATGGATACTTAAAACCTCGTCCATGCGGTCTAGTTGGCTGCGAGAGAACGGAAAATGATGGAACTTGAGTAGATATTGCAGGGCGGCAAACACGGATACGATAAGCTTGTCGGCACCGCTGCTATGCTGGCGTCGAAAATGATGGTGCAGTAGAACGTAGAGATTCGAGGCGAGCATGATACGCTGTTGATCCATGCGCCCGAATTGTAAAACAAGATTGTCTGATTCTGAGTCTGATTCTCCGAGTTTTTGTCGATCCGATTTTGTGTCTGGATTCGCTATATTGCTGGGTTTGATAAAGTGCTCGAATAGTGAGTTTAACCGCTTGCAATTACCCCAGGAATGCAGAACTAGGAAATGAACGAAATGACGCAGCATGAAGACGATACGTCTGGCTTCATATTGCTCGACGCCGCGACTGCACAGCCAATGATAGACGGTGCGAAGGCGATAGGGTTCGTATTGCAAGTTATAACGATAAAGATGGGCGTTTTTTTGCGGGTATTTTTTGTTTTTTGTATTATAGCAGTGCCATATATAAGTTGCGGTAGACGGGGACATGATTCTGCGACATACGAAGGCTTCTGTCAGTCTGCTTATACGCTCGCGTTGAGGTTTTCGTATGGATGCATCCGTTAGCAGGCTAGGCACCTCAAAAACCTTATTGAAGAGTGATTCATATAGTGAACTTGCACTTCCTAGTTCTGACTGATAGCTGTCAAGCATTTCGCGACCGGCGATAAAGAAGAATCGGGCCTCTCCCTCGGTAATGAAGTTCTTGATGGTCGATAGCAACTCGTCAACACGCTCCTTACGTTTGTAGATTTCCCTGGTCGTCCATGTTGGAAAATCCGCGATTCCCTCGAAAGCAGTCGAGTTGTTAGGTCTCGAACTAAAAGTTTGATTTGAAGGAGCGGATTGAACGTCGTGGATTCGAGTTCCAGAGATCTTGTCGAGTTCGTCGAATACGAAGACGATGTCCGGGCGGCCGAATAACCGAGGGATGCGTCGGCAATCGGCGAGAATGTCGAGCAATTCGGCCTCTATTTGTTGAGCGTCAAGAGGTGGGGTCGTATATCGTTTTCCAATGCGTAGGCCAGCGCCAGTAGTCAAGCCTTGATCCATTTCCTCCGTTCGCCGACCACGTTTTATAAGGCCTTCCAGGCGGCGGATGATTTTTGATGGAGTTAGGAGTAATCTTGAGTAAGCGATATATGAAAGATATAAAGGCAATAGCATGCCAAAAAAGAACGAGTTGAGATCAGCTAGTGGGCCTGCTCTAAGTATTTGAATTGTGATGTCTGTGTCTTGGTTTCCGAATAGTAAAGTCGATAAAGATCTGAGTATTCCTCCAATTGAACTCAGTATAATGGATAACAAGTTAGAAATTGGCTGTAGTAGTCCTGATGAGTCTAAGGTGTTGTTGCCGAAAGGGTATATTAATTTGTAATCGGCAAGAAAGATGATGGATGCTGATGCTAGATAGAAAATTGCAATAAAGGCTGCGATTGTGTAGCTTCGCCTGAGTATCGTTTTGCGCTCAATACGTTTAAGTTCTTGATGTAGTAGGAAGCTGACGTTGAAAAGTACTGTTCTCGCATCAAGTGATTTTTCTGTAGCAAGGTTAACCTGGACATGAATGAGTGGGTTGAGAAGCCGTTTCCTGAGTTTTTTTTGCTTTATGCGATAAATAAGAGTTCGAGTGTGGTGAGCTAGTTTGATGCGGTTAAAGTCTTGGAATAGCTTTATCGTTTTTTTTTCGATTATGGTGATTGTATCATCTATGATTTTTTGGATGTGCTTGCTGAGAGATTCGCAGTGTGGTTGTATCGGTTCTATAGTCTCGCTGGTCTCGCTGGTCTCGCTGGTTGAGCTGATTTCCTCCTGTTTCTTCTTTTCTTCTGTTATTAAATATTGAAACTCATCCTCGCAGATTAATTCGTTTCTTGGGTCGCCAGGCAGCCAAGCAAGGTGATCGCTAGTGCCCTTGTAGAGGTCTAGTGCTTTGTTGATGATCGATGTCTTGCCGGAGCCACGGAAGCCGGCGATCAGGTAACTGCCGCGAGAGCCTTGAGTTTTCGACAGCACAGAAGATAGCTCGGCGAGAAGGTCATCTCGACCAACCATACCCCTGTCCTGTTCTCGGTTGCCGGCGCCTGGCGGATCTGGGGTGTGTTGATATTGAAATCCAGGAAGAGGTAAGGCAATCGGTGGTATTTCGTCCTTTTTCCATTCTTTCTCATCTGTTGTGGTCATAACGTATTGCTCCTAATGCATAATTGATTTACGCGTAAGATTGAGTCAATTTAGGGTTGATCTGTGGCTGGTTTCCATGGTTGAGCGTGGAAACCCCAGGGTCGATTTATAGTTGCCTCGCCGAGTATTTTAGCTAAATGACTGTCGACATCTGATATGCGGCGGCTCTGGTGTAAGACGGCTATTACTGACAAAAGCCCCGACCTATTGTCGTTGGCGTTCAGTTGAGGTGTGCGACGTAGTGGTAGCCACAGTGGCTCATGACCGATGAAGGTGTGGGGTAGCAGCGTCGGAATGCGCGCTGGGTGAGAATGTAAATATGCGGCGGAAATTCCGACCTCTTCGCCGTCGAGCCATACAGCGGCGTAGAACGATAAAAATACTTTTATGTCGGGGGAGTGTTCGTGATCTTGTGGAAGCTCCGCTATCCGGGGGAGCAAGCGGATGGCACGGAGATCTTCTGTATGCTGAAATTCTATCTCGGCGTAGGTGGTGGGTGCCTCACAGAGTCCGAAGAGATCGAGCCATTCTTGCTGCCAGGAGAGCCTTAGAGGCTGTCGGTTGTGAAAGCCGAGATTGTGGTTCTCGATGTTCTTGTTCTTGTCATCGCAAGCAATTACCTTCGGAAGTGGGCCTGATGCTGATGGCGCTTTGGAATGGCCACTGAAGCACCCCTCGATCAACACGAGGCAGTAATCGTGGTGTGTGCCGTCGGGTGTGTGCCAGAGCCATGGCCCGGATATTTGCCAGCTTTTGCGCCAGCTATGTCGTTCCAGAGGAGTGTCTAGCCATTTGGCGAGCGTTGGAAGCCCAGATCCTAGTGGTTCTGGATTAGATGTCTGCGGTAGGATGGCAGCTGTTTTTGGAGGGGTATAGCTAAGATTAACTTCCGGAATTTCGGTGTAGGATTCAACTGGTGATTTTGGACTATTAAATCCAGATAAATTGATTGTTCTGGGGCACTCTGGAAATAAAAAAGCTCGTTGTTCATCGAGTTCTGATTTGAACTCTTTTCCTTTCTGGTCTGCTTTAACGACATTGCCTGCTGGAATTGCTATAAGCGCTATTATGATGGTTGCTGCTATTGCTCCTTTTGCTCGATTTTTGTTCAGTTTTGGCGGGGGCGAGGAGTCGTGTTGATTGTGCTGGAAGTAGCAGCGATATGAGAGATAATTGAGTAGGCGGTTTGTGGCTGTCTTTGTGAGGTAGGTCGACATTGGGCAGCTCCATGCGTTTCGCTATCTCAGTTCCGGTCTTCAGCAAGCACAAGCTGGGCGCTGCTATTTTCAAGTGATCTATGTCCAAGCGCCTGTATCAATTCTTTTACAATCGAGAGTGATTGTGTTGAAAACGAAATTGGACGACAGATCGCCTTGTGGTCACGTAATGTGCTTGTGCGCCTAATTCATATCATGATGAAAGGGCGTCAGGCAAATTTTTCGCTTCACTGGCGAATGAGCAGAGACCAACAGAAAACGTCTGGTAAATGAAAGGCCTTTATGCCACCGGCTACTGGGCTGGATGCAAAATGAGATGCCGTTTCACACAGATAGCGGGAGCGGTATGACAGATCGGTGTTGTACCGGAAGTAGCGGCAATAGTTGGCGGCACCACTGTCTTTAGGAGCATCTCATTACACACAACTTCATAATTCATGAGATTCCCTGGCGAATTTAATCCCGGCAGCCACGTCT
>NZ_JBHUHX010000058.1:0-41819 GCF_042682685.1 Thiorhodococcus fuscus
AGCGACCCCTTGCCGCTTTGAGCGGCTCACGAATTTAAAGCCCCCGGCTCTGCCGGGGGATGGTTACTTACGATTGGTTGGCCGGGAGGTTGTGCAACGGGTTCTGCTCGGATCTCATGCGGGGTCGGGGTTGTGAGGGGGTGGGAGCGGAACAGATGGGTTGATCGAGACCAGAAGCGCCGATTCCATCCATGGCACTTACCTGTCATGGGAATCGGCATTTCCGATTATGGTCGTTGTCCTGATCGGTCTATCTTTTGTTGAGGCACGCAGGGCATGGACTTATGCGTTCAATGCGTGTACGTCGCGGATCGGCTTTGGAGTACGAGAACGCTGGAGTTCACGCCGACGTCGCGCGAAACAATGAGATACACCAATGACGAGGAGACGATTCAATGCACAGAACAACCCTCTCCGCCGCCATCATGGCCGCACTGTTCACTGCACCCACAGCCCTAGTCGCCCAAGCCGAAACCGAGTCTGACCAGCCCTCACGCAAGGTCCCCGCAGAATTCGGTCTCTCTCTCCCCTCGTTCGACTGGGTCCAGAAGAAGTCCAGTCGAGTCGATGTCGCCCGCACGGAAGTTACGGATGCGATTCCGTCGAGCAAGGATGCGGCCATGGCCGATACACAAGCCCCGGCCATGGCGTCCGGCAAGCCGAGGCCCAATCAGTTCTGGTGGCCCGATCAGCTCAACCTCCAGCCGTTGCGTGACCATGACCCGGCGTCCAATCCGTACGGCGAGAATTTCGATTACGCCAAGGCATTCGCCAGCCTGGATCTCGATGCCGTGAAGAAGGACCTCAAGGCCATGATGACCACCTCTCAGGACTGGTGGCCGGCCGACTTCGGCCACTATGGACCCCTGTTCATCCGCATGGCCTGGCACAGCGCCGGTACCTACCGTGTCGCGGACGGGCGCGGCGGCGCCGGTGGCGGCCAGCAGCGCTTCGATCCGCTCAATAGCTGGCCCGACAACGTCAATCTCGACAAGGCGCGGCGTCTACTTTGGCCGATTAAACAGAAGTACGGTCGCAACATCTCCTGGGGCGACTTGATGGTCTTGGCCGGTACCGTCGCCATGGAGGACATGGGCTTCAAGACCTTTGGCTTCGCCGGCGGCCGAGCGGACGACTGGGAACCGGAGATCGTCAACTGGGGGCCGGAAGCCGAGATGCTGGGGCGGGAGCGCTATGACGAACAAGGGAAACTGGAAAATCCTCTCGCCGCCACGCAGATGGGGCTCATCTATGTGAATCCGGAAGGTCCTGGCGGCAACCCGGACCCGCTCGCGGCCGCCCAGCAGATCCGCGTGGCCTTCGGCCGCATGGCCATGGACGATGAAGAGACCGTCGCACTGATCGCCGGCGGCCACACCTTCGGCAAGACCCATGGTGCGGGTAAGCCGTCTGAGTGCGTGGGTCCCGAACCGGCCGCAGCCCCCATCGAGCAGCAGGGCCTCGGCTGGGCCAACAGGTGCGGCAAGGGTAATGCCGAGGACACCATCGGCAGCGGACTGGAAGGCGCCTGGACCCAAGCCCCGACGCAGTTCACGATGCTGTACCTGACGAACCTCTTCAACTTCGACTGGGAGCAGACCCGCAGTCCGGCTGGAGCCATCCAGTGGACGCCCAAGGACGGAGCGGGCGCCGATACGGTCCCGGACGCCCATGTCGCGGGCAAGCGGCACGCCCCGATGATGTTCACGACGGATCTGGCGCTGAAGTTCGATCCGGCCTACCGCGAGATATCCAGACGCTTCTTGGACAACCCCAAGGAATTCGAGCTTGCCTTCGCCAAGGCCTGGTTCAAGCTGACGCATCGCGACATGGGACCGCGCGCGCGCTACCTCGGCTCCGAGGTGCCCGATGAGATGCTGATCTGGCAGGACCCGATCCCACAGGTCGACTACGCGCTGGTCGACGCGCAGGATATCGCCGGTCTCAAGAAGACACTCCTCGACTCCGGTCTTTCCCCAGCGGAGCTGGTGAGAACCGCCTGGGCATCGGCTGCCACCTATCGCGACTCCGACATGCGCGGAGGTGCCAACGGCGCGCGCATTCGTCTGGCCCCGCAGAAGGATTGGCCGGTCAATGATCCGCCGGAGCTGGCGAAGGTTCTGGAGACGCTGGAAGGCATCCAAAAGGACTTCAATGCCTCGGCGGCCGGCGGCAAGCAGATCTCCCTCGCCGACCTGATCGTCCTTGGCGGTGTTGCCGCCATCGAACAGTCGGCCAAGGCGGCCGGCTACGAGGTCGAGGTTCCTTTCAAACCCGGTCGCGCGGATGCGACTCAAGAGCAGACCGATGTCGACTCCTTCGCCGTCCTCGAACCGACGGCGGATGGTTTCCGCAATTACTTCGGGAGCGACAACGGCGCATCGCCGGCGGAGATGCTGGTCGACCGCGCGGACCTGCTGGGCCTGACGGTTCCCGAGATGACCGCACTGGTCGGCGGCATGCGGGCTCTGGGCGCCAACGCCGGCGGCGTCAAGCATGGCGTGCTTACGGAGCGCCCCGGCACCTTGAGCAACGACTTCTTCGTCAATCTGCTCGACATGTCGACCCAGTGGTCGAAGTCGGCGAACGAGGAGGGCATCTACGATGGACGCGACCGCGCCTCGGGTGAGCTGAAGTGGACGGCGACGCCGGTGGATCTGATCTTCGGATCGAACGCCGAGCTGCGTGCCGTCGCCGAGGTCTATGCCTCTGCGGACGGTGATGAGGAATTCATCCGCGACTTCGTTGAGGCATGGAGCAAAGTGATGACCGCCGATCGCTTCGACCTGAAGCAAGGCTAGGAGTAAACGGCTCGGGTCGGGGCTATCTCAGCCCGATTCGAGCCGTCGAGCGTTCGCGATTGATGCCTACGCAGGCTGGTTCGTAGGGCGCAATAGCGCAGCGTATTGCGCCGGAAGGACATTGGCACAGGTCCATCGGATTGGTGGCACAAAGACGCAATTCGACGTGCGAAGGACATGCGGCGTTTGTTGTGTCTCGAGGTGAGCCTCCTGCCAACCATGCGGCGTAATACGCTATCGCTATTGCGCCCTACGCGGGCTGAGAGGAAATTATATGAAGAATTATTTTGAGAGCCCGTTCAAAGGAAAGTTGCTCATAGAGCAGGTCAAGAACCCAAATATCAAGGTGGGCCGTTATAGCTATTACTCTGGCTATTACCATGGTCATTCATTTGATGATTGCGCTCGCTACCTCCTGCCAGATCGCGATGACGTCGATAAATTGATTGTCGGAAGTTTTTGCTCCATCGGGACAGGGGCTTGTTTTGTTATGGCGGGAAATCAAGGTCATCGATATGATTGGGCCACGTCATTTCCTTTCTTCTACATGGATGAAGAGCCGGCGTTTTCGGAATCAGTTGATGCTTTCCAGACTGCAGGCGATACCGTCATAGGAAGCGACGTGTGGATCGGTTCGGAGGCAATGATTATGCCGGGAGTAAATATCGGCCATGGCGCGGTAATTGGTAGCCGGGCTCTGGTAACCAAAGATGTAGAGCCTTACACGATCGTCGGCGGGAACCCGGCAAAAGCGATAAAAAAACGGTTTTCAGAACAAGAAGTTTCAATGTTGCTGGAAATGCAGTGGTGGGATTGGCCGTTGGAGCAAATTAAAGAAGCAATGCCTTTTTTGTGCTCGTCTGACATTGCCGGTCTTTACCGTGTTTGGCAAAGCGCAAGCACCTAACTGTCCCGTCGACAGCTGCCTCCAACGGAAAAGGCGTGCTTATCCGCACCTGAGTCATTTCGCCCAATCTGCAGGCAGCGAACGCCGACAGCGGGCGTTGTGCAGATGGTGGGGTTTCGATTGGAGCTGCAACCACTCCTTGGTGTGCAGCGTTTGCGTTGGGGCTGTCGTTAGGCGCAGCCGCCTCCCTGGCAGCCTCCGCTCGTGCGTCCGGGGGCGTGACCTCTGCCGTGGTTGCCGCATCCGATCGTCGGGGCAGGTGGGGTGATCGTCCGCTCTCCGGTCGGGCGGATGAGGAGTCGGCAGACGCTGTCCTGCGTTTCCTGCTCCCAGTCGAGGCCGAGCGCCGGTAGCTGTTTGTCGAGCCAGCGCGGCGGGTGGTCGCA
This sequence comes from Thiorhodococcus fuscus, assembly GCF_042682685.1. Taxonomy (NCBI): domain Bacteria; kingdom Pseudomonadati; phylum Pseudomonadota; class Gammaproteobacteria; order Chromatiales; family Chromatiaceae; genus Thiorhodococcus; species Thiorhodococcus fuscus. The sequence continues at coordinate 4,095 of NZ_JBHUHX010000058.1, forward strand.
GACGACCTCCAGTCGTCTGAAGTCGGTCTGCTCCAGGAATGGAATGAGGACGATCTGGGAGTTGAGGCCGGAATCGCTGGCGAGCGCGGCGGCGAGGTCGATGCGATAGGTGCCCTCGATGTCGCCCGACTCGAAGAATCGGGCCGGGTCTGGCATTTCGATCTCGGACTGTTCGAGCTCGTGCTGGACTGCGTCGAGCGCGGCCTCGGGCGGTCCGTCGAGGCGCCACAGGCGCAGTCCCAGGTTCTGCAGCAGGGTGACGGCGATGCCCTTGACGTCGCGCACCAGCAGCGCCTCGGCGCCGTCGAGCAGGGTGCCGAGTTGTTCGGTGCGTTGTGTGAGCTCGCTGATCGAGCCGGCGCCGATGCCCGCGAAGGCGGTATCCGACAGCTGGTTCCAGGCGCCGTTCTGGTAAGCGAAGAGGCGCAGGACGCCCGGCTCTTGTGGCGACAGGGGCTGGCGCTGGCTGTCGATGTAGGCGGCAATCTTCATCGTTGGCTCTCCCGATGGACGTGGACGGTCGGTAGGGCGATTTCCTGGTCGTGCCTGGAGGCGGTTGCGCGTCTAGCCGAAGCCGTGGCTCTTGCCCTTGATGGATTCGATCTCGATCCGGATCACGGCGGTGGCGTCGAGATTGGTCTTGGGGTAGGTGAAGGCGTGCTCGCTGAAACGGGCGACGATGCGGTCGAGCGCGGCGATCTTCTCGGCCTCGTCCTCGATGAAGCAGGCGCGCCCGAAGCCGATGACGGTGCGGTGTTTGGCCTCGAAGTCGCACGCCTGGTCGCTCTCGATGAACCCTTGGTCGACCGAGATGGCGAAGCAGACCTTGTCGTTGCGACGCATGATGCCGATCTTGCTGCCGCCCTTGGCCGAGTGGATGAAGAGCGAGCGCCCGTCGTAGGCGTAGAAGATCGGGACGACGAAGGGGGTGTTCGCATCCGATAGGGCCAGATTCATGACCCGGGTCGATTGGATGATGGCGTCGATCTCGGCGCGCTCGGTGATCTCGCGGTCGCTGCGCCGCATGGCGGCGTGCGGGTGCCGTGCGGATTGGGGTTGGTTCGTGGTCATGCTCTGGATTCCGTTAGACCTGTCCGGCCCGCAGTGACGGCGTGTCGGCGGCGTTGGGTGGCTCGAACATCTGCGACAGCGCGTCGCAGATGCGCAGTGTGCGATCGGCGTCGATCTGTGCCGGCGTGCCGTGGTGATAGTGCTCGATCGAGCAGATGCCGAAGATCTCATCGAGCGAGAGGATGGCCTCCTTCAGTTCGGGCGTGAACGTCACGGCTTCCTCGGCGGCCGTCACCAGGCTGCCGTAGTCGTGGTTGAACGGCAGGATCTCGTGACGGGCGCAGAGCGCGATCAGATAGGCCTCGATCGCCACGGCGGCGATGTTGAAGACGAGGCTCGCGCGCTCGCCGTCGGTGGCGAATTGCGTGGCGCGCTGGTGATAGCCGCGTGCGTCGGTCAGGCAGCGTTGGAGTTTCTTCTCGTGCGTTTCGAAGAGGACGAGTGACATCATCGAACCTGCTGGTGGTTGGGGCTCGCCGCTCCCGTGCGGGGAGCGGTCGGGCCGGTGGCGGTGACGTGTCGCGGTTGCGTGCGGCTACCAGACGTTGAGCACCCACTCCTTGTTTTTCTTGTATTCCATGTCGGTGAAGAGGGTGTTGGCCATCTGCTCGGCGAGCCAGGTTGCGCCCGCGTAGCCGACCACCGGGTAGCGGTAGAGACCGGCCCGGTCGTAGGTCGGGAAGCCCACCCGCACCATCGGCACGTTGCATTCCATGGCCGCGAAGCGTCCCTTCGAATGCCCGAGGATCAGGTCCAGCTCCAGCCCCTCGTTCTTGACCCGGTTCTCCAGATCCCAGAGGTCGGCGTTGGTGATGATCTCCATCGGGTAGTCGACGTTCTCCTGTATCGCCTGGATGCGCGGATCGTCGGCGTAGTTCGGGTTGTCGTCGCCGAGCAGCAGCAGGACCGGCTTCATCTCCAGGTCCAGACAGAACTCGGCGAGCCCGATCACCAGATCCGGGTTGCCGTAGATGGCGACCCGCTTGTCCGCCAGGAACATATGCGTGAGGTCGGTCAGGGCATCGATGGCGATACCGCGCTCCACCACCAGCGAGTGCGGGATCGGCTTGCCGGTGAGCGTCTTGAGGTTCGCCAGGAAGGTATCCGTGTTGCGGATGCCGATCGGGGTCGGACCGACGATGGTCGGTTGGTTGAATTCGCTCTCCAGGTACTTGGCCGCCTGGCCCCCCTCGTAACGATTGAGCGCGAGTGTGGCGCTGGCGCTGCCGGTGCTCTTGAGATCCTCGATCGTGGTGCTGCCGTGCGACACGTAGTTGCCATCGGGCATCAGCGGCGAATCGAAGCTCTCGATCTCGAACAGCACGTTGGCCTCGATGTCCATCTCGGCCATCAGATGTTTGAGCGCCTTGACGTCGCCCGGGTTGACCCAGCCGGTGATCAGGTTGACCTTGCCGTTGGGTTCGCCGGGCTCGGCGAAGTGTTTGACGAAGTCCCTCACCGCCACGTCGTAGCCGCTGACCATGCTGCCGACGAAGCTCGGGGTGTGGATGGGAATGAGGTGGACCTCGCGTCCCGCGTACTTCTCCTGCAGCAGTCCCTCGTTGAGCTTGCGCACCACGCCGTCGATGTCGTCGCCGATGACCTCGGTCGAGCAGGTGCTGATGATGGGCACCACCTTGACGTGCGGATAGCGCATCAGCAGCACGTCCACCGCCTGCTCGACACGGTCGAGCGCGCCGAACACGGCGCCGTCCTCATGCACCGAGGAGGAGGCGATCTCGAAGCTCTCCTTCAGGTGCTGGGAGATCAGCAGCCGCACGAACATGACGCAGCCCTGGCCGCCATGGACGATGCCGATGCACTCCTTGATGCCGATGCTGGCGTACTGGGCGCCGGCCGGTTGGCAGGTGAAGATCGGGTTGATGGTCCCGATCCGGTCTTTCTCTTTGAGTTCGCAATGCATGGTGTTCGATCCCCGGTCAGTACATCTGATCGGTCAGCTCTTCGTTGAGCGAACCGTCGATGGTCAGATAGTCGAGCCGCTCGTGCAGCCCCTGCATCAGGTCCTTGATCTCGGGCACGCTCATCCCGGCCAGCCAGGGCAGACGTTCCCGGAATGCCTCGGCCAGACAGACCGCGTCGACCCAGTAGCAGCGGTCGGCCGGGGTCTCCAGCTCGACGTGCTCGTCGCACAGCAGTTGGGTGGTCTTGCTCAGGATGCCCTGGTTCTGGTCGCGCCGGTCCCAGGCGCGCGAGTGGAACTGCCACAGGCACTTTTTCATGATGTAGTCGAGCATCTGCTCGATCCGTTCGGTCTTCAGGTCGCTCATGCCGCCGCCTCCTGAGCACCCTTCTGCGGGAAGGTCGGATAGGTGCGCTCGCGCAGCTCGGCGACCATGTCGTACTTGCCGGTGTAGCGGCGCAGGTTGGGATCGTTCCGCACCGCCTCGGGCAGGTCCGCGTCCGAGATCATGCGCGCGGTCTTGAAGCCCTTGTCGGTTGGGATCTCGTCCTTGCTGATGTCGAGCTTGGAGAGTTCGTGGATCGGCGAGTAGATGCCGTTGTAGATGTCGCGGGCGAACCGGACCCAGCCCTCCCAGCCCTTCCAGGGGCCGTTGTGATAGGCGTGGGCGTTGAGGTAGGGCACGCGGATCTTCTTGGCCACCTCGCCGGGACGCTTGCCGGTGAAGATGATGTCCGGCTGGAGCTTGTTCATGGCCTCAAGTCCTTCCAGCTCGTTGGGGTCGTCGATGGCGAGCGCGCCCTGCTCGCAGCGGGCGATGCCCTTCTCCATGTCGCCCTGATGGCCGAACTTGGTGTAGACCGAGACCACGTCCAGGCCCATCTCCTCGTGGATGACGTGCGCCCAGTGCCAGAGCTTGGAGCCGCCCGGCCAGAGACAGACCTTCTTGCCGGTCAGGCGCGCCTTGTACCAGTCGAGCTCGGGCTTCCAGCGTGCGGTCTCCTCGTCGATGATCTTCTGGGCGCGATCCTCGATGCCGAAGAAGAGACCGACCTTGCGCAGCGAGTTGCCCAGCGGCTCGAAACCGAAGCCGTCGATGTCCAGGCGCGGGATGCCGTACTTCACGCGCAGCTCGTTGCAGATGTACTCGGCCGAGCGGGCGCACTCCAGGACGTTGAGATGCGCCTTGTGCATGGCGCGCAGGTCGTCGTAGGAGCCGTTGCCGGTGAAGGTGGAGAGGATCTGGATCCCCATGCGCTTGAAGAAGTCCTGCATCACCTCCTGGTCGCCCTGGATGTTGTACTCGCCCACGTAATTGATGACGTAGTCGCTGGTGATCTCGGGCTCGACCGTGCCGACCTTGTTCTTGATCCAGGCGATGTTGATCTTGTGGTGACCGCCGGACTGACTGGGGCCGGCGAAGCCGGGCGAGTTGCAAACGAAGATGTCGACGTCCGGCAGCTCCTCCATCACCTCCTGCGCGACGGCGTCGATGTCGTCGCCGATCAGCGCCGTCGCGCAGGTCTGGTAGATGGTCATCCGCTTGATGTCGGGATGCGCCTTGAACGCCTCGATGATGTTCTGTTTCAAGAGCTTCTCGGCGCCGAAGACGATGTGCTTCTCCTTCACATCGGTGGCGAAGGTGTACTTGAGCTGGAAGTTGTCGTTGTCGCTGATGTAGCGCTTGGTCTGCCAGGTGTCGTAGGTGCAGCCGACCGGGCCGTGACTGATGTGGATCACGTCCTTCATCGGGGTGCCGATCACGTGCTTGGCGCCGCAGTAGGCGCAGCCGCGCTCGGAGATGGTCCCGGGGATGGTGTTGAGATAGCCAAGGGGCAGGGCGTCGGCCAGGGTCTCGCCCGGCCCCTTGACGACGGCGTGCTTCTTGCGCTCGGGAATGCAGGTACTGCATTCGAATTCATGGTAAGGCATGGCTGGTGCTCCGAGTGGGCGCTCCGAATGGCGGTTAAAGGATGGCGTGCTCGCCGGTTTCCTTGGTCCGGACCCGAACGGCGTCGTCGATCGGGCAGACGAAGACCCGGCCGTCTCCGATCTGCTCGGTGCGATTGACCTGGATGATGGCCTGCACCACCGGCTGGACGTCGGTGTCGCCGACCACGATGCTCAGCAGGCGCTTGGGGATGTACTTCATGCCCCGCGATCGGCCCTGTCCCTGCAGCTCGGTCGGCAGTTCGCAGCTGACCTCGTTGGCGATACCGCGCTGCTTGCCGCGCCCGGTCGCCGGGACGGCGGTGAAGCAGGGGAAACCGAGCTCCTCGAGCGCCGCCTTGGTGGCGGCGACCTTTTTGGGTCGGATGATGGCGATGATCTCTTTCATGGGATCCTCCGGCCTTAGAGTCCGGGCTGGCCGGTACGCACCGTGAAGGCTTCCTCGACCGGGGAGACGAAGACCTTGCCGTCGCCGAAGTTGCCGGTATACGCCTTGAAATTGACCAGCTTGACGATCTCCTCGACGTCCTCGTCCTCGGCCACCATCAGGATCATGGTCTTGGGCAGCTCGTCGTAACGGATGCTGCCGAGCGAGATCCCTTTCTGCTTGCCGCGCCCGAAGGCGTGGACCTGGGTCATGGAGTAGAAGCCTGCGTCGGCGAGTGCCTCGGCGACACTGTCTGCGGCGTCCGGACGTACGATCGCTCGAATCATTTTCATTGCATTGACTCCCGTCTCTCGCCGATTAATCCATGAGCCCGTATTTGACGACCATGTCTTCGAGCTGCTCCATGCTGAGCGGATTGGGAATCACCAGATCCTCGTTTTCGATGATCTTGCGTCCGAGTTCGCTGTATTCGAGCGCCTGGTTTTCCTCGGGGTTGAATTCGGTGACCGTCTTCTTATTGAATTCGGCCTTCTGTACGATATTGTCGCGTGGTACGAAATGAATCATCTTGGTGCCGATGGCGGCGGTGAACTCCTCCAGGAATTCCCGCTCGCCGTCGACCTTGCGGCTATTGCAGATGATGCCGCCCAGGCGCACGCCGCTTTGCTTGGCGTATTTCACCAGGCCCTTGCAGATGTTGTTGGCGGCATAGATGGCCATCATCTCGCCCGAGGCGACGATATAGACCTCCTGTGCCTTGCCATCGCGAATCGGCATGGCGAAACCGCCGCAGACGACGTCGCCGAGCACGTCGAAGAAGACGAAATCCAGATCGTCGGTATAGGCGCCGCGCGCCTCCATGAGATCGATGGCGGTGATGACGCCGCGACCGGCGCAGCCGACGCCCGGCTCCGGACCGCCGGACTCGACGCAGCGGATATCCTTGAATCCGGCCTTGATGACCTGGTCGTTGGTGATCTTCTCCGCGCCCTTGTCGCGCAGCACGTCCATGAGCGTTTGCTGCGGCTTGCCACCCAGAATCAAGCGCGTGGAATCCGCTTTAGGGTCGCAGCCGTGAATGAAGACCTTCTGTCCGTGGAAATGGGCGAGTGCGGCGGCCGTATTCTGCGTGGTGGTGGACTTGCCGATACCGCCCTTGCCGTAGATAGCGACTTTGCGTGTCATGATTTCGATTTCCTATTCGGTAATTAATCAATGAGAGTGAGTGAAAATTCGGCCGGATTGGGAGATCGTCCCGGCATGAATCTATTTGCAACGGGTGTGCCAGAAATTGGATTTCCGATCCGTAGCCGGTGCGCTCACGCGCCAATTTTTGTGGAAGTCGTTGAAATAAAATGACTTGGTCTGGCTGGCGCTATTTTTCGATAAATCGAACGTCAACTCGGAATGTTCATTCGGCGTTTTCTGTTCCTGAATGAACGAAATTCCATTCGGTTTTTGGAGCTGCCATTTCGAAAGATTTACGTCTCGGGTGCACTTTCGCGGGGATTGTTCGCGAGACGTCAATTCGGGTTTCGTCATGCGGATCGGTTGCTGATGGAACTGTCTGAAGTGGTTCGCTGGATCGGCGGCGTTTCCTGGGAGCAAGACCGGCGGCCGAGTGGCAACCCGGCGGTAGCGCAGGCGCAACGTCAGATTCAAGATGGAAGGGAAGGCGCTGGCCGATTGAGCATCGGCCGGCCAGTGAGCGCATGAAGCAGGGGGCGGCCCTGAGGTGGAGCCGGGGACCTGGATGGGAGGGGAGGGAGGCGAAGGCGGATACGCCTTCGGTGGGGTGCGGGGGTCAGTCGAGTGCGTCGGTGACTCGTGTGCGGAAGGTCTTGTAGCTGATGCGGTGTCTTTGCATGCGGATGCCCAGCATGCGGCGTGTGAGCCCGAGTTCCTTGGCGGTCTCGCCGACGTTGCCGTTGTTGTTCTTCAACGCCTCGACGATCATTTCGTATTCGACCGCGCGCAGCTTGTCTTCCAGCGAGAGCGCGTTGGTGGTGCCGCTCTCGTGCGAGGTCTGAATCGAGGGGGGCAGATCGTAGCTGTGGATGACCCCGTCGTCGGACAGGATCACCGCGCTCTCGATGACGTTCTCCAGTTCGCGCACGTTGCCGGGCCAGTGATAGCTCATCAGCATGTTGAGCGCCGGAGTCGCGATGCGCTTGACGCTTTTGCCGTTCTCGGCGGCAAAGCGGTTGACGTAGTGATCGGCCAGGGTGATGACGTCGCTGCCGCGCTCGCGTAGCGGCGGGATGGTGATGCAGAAGACATTGAGCCGGTAGTAGAGGTCCTCGCGGAAGGTGCCTTTCTCGACCATCTCGATCAGGTTGCGGTTGGTGGCGGTGATGATGCGCAGTTCGACCCTGACCGGATTGACCCCGCCGATGCGCTTGAAGCTGCGCTCCTGTAGCACCCGCAGCAGCTTGGCCTGGTTGGCCAGACTCAGTTCCCCGACCTCGTCGAGAAAGATGGTGCCGCCGTTGGCCTGCTCGAAGCAGCCCTTGTGGGTCGCTATTGCGCCGGTGAAGGACCCCTTCTCGTGACCGAAGAGCTCGCTCTCGACCAGATTTTCCGGGAAGGCGGCGCAGTTGGATTTGACGAAAGGTCCCTCGGCGTAGGGGCTGTTGTAGTGGATGGCGCTGGCGACCAGTTCCTTGCCGACGCCGCTCTCGCCTAGGATCAGCACGGTCGCGCGCGTTCCGGCCACCTTGCGGATGTGCTCGTAGACCTGCTGCATCGGTTTGGAGTTGCCGATGATGTTGGACGGTTTGAATCGGCGCTTCAGGGCGTTCTTGAGCCGACGGTTCTCGTTCTCCAGGCGCACCTTGTCGATGTTTTCGAGCAGATACAGCTCGACCACAGGCGCAATCATGGAGGCGATGGTCGCGAGCAGCTTGACGTCCTGATCCAGCAGGCGTCGGCTCATGTAGATGCGCTCGGCGCAGAGGGTCCCCAGGACCTTTTCGGCCCGCATGATGGGCACGCAGATGAAGGATGCGTTGGCGCTGCCACGCTCGGCGTGCGCTCGGGTGCGATCGAGAAAGTCCAGGCTTTCGTTCAGTCGGGGGACGACGATCGCCTTGCCGGTCTCGACCACTTTGCCGGTGACGCCCTCGCCGGGCGCATAGATGCCGCGCCCCTTCTCCTCTTCGGTGAGTCCGAAACTGTCGTGGATGCAGATGGTGTCCGAGTGGCGGTCGTAGAGCATGACCATCCCTCGGCGCATCTTCAGCGGTTGCTGCATCACCTCAAGGATGATGGCGAGCAGCGCCGAGAGGTCGGCGTTGCGGGTGCTGACATGGCCGATCTTGTGCAGGATCGGCAGCACGTTCACCCGGCATTCGCCGGTGAAGCAATGGGTGAAATCGGCCTCTATCTCGTCGAGGTCGAGCTCTAGCGGGGGTGCGTCTGTCATAAATGGCGGAGCGGATGCTGCAGGTACGATCTGCCTAGCACAGCAAGTCGAGTGCCAGGAGCAGTGACCCGAGCGTCCTTGGCCTTGGCAGATCGCAGCGTGGCGGCCTGTCTGCGCTGAGGATTACCCCGCGTTTGGCCGTTAGGCTCGGTCGGAAAAGTGACGGAAAGGTACATCCGCCTTTCGGTGTGTTCCGAATGGGTCGATTTCGGTCGGTGCCGTGGCGAATTCGCCGTTTCAGGCAAGCCGCTGGTTCTCGAAAGCCAGCGTATGTCCTCTATCGGCTGAATTTTGTCCGGTGCCTGTCCTGTCGCCGGCAACCGATTTTGGCTAGATTTCGTGTCGAGGATCGGCCCGTCGCCGATCCCATCGAAGGGAGCGGACCATGGGCAGCAATTGGTTGAGGGGGCCGCGAGAGGCCGTCGAACCCGATGGACTCACGCAAGAGGCGCTGGCTGCGGCGCTGAATGTCAACGTCAAGACGATCCAGCGGCTAGAGCGGTGTGGTTCAGACACCCCGCAGCAGGTGCGCTACGCGGACCTGGCGAAAAAGGTCGGTGTCTGCCCGATCCAACTGGCCGAGAATCATGCCCGCGATCTGGACACCAACGGGCAGCCCGGACATGCCCAGCGTGCCCGCGCTGCGGCCGACCGGCTGCGTCAGGCCAAGCACTTTCCGAGCATCGATCCGGAGCCGATACGGCGTGCGCTTGCTGCCTGCGATGCAACTGGGCTCGTCGAGCGCATCGCCGAGCGCGAGTCGGATCTGCCGGATGCCCCGACTCAGGCCGCGCACATCGCCCGGTTGCTGGACAGTCGCGATCTCAATGGCCTCTCTTCGCTGCTCAACAAACCTTTGCGCGGAGCCATCGATGGTGCTGCTGACAGCGAGTCACTGGACTGCGTGGCTGACTTCCTCAGAGCAGTGGTCTATGCCTGCGCCGCTAACGACCCGAGCTTGAAACGCCCCGAGGGCACGACGAACGAGGCGTATCAGCATCACGGTGAGTCCAAAAGTTGGCCGTTCGCCGCGATGATCGACCAGTCCTGCAATCTCGAGAGCATGCGTCTGATCCCGTCGCTCCCCGGCAATCGGCCTCTGCTCGATGACGCTGCGGTCCGCGCTGTGCGGTCAGGTTGCGTAACCATGACCAGCATCGACGGGCGGTTACACGAACTGGTTTCAGCCTTCGCAGACCTGTTGGCCTTCGACGACGAGAAGCCGATTCCCGGTGATACCAAGGCATTCGAGAATTTCTGTGATCAAGTCAACTTGATGCTCTGGAACCTCAACTATGAAGACGAACATGTGTTCGGCTTGTGGGAGCGGACCCGTTGTGAGCCGGACGAGGTGAAACAGCGCCTGCTGCAGCTATTGCCTTACCTGCGACTCTTCGACTGCGGGGAAGCCAGCCGAACCAGCTCGGTGCTGCGAGTCGACAGGGCGAAGCTGGAGATCTGGTATGCCTCTCGCTTGAAGGCCGTGAATGCGCGCTGCGGTACGTTGGCTACCACGCAGGCACACTCAACGCCATCCTCATCAACCGCGAAACCGGAGCAGACAACCATGACCGAGTCCCAAGGCGCACCCGTCCAGTTCAACTTCAACATTCACTCCGGCAATGGTCCCGCCAATATGGCCGCCGGGCCGGCGCAGGCCCATCAGCACAACCTGACCACCCCGCAGGCCGAGCTGCTGCCGCTGCTCGAGCGCTTGCTCGCAGAAACCGGCACCGGGGATTCTCGCTACGCTGATCTACGCAAGGCGTGCCGCAGCGCCCAAGGGGAGGTGGAGGAGAACCAGCCGATTTCAGAGGCCACGAAGTCCCTGTTCCAGCGCGCGGTAGGTGCATTGCCCGCCGCCGACAAGGTCGTCGAACTTGCCACCAAGGCCGCTGAACTGCTGGGCAAGATCCCGGGGTTCGGGGCATGAGCGCGGCAATTGGCGGCCAGGTGGAGGCCGATCGCTACGCCGCCATCGCCGCGCGGGTTGGCGCTGTCCTCCGGCTCCCCGCCACCGGTGCCTGGCCCGAGGTACCGCACAAGCTCGACGCGTCCTCGGCGCATGCCATCATCGCCGCCGTGGCGTCTGGCCGGCCACTGCTGGTGCGCGGCGAGCCGGGCGTCGGCAAGAGCCAGCTCGCGCGCGCCGCCGCGCATCTGCTCGGGCGACCCTTCCTGGCCTTCGTGGTCCAGCCGGACAGCGAATACCAGGAACTGCTGTGGGCCTTGGACCACACCGCCCGGCTGGCCGACGCCCAGCTCGGCGAGCGGGACAAGGTGCGCGTGGTGCAGAACTACGTTGGCCCAGGCGCGCTCTGGTGGGCGCTGGATTGGAAGAGTGCGGAGGATCAGTCCGGCCGCTGTCGCCACAACTTCAATCCGCCGTCCGACGTCGACCCGGTCTGGCCCAAGGCGAGCGGCAGCGTGCTGCTGATCGACGAGATCGACAAGGCCGACATCGCGCTCGCCAATGGTCTGCTGGAGGTGCTCGGCAACGGTCAGTTCGCGGTGCCGCCGCTGGGTCTGACCGTGAGTTCCTCGACACGTCCGCCGCCGCTGGTGGTGCTCACCAGCAACGACACCCGCCAGTTGCCGGCGGCCTTGCTGCGACGCTGCGTGGTGCTGCGCATGCCGCTGCCGGAGGATCTGCTCGGTCACTTCGTCGACCGTGGCGAGACCCACTTTCCGGACCTGGATCCGCGCGTGCTGGCCGCCGCCGCCGAGCAGATCCTGGCCGACCGCGACGCCTGTGCCGCCACCGCCCGCACCGGCCTGGCCGAGTACTTGGACCTGCTGCGCGCGCTGCGCGAGGTCGCCGTCGATGCCGATGGCCAGCTCGACTGGCTGGATCGGCTGGCGGTCTATTTCAAGAAGAGCCACGCCGGCTGACCCCGATGCTGCCCCGGATGCCGAGCGAACTGTCGCGTGCCGATCTGCTGCGGGTGCTGACCAAGGCCCCGAGTGTGCCGGCGACCCCGATGGCGCGCCTGCTCGGCTGGGACAGTCACGAGGTCGGCACATCAGGCGCCGTCTCTGCCGCAACGCCCTCGGCCAAGACTGGCACTGTGGGCGCTAGCGCCCCGGTGCGCTATCTGTCGCGGCCGGCGCTGGTCTACTGGCACCTGGTCGGCTGCGAGCCGCTCACCAGCGAGTCCGCAGAGGATCGGCAGGATGATCCGGCACGGGCCGGATCCGGATCCGAGGCCGTACCCGAGCCAGCTCCGCCACCGGATCCCCGCATCCCGCCGCTGCTGAATGCCGGTGAATGGCAGAACCTCTGGGACCGTTTGCCGTCCTCCCGACGGCCTGGCCGGGCCATCGACCTGCGCGCCAGTCTGCGCCGCCTGGCGCGTGCCGAACCCCTGCGCGATCTGCCGCGCCTGTCCAGACGGGGATTCAATCGCTCGGTGACCCTCGTCCTCGGCCGTTCCGCCGCGCTACGCCCGGTGTGGGACGACATGCGGCTCGCCAAGCGCACCCTCGCGGCCTTGCTCGGCGGCGACTTGCAGACCTTCCTTCTACCGGCCGGACCGGAGGGACCTTGGCTCGAATCACCGGGCGAGGCGGCAGCGGTGGCAGAACGGCCATCGGCCGCGCTCGGCATCGACGCCAACCTCGCCGCCATCCCCGACGGCGCGCTGGTGGTCCTGATCGGCGCCTTCGGGGCACTCGACAGTGCTGAGATCGAGCCTGACTGGCTGGGCCTGTTCACCCGTCTAGGCGCCGCCGGCCATCCGCTGCTGCTGGTGCCGGTGTGTCCGCTGCGCCAGACCGCGCTGCCGGCTGCCCCGCTGGACCCGGCGCAGGGTCGCGCCGACCGCGATGCCGCCGATCCGGTCCGCGACACACTGCTGGCGGCACTGTCGCAGACCTGGCTGCCGACCCCAGCCCGGTTGCGCCATCTGCGCCGCGCGATCCCTGGCGCGGACCTGCACACCGAGCTGCGTGCCTACAACGCCCCGGATGTGTTTCGCGACGCCTTCCATCTCTGGCTGAACCCGGATCGGCTGGCGATCTGGCTCCATGAGTTCGCCCGGTTGCCCCGGCACGCGCCGTTGCGACGGGTCATCGAGGACTGGCGCCGTGGTCTGGATGCCGGCGCCCAGGCCATCGAACGCCTGCAGTCGAACCTGCTCGACCCCGGTTCGCCGGTGGAGTATCGCGCGCTGGTCGAGCAGGCCAGGGAAGTCGCCGCCGGGCTGGACGGGCCGAGCAGCATGGCGCGTGCCCAGCTCGCCAGCATGCTGCCGGTGCTCGACAAGATCCGAGACCCGCATTGGCTGTCCGTCCAGCGGGATGTGGATCAGTTGCGGCGTTTCATCGGTCTCGGCACGGTGGCCGATGCGGAGGCGGCCGATGCCGAGGCGTCGAGCCACACCCTGGTCCAGCGCGGTGCCGATCTCCGATTGCGGTCAGGCAGCGACGGCCTCCTGTCCATCGGCCCGCGTGCCTACAGCCTGGAGACCGGCCGGCTCGTCGAGGGTATGTCGCTGGCTGGTCAGCGCACCCTGACGGTCATCGATCGCGGCCAGCGCTGGCGCCTCGCGACCACCACCCGCCCACGCTGGGCCGAGCGTGTCTGGAGCGATGGCCGGGACCTGTTCGCGGCCCATGCCGACAACGCCATCCTGCGCTGGCAGCCTGCGGCACCGGGCCGGCCCGTCGGCGCCTGGCAGGCGGAGCAGAATCCCTGGCCATGGGGCGCCGAGATCGGCGCCGATGACTTCGGTCTCTGGGCGCGGCTCGAGGTGCGCGGTGTGTCCTACCGGCTGCGCTGGATCCCGGCAGGCCGCTTCCTGATGGGCTCGCCGTCGAGCGAGCCGGAGCGCGACGATGACGAAACTCAGCATGAGGTGACTCTGACCGACGGCTTCTGGCTCGGTGAGACCGCAGTACACCAGGCCCTGTGGCGTGCGGTGATGGGCGACAACCCAAGCCGCTTCAAGGGCGATGATCTGCCGGTGGAGCAGGTCAGTTGGGACGACTGTCAGCGCTTCATCGCCAAGCTGGCTAGCATGGTGACGGGCCTCGAGCCCGCGCTACCCATCGAGGCCCAATGGGAATACGCCTGCTGCGCCGGCACCCGCACCGCCTTCAGCTTTGGCGACGCGCTGGATACGGAACTGGCCAATTACGACGGCAACTCCCCCTACAACGACGGACCTAAGGGCGAGTATCGTCAACGCACGCTGCCGGTGCGGAGCTTCGCACCCAACTCTTGGGGTCTGTACCAGATGCACGGCAACGTCTATGAATGGTGCGCGGACTGTTACGGCGCCTATCCGGCCGGGCCGGTATCGGATCCCACCGGGCCGGCGGATGGCTCCTCCCGCGTGCTGCGCGGCGGTTCGTGGAAAGGCTACGGGCGCATCCTGCGCTCGGCGTATCGCGACCGCAACGCGCCGGGCCTCCGCGGCGACTTCATCGGCCTGCGTCTTGCCGGAGGTGTCGATCGGCAGGCCGTAGCCGGCGCCATGACCGCCGACGGCCGAGAGCGGAGCGACCGGCCGGTCGGTGGTCAAGGCGCCGGCGGGGCCAGTGCTCTGGCGTCTCGGCATCCGGAGCAGCGCCCCAAAACCGGTCTGCTCCGCGACTGGCTGCGGCGTTTACGCAGTGGCGACAAGGGTTAGGTGTCAAGTCCCCTGAGATTGTATACGCGTTTTTTGAATAGTTCGGGACGTTTCTCAGTCCAATCCTTGAGGGCTTGAATCGGGGCAATGTGCCTGAGTGCTTTTTGCGGAATGTGCTGGTTGTAGACCTGGACGTAGCGGGTGATGGTGTGCTCCAGACTCTGCGACGAGTCGAAGCGTGTCGTGGCCAGCACCTCGGCGATACGCCCATTGAAGCGTTCGACCATGCCATTGGTCTGTGGAGTTCTGGGTTTGGTCAGGCGATGCTCGATGGCGTGCTGGGCGCAGACCTGATCGAAGCGATGCTGCCCCGTTGGCGAGCGCTCGCCCGTGGCGCAGAACCGGTCGGTGAACTCCTTGCCGTTATCGGTGAGGATCTTGGTGAGGGTGAATGGCGCCTTGGCGATCAGGCGCTCGAGAAAACCGCTGGCCGAAGCCGCCGACTTGTCGTCGAGGATCTTGACGTAGACCCAGCGGGTGGCGCGATCGATCGCTGCGAAGAGGTCTTTACGCCGGTCTTCATCGGGCATTTGGGGCAGATATTTGACGTCGACATGGACGAACCCAGGCGCGTAGCCTTTGAAGGTCTTCACCGGGCGCTTTGCGGTGTCTGCGTCCTGCGGAATCAGGGCCTTGAGGTTGGAGACCCCGTGGCGCCGCAGGCAGCGATCGAGTGCTGAGCGCGAGGCCTTGGGGTGAATGAACGCGCGGGTGACCGCCAACAGATCGTCGAGCGGCAGCAACAGCGTTTGACGCAGGGCCACCACGAGGACCTCCTGCGCGGGCGAGAGCGTCGTCGAGAGTCGGTGTGGGCGGCGCGAGGCATCCTCGACTTCGGTGCGTCGCCGTCACTCCCTCACCGTCTGGACCGAGAGGTTGTACTGGGCGGCGAGGACCGTGTTCGGCAACGTCGAGGCTTGCAGTTCAGGACGAATCGCCGGGGTGGTGCGGGCGTTCTTGTGCAGGCGGATGTTCATCGGTAATCAGGCTCTCGGTCGGCAGTCAGCAGGATCACTGTGATTTCCGCGCGTGGCTACTTTATGGCTCAAGTGCTCTAGCACCTCGCGGGCACGGAACAAAGGATAGCTCCGTCGAGGCAGATAATCACACGGGACATAACAGTTTAGGTACCCTAAAATGACGCTTCGGGCTAGGGCAATTCAGAACGAGCTATCCATGCGCTACCACTTCTTCACCGTCCGCTGCATCGATCCCGCAGCCGACAGCGAGCGAGCGGGTCATGCTCTTCGACCCTAGCCCCCCGCTGTTCCCGGCCGACTGGGCGATCGCCTGGGGCGAGGACGCCTATGGCCTCTGGCAGGCATGTGAGATTGCCGGGGTGCGCCAGGTCATGCGCTGGTGTCCGCCAGGACGTTTCCTGATGGGTTCGCCGCCGGACGAGCCGGAGCGTGGGGACAACGAAGCCCAGCATGAGGTGACCTTGACCCGCAGCTTCTGGCTGGCCGAAACCGCCTGCACCCAGGCGTTGTGGCAGGCGGTGATGGGGGACAATCCCGCTCACTTCCGGGAGGATCCGGAGCATCCGGTGGAGCAGGTGTCCTGGGACGACTGTCAGGATTTCCTGGCCCGCGCCAACCGGTCGCGCGACGACAGCCTGGTGCTGCGGTTGCCGACCGAGGCCGAGTGGGAATACGTCTGCCGCGCTGGGACGCGAACCGCGTTCAGCTTCGGCGATGCGCTCGGCACGGAGCAGGCGAACTATGACGGCAACTTTCCCTACCGGGGACCGAAGGGTCCGTACCGCGAACGGACGCTACCGGTGCAGAGTTTCGCACCCAATCCCTGGGGCCTGTACCAGATGTACGGTAATGTCTGGGAGTGGTGCGCGGACTGGTTCGGAGACTATCCGGCCGGACCAGCGCTCGATCCTAATGGGCCGGCCGATGGCGCCTCCCGCGTGCTGCGCGGTGGTTCGTGGTACAGCTTCGGGCGCCACCTGCGCTCGGCGTTTCGCTCCCACTACGCGCCGGCCTCCCGCTACGGCAGCTTCGGCCTGCGTCTTGCCGGAGGTTGACCCGTCGGCCCTGGGCGGGCGCAGGCTCTCACTCCATGCAACAGAGAACTGGCCGATGTGGCACCTCCCGCAACGGTCGTGAAGTCAAGCAATCGTTTCCATCCGCGACGCGAGGCAGCATCTGCCTCTTATCGTGAGCGCGCCGACCTGCGCGGCCATCCGAACGGCGATCGTACCGCCTGTCAGTTGGCGGCCGCGATGCAAGGCGAGACGAACAGATTGCCCTGCCAGCCGCCGTGCAGGGTGCGGGCGGCGACCACCGACCACATGAGCGCCCCAGCGCCGCGACCAGCACTGTGCCCAGGCTGGAGAAGAACGCCAGATCCAGCATCGCCCCTTCGCTGCGACCATGGGCAGCAGCCAGACCCATGGGGATGGTGCCCATGAACCTGGAGACAAGGCTATGGCAGAAGATCCGCCTGGCCTACTGTCCGAACAGGGTCCAGGTCCAGCGCGTGGCGTAGGGCGTGCTGAAGAGGACGAAGAGCAGGATATCGAGCAGCCATAGTCCTTCGCCGATTGGGTGCAGACCGGAATCCAGGCTGGGCCACCTGAGGCAGGACATCGGTCTGGAGCGCGGATTGCGTCGGCCGGTCGAACTGCTGGTCGGACACAACCATGTGGTGACCGGCGAGGCGTTGCGTCGAGGCGAGCTGGATCTGGCATATCTCGGTCCGGTTGCCATGTGATTTTCCCTCATCCCCATCCTTGGGCCATCCCGTTACTTGCCCATCGTTATATGCGATTATATATAGCGATGAAGGATGCCGGGATCCTCAGTGCCCTGGAACCGGGGTCGGGCATCTGCTCCCACCTATCGCCGAGCCCGTTCCACGAGCAGACGAGCACTGCTCGGCGCATCTTCCGCGAGTTGACTATTCGGTATGACGATTCGACATCCACTGGCCTCCGTCGAGGATCGAGAGGCAGGCCGGGCCTCCGAGATTTCCCCGACACGGCGCCAGGGTGATTCTCCTTCTCCCGTCGATTCCATCGACCTGACGACGCCCCATGCCTGCGAGTGCGGTCTCGGCGAATGCCGTGCGCAGTTGTTGCCGCTGCTCCATGAGATGAGCCGCACGGTCACCGAGGCCGGCGATCTGTCCTCGACCATTCGTATCCTGCTGCGTTTGATGAAACGGCACATGAAGCTGGTGTGCGGGGTGGTGAGCCTCTATGACCGGGACTCCGGCAAGATTTTCATCCACGAGAGTTTCGGATTGAGCGAGGACGAGGTCTCGCGCGGGGTCTATCTGCTCGGCGAAGGGATCACCGGACGGGTGGTCGAGACCGGCCGCGCGATGGTGATACCGCGCATTGCCGACGAGCCCGATTTCCTCAACCGTACCGAGAGTCATGGCGATATCGCCAGCACCGACCTGTCCTTCCTCTGTGTCCCCATTCGGCGCGGACGTAAGGTCATGGGCACCATCAGTGCCGAGCGCGTCTACGACAATCGTCGATTGCTGGATATGGACGGTCGTATCCTCACCATCCTGGCCGCCGCCGTGGCCCAGGCGGTCGAGCTCTATCTGATCGAGAACGTCCAGCGGGTCGCACTCGAAGCGGAAAATCGCCGTTTGCGCGGCCAGCTCAAGGCCAAGTTCAAGCCCTCCAACATCATCGGCGGCTCCAAGCCGATGCAGGAGGTCTACGATCTGATCGAGAAGGTGAGCCGTTCCAAGACTACGGTGCTGATCCTCGGCGAGAGCGGGGTCGGCAAGGAACTGGTTGCGAGCGCCGTTCATTACCACGGACCCAACGCGTCGGGTCCATTCGTCAAATTCAATTGTGCCGCCCTGCCTGAAAGCGTGATCGAGAGCGAGCTGTTTGGTCACGAGAAGGGCGCGTTCACTGGTGCGACGGCTCAGCGCAAGGGCCGCTTCGAGGAGGCCAGCGGCGGTACCATTTTCATCGATGAGATCGGTGAGCTGTCCCTTTCGATGCAGGCCAAGCTGCTGCGGGTGCTGCAGGAGCGCACCTTCGAGCGGGTGGGAGGGAATACGCCGATCCAGGTCGACATCCGCATTCTGGCCGCCACCAATCGCGACCTGGCCGCGATGGTGGAGCAGGGGACCTTCCGCGAGGATCTCTATTACCGGCTGAACGTCTTCCCCATCACCATTCCGCCGTTGCGCGACCGGGGGAACGACATCATCGCCTTGGCCGATCATTTCGTGACCCGGTTTTCCCAGGAGATGGGCATCGAGGTCACGCGCATCTCGACCTCGGCCATCAACATGCTGCGCTGCTACGATTGGCCGGGAAACGTGCGCGAGTTGGAGAACGTGATCGAGCGTGCCATCCTCCTCGCGGAGGACGGCGTCATTCATGCCTACAACCTGCCGCCTTCCTTGCAGACGCCGGTCGTCTCGGAGAACTCGCCCATCGGCTCGCTGGAGGCCAAGCTCAACGCCGTCGAGTACGAGATGATCGTCGACGTGCTCAAGGCGTCTCGTGGAAATACCACCGAGGCCGCCAATCGGCTCGGCCTTACGCGCCGGGTGCTGGGGTTGCGCATGAGCAAGTACGGTCTGGAGCGCAAGACTTTTCGCTGATCGATACGAAACCAGAACTCTCGCAGAGCATGATGTCGTCGCCCGACGCCCAACAGATCCATTCCCTTCAGCTCGCCACGGGCGAGCGTCTGGTTGCGGTTGCGACCAAGGGGAACGTTCAGATCGACCAGCATTTCGGCCATGCCGACGATTTCAAGATCTATGCCGTGGGTTCGAACGGCGTGCGCTACATCGAGACCCGTGTGGTCGAGCACTACTGTCAGGGCGGCTACGGTGACGAGGATACGTGGGCCATCATCCTGCGCGCGCTCGCCGACTGCAGCGCCCTATTCGTCGCCCGCATCGGCGACGGCCCGCGCGCCAAGCTCACCGCCGCCGGCATTCGCCCCATTGACGACTATCCCTTCGAAGCGATCGAGGAAGCCATCGCAGCTTGGCACCAACAGGTGGCGACGGCCTGACTGCAAGCTTTATTTGGGCCTGTGCGTGGTCTCGAACGTTGCCGGCCCGAGCTTACCCCGCCTTCGGGCGACAAAACCAAAGAAACCTTGCCGCCCATCCTGTGCGATGATTTCGTCTTCATGCCCGGAGCGTGCCGCAGCATGTCGCGGCGGTCTTGAGCGTTCGGGCTTTCTGCCGAGAAGTGCCTGTCCAATGAATCCCTTGCGTAAGAACATCGCCGAGATGAACGGCTATGTCCCCGGTTTCCAGCCGGCCGATGAGTCGGCCTGGATCAAGCTCAACACCAACGAGAATCCCTATCCGCCGTCGCCCAGGGTCGCCGAGGCGATTCGGGCCGAGGTCGGCGCGGATGGTGGCAGTCTGCGCAAGTATCCGGATGCCGCCAGCCGGGATATGCGGGCGACGGCGGCCGAGCTATTCGGCGTGAGCCCGGACTGGGTGATCAGCGCCAATGGTTCGGACGAGCTGCTGAACAATCTCATCCGGGCCTTCGCGGGGGAGGGCGAGGAGATCGGCTATGTCCATCCCTCCTATTCCTACTACTCGACCCTGGCCGAGATCCAGGGCGCGCGGGTGCGCACCTTCGGTCTGACCGAGGACTTCGAGCTGGCCGACTTCCCCGAGCGCTACGAGGGCAAGCTCTTCTTTCTCACCAGCCCGAACGCGCCGCTCGGTTTCGCCTTTTCCAGGGAATGGATCGCCTCGTTCGCCAAGCGGTGTGCGGGGATGCTGGTGGTCGACGAGGCCTATGCCGATTTCGCCGACGGGGATGTCCTGGATTTGGTGCGCGAGCACGAAAACCTGATCGTGACCCGGACCTTCTCGAAGAGCTATGCACTGGCCGGGATGCGGCTGGGACTCGCCGTCGCGCGGCCTTGGGTGATCGCTGCGCTGGACAAGATACGCGATCACTATCACCTGGATCGGCTGGCGCTGGTCGCCGCAACCGCCGCGTTACGGGATCAGGACTATCTGCGCCAGACGCTGGCACGTATCCGCGCCACTCGCGAGCGGTTCACGGCCGAGCTGCGTGCCATTGGCTACAGGGTCATCGATTCCCAGGGTAACTTCGTGTTTGCGTCGCCCCCGGACCGCGACGGCGGGCGGGTCTATCAGGCGCTGTTCGAGCGCAAGATCCTGGTGCGTCATTTCAGCGATCCGCTGCTCGCGCACGGATTACGCATCAGCATCGGCAGCGAGGCGGATATGGAGACGACCTTAGCGGCGATGCGCGAGATTGGGTAGCAGGACGATATCTCCGGTTTTCATTTGAGCGGTGCGCGCGGGGTCTCGACGGATCGGGCCAGGCGCAGTCCGAAGCCATAGTGGCGCACGTTGGGGGCATAGCGGAAGCGGAGTGCCGAGCGGGCACCTTCGGGATAGAGGAACCAGGCTCCGCCGCGCGCCATGCGCAAGGGCGTGCCATTGGCCATGCGCTGGCAATCCTGGCTCCAGACGCTGCCGTCGCTCGGTGCGCCGACATAGTTCGGGTGGACGCAATCGGCGACCCATTCCCAGACGTTGCCGTGCACGTCGTAGAGCCCCCAGGGGTTGACCGGTTTCTGGGCGACGGGGTGGGGGTGCTCGTGCGATGAATCGAGATACCAGAAATAGTGCCCGAGATCCTGGTCGTTATCGCCGAACCAGTAGTCGGTTTGGCTTCCGGCCCGCGTGGCATATTCCCATTCGGCCTCGCTCGGCAGACGATAGCCGCCACCGAGTTCCGGGCGCCGATTGAGCGTATGCACGAACGCCTGTGCGTCCTCCCAGGACACCTGCTCGACCGGGTTGTCCGGATGCTTGAAGTAGGACGGATTCTCGCCCATGACGGCCGTCCACTGACGCTGCGTGACCTCGGTCTCCCCGAGATAGAAGGGCTCGGCGAAGGTGACCCGATGGGCGGGAAGCTCGGTCTCGTCGCAGCGATAGCGGGTCGTATCGCAGCCCATCTGGAAATCGCCGGCCGGAATCAGCCGGAAGCGGATTCCGAGCGCATCGGTGTAGGTCTCGGGCGGTTCGGCGCAGACTGCGTTGGAGATGATTGAACCGGCGAGCAGCGCGCCGAGAGCAAAGGCGTGGTTCATGGGCATGCGTCGGGGGGCGTCGTTGAATGGCGGTCCAGTATCGGTGCTTTTCCGACCGCGATACGCTGAGATTTCGCAATGCCGGATGAGGCGGAGCAGGATGCGTTCGTTCGCATCCGCGATCCGCTCGGGCAATCACATATCTTTCGCAAGGAATTCGACGGGTTAGAACTTGGGTGTCTCGATCGCATCTATACGGGTTATGCGTCCACGCGCACCATTCGGAGACCGCTCATGCTGATCAAGAGACCCTCGGACATCGCTTCGTCCGAGATCACGCCGCCCGAGATCTATCGCCGCCGACGCGAATTCATCAAGGCCGCTGCCGCAGGCATCGGGTTGGCCGGAGCCGGACCGCTGCTCCTCGGGGGCGGCTCGGTGCTGGCCGAGACCTCCGGTGGAACAGCGATTCCAAACGTTCGGCCCAGCCCGTTCAGCACCGACGAACAGCGGACCAGTCTGGACGACGTCACCCATTACAACAATTTCTACGAGTTCGGGACCGAGAAGAGTGACCCAGCCGCCAACGCCGGGACGCTCAAGACGCGTCCCTGGACCCTGGTCGTGGATGGGGCGTGCGAGTCACCCGGCGAGATCGGAATCGAGGATCTGCTGTCCGGTTTCACCCAGGAGGAGCGCGTCTATCGGCTGCGCTGTGTCGAGGCATGGGCCATGGTGGTGCCTTGGGTCGGGTTCCCGCTCGGCGATCTGCTGCGGCGATTCAAGCCGACCTCGAAGGCCCGCTATGTCGCCTTCGAGACGCTGCTGGATCCAGAACAGATGCCCGGACAGCGTCGCTCGGTGCTCGATTGGCCCTACCGCGAGGGGCTGCGGATGGATGAGGCCATGCATCCCCTAACCATCCTCGCCACCGGCCTCTATGGTGAACTGCTGCCGAATCAGAACGGTGCGCCGCTGCGTTTGGTCGTGCCCTGGAAATACGGTTTCAAGAGCATCAAGTCGATCGTGCGGATCCGCTTCACCGAACGCGAGCCTCAGGCGACCTGGAACATGATGCAGCCCGACGAATACGGCTTCTATGCCAACGTCAATCCGGCTGTGGACCATCCGCGCTGGAGCCAGAAGAAACACCGTGTCATCGGCGAGGGTCTGTTCGCCCGCAAGCACGAGACGCTGCCTTTCAACGGCTATGGCGATCAGGTGGCGAGTCTTTACAGTGGGATGGATCTGAGGCGGTATTTTTGAGGCGTGAATTGAACTGCAAAGGCGCAAAGGACGCGAAGAAGCGTGTTGGGGCGGTCGTGGTTCCGCTTCCGACTCGAAATGGTATCAGAGGGACAGTCGATGGCTAGAAGTCGAGCCGAACGGGTCTTGCCGTTGGCCAAAGTCGTTCTCTTCGCGGCTTGTCTTGCGCCGTGCGGTCTGCTGGTCTGGGACGCGGTCTCAGGATCGCTGGGACCGAATCCGGTCGAGACGTTGCTGCATGGAACGGGCGATTGGGCATTGCGTCTGCTGCTGGTCACGCTGGCCATGACGCCGTTGCGACGGTTGACGGGGCAGGTCTGGCCGATACGCATGCGGCGCATGCTGGGGCTCTTCGCCTTCTTCTACGTTGCCTTGCACCTGACGGTCTATCTGTGGCTCGATCGCGAGCTGGCCTGGTCGACGATCGTCGACGACGTCATCAAGCGGCCCTACATCAGTGTCGGCTTCATCGCCTTCCTGATGCTGATTCCGCTGGCGCTGACCTCGACGCGCGGCTGGATGCGCCGGCTCGGCCGGCGCTGGACTCAACTGCATCGCGCGGTCTACGTCATCGCCGTGCTCGGGGTGGTGCACTATCTCTGGCTGGTGAAGGCGGATCTGCGCGAGCCGCTCATCTATGCCTCGGTGCTGACGATTTTGCTCGCCTTTCGCGTGCCGTGGGATCGACTTGGGGCGATGTTCCGAGGGGTTAGAGTCGATCGCTCAGGTCCCTAACCGAGAATCCGCGCCAGGACTCGCTCATCCCTTTGTCGAGCCCCATCACCTTGAAGCGCTCGCCCATCTCGGTGGGTAGGAGCAACTGTTTGGCGGCCAGCGTCTGCTCCAGTGCGTCGGGCGATTCGCTCAGGAGTTGGTCGATGCCGCATCCGATCAGGAAATGGGCCTGGGTGGTGAAACCGGCCAGCTCGAATCCCGCGCCCAGACCCGCCTCGGCGACGGCCGTGAAATCGACGTGAGCGGTGATGTCCTGCAGACCGATGTGCCGATAGGGATCCTCGTGGGCCTGGTGACGGTAATGGCACATGAGGGTGCCCATGGAGCGGTCCGACTGATAGTAGGCGGAGCGGCTGTAGCCATAGTCGATAAGCAGGGCCAGCCCGCGCTCCAGGACGTCCGACAGGGCCGACAGCCAGGGCGCGAGACGCAGATTGATCTCGGAGGCGTAGCCTGGCGTTTGGGCGAATCCCTCGGCCTGGAGCGTCGCGATGCGCTCCGCCAGTCCGGGCGAGCGGATCGGCGCATCGACATCGGTGAAGGCGCCCTCGCGCTCGCCGACGCAGACCTCCAGCGGTTCGCCTGCGTCGTCCAGACGAAAGCGGTGCACCGGCATGGCATCCAGTACCTCGTTGGCGATCACGATCCCTTGCATGCGTTCCGGGAGCCCATCCAGCCATTCGCAGCGATCGATCAGGTGAGGAAGGCGTTGCTGGATGCGGTCGCGCTGGCGCCGACGCAGCTCCGGGCTCGGCTCTAGGATGCGGTAGCGCTTGGGCAGTGCGTCGCTCTCGGCGAGCCGGCCCAGGATCTGAATCGCGAGCGCGCCGCTGCCGGCGCCGAATTCCAGGATCTCGGCCTCGGGTATCCGCTCCAGCACCTCGGCGCACTGGTTGGCGATACAGCGGCCGAACAGTGGGGAGAGTTCGGGGGCCGTGGTGAAGTCGCCATCTGGTCCGAATTTCTCCGCTCCGGCCACGTAGTACCCCAGGCCGGGTGCATAGAGTGCGAGCTCCATGAAGCGGTCGAATGGCAGCAATCCGGCGGACTCGGCGATCGCGGCGCGGATGCGATCCTGGAGCCGGGCGTTGATCTCGGCCGCGAAGGTGTCGGTGTCGTTCGGTTCGTCGGGCGGTTGGCGGCGCGTGTCGTGCTGGGTCATGAGATTCTCAAGGCGTCATACTGGGTTGGAAGGCGATCGTGCCAGATTGGATAGAATGAGGTGAACGGTGAATTCAAGCACGAGCGAACGACGATGAGCGATCAAGACAAGGACATTCTCCACCGGGGCGACGCCCATTCATCGCCCTATCCAGTGAGTCGATTGGCTCCATCATTCGATACCGGCGCGTTGTCCGCAGAGGTTGCCAAGGCCGAGTCCATGTTGAGCGCACGGACCGGGGCCAAGCTGCGGGTCATCGCCGATCAGATCGCACTGTTGCAGCAAGAGGCGCGTAAGGTCTTGGACGAAGCACGCGACGAGCAGGCGTTGAACCATGCCGCCTGCGCGTTCAAGCGCATCCCCGGCAAGACCTATCATCTCTATCGCCGCGCCAGTGGTCAGACCTTCTTCTCGATGCTGTCGCCGCAGGAGTGGGGCGGGACACCGCCGTATCCCTTCCTCGGATCCTACCGGCTTGAGACGGATTATTCCTGGACGCCGGCCGAGCGTGCCTCGCAGATGGATGACACGGGGGAGTTGGTCGCTCAGCTTCTGCGTATCGGCGGTCTGGACTCGGGTGAATAGGTGCGCCGGCCGTGACGGCTTGCTGGATCGACCTCAGTGGTTCGCCGTCCCTGTCGGACGGTCTCCGCGTTCGATCAGGATGCCGACATCCACCCCGTCGCCGACGGCGCCCGGCTTGTTGAGGCGTAGGCGCACCCAGGGGATGCCGAATTCCTCGCGCAAGATCGACGCGCAGCGCTCGGCCAGGGTTTCGACCAGTTCCGAGCGGTTTTCGCCGACCTCGCGTTTCAGGCGCTGGGTGACGGCATCGTAGTCGAGCGCGTCCTCGATCCGGTCCGAGGCGGCGGCGCGCGCGATGTCGCTCGCCATCTCCAGGTCGAGGACGATGGGGCGACGCGTCTGCTTCTCCCAGTCGTGGATGCCGATGGTGGTTTCGATGGTGAGGTTGTGGATGAAGACGATGTCCATCGTCGTGCTCCGGGTGTGATTGTGGTGAAACGCCCTATCTTGACCTGAGGCGGCTTCGCGGGTCCAATGGCGCACCATGATTACCGCGACTCTACTTACCATTGCTGCCTATTTGCTGGGGTCCGTGTCCAGCGCCATCATCGTCTGCCGCGTGATGGGGCTGCCCGATCCTCGCACTCAGGGCTCCAACAACCCAGGCGCGACCAATGTGTTGCGCATCGGCGGCAAGAAAGCGGCCGCCATCACCTTGGTCGGCGACAGCCTCAAGGGTCTGATTCCAATGCTGATCGCCCATCTGCTGGGCCTCGGGCCGGCGGCCCTGGCCAGTGTCGGTCTCGCGGCCTTCGTCGGGCATCTGTATCCGGTCTTCTTTGGCTTCCGTGGCGGCAAGGGCGTTGCGACGGCGCTCGGGGTTCAGTTCGGTCTCTATTGGCCGATCGGTCTCTGCGTCGCGGCGGTCTGGCTGTTCGTCGCCAAGGTGCTCAAGATCTCGTCGCTCTCGGGCCTCATTTCCATGGCCCTCGCGCCGCTCTTCGTCTGGCTGTTCTGGTCGGACAAGCCACTGATCGGGATGCAGCTCATCATCACCGGGCTCCTGATCTGGCGTCACCGCAGCAACATCCGCAACCTGCTCGAGGGAACCGAGAGCCGCTTGAGCGGAAGTGCCGACTAGATCCATCAAGGAGACGGCGCTGCGGCTCGACGTCTCCTCGGTCGGCATATCCCAAACCGGCGTGGTTCAGGCGATTGCTGCACGCTCGGCGGTCTCGCCAGGGACGTTCCCGCGATGAGCTTGAGTCCGGTCCGCATCGGCAGGATGCTGGCGGATCTCAGGCCCAGATGACCGCCGCGTTGGTATCCAGTGTCTTGGCGAACATGGTGCCCGCATCCACCCGTCCGAGATTCAGCCGCACCCTGGCGCCTTTCGGCATGCGCGCGACCTCGGTGCCATCCTCGACCTGCTTGCCGATCACGCTGACGGTTGTGGGTTCGATCACCTCGAATCCGACCCGAAGGTCACCAGTCTGAGGGCTCTGGGGCGTGCCCCGGTAATGGCCGTCCCCCGAAGGGCACGAAATCAGCGGGCAGAGTTGTAGGTATCGGTCGGACGCTAGGCCCTGTCGGGCCGATTTGTTCGAGGCATGCCTACCCAGTCGGAAGTCTCCAAGCCTGACCTCGAATGCCTGTTAGCTTTCCGAAGAATCGGGGAGCGTTGTCGCTCGTGTGTAGACGTCGCTCGTCGTGTTGTCCTTGTTGAATGGTCGACCGAGTTGTCTGTGCCATTGCACGGGTATGGGACGGTCTGTCGGGGTCGTCGGCCGTTCGGGATTGCGGTCGCTATACTGGGGCGCACACGGGCCCCGGGAATCGCGCGGGGATTCCGAGATCGCATGGCATGCTAAAGCAAGAGTAGGGGGGGCTTCGATGAGTGATCAGGGCGCGGGTTCAGGGTCGAGTGAGCAGAGTTCCGAGGGCTTCGGTCTGGATGAGTTGCAGCGGCTGGACCGGGGTTCGCTGGAGGCCCAGTTCGATGCCTTGGTGTCCGCCCTGGGTGCCGCGCGAGAGGCCCATGACGCCCAACGCTGCATGATGCTGGATCTGCAAAGCCATCAGGTGGAACTCGAAATCCAGGGGCGGGAACTGCGCGAGACCCAGAAGGCGCTTGAGCTTTCGCGCAACCACTATGCGCGTCTGTTCGAAGAGGCCCCAGTCGGTTACGTGGTCTTCGATCGAGAGGGGCGGATCCGTGCCGTCAATCTTGCGGCGTCCTGTCTGATCGGTCGCCCTGCGTCCGAGCTGGAAGGTGCCTCGTTGCTGGATTTCGTCGTCGATTCGGAGCCGCTCGATCTTCTCGCGCACCTCGGAAAGGTCTTCGATGCGACGGATAGTTTGGGGGAATCCTGCGATCTGACCCTGCATTTCGCCGATTCTGATGGCGTTCGCGTGGTGCGGCTGTGCTCGGTGAGGCGCGAGGCCGTCTCTGGACCCGAATGCATGGCCGTCCTGCTCGACATTACCGCAGAGCATCGGGTCGAGGCCGAGCGTCAAGCGAACGAGCGATTGCGTCAGGCGGTCCTGGACGCCTTGCCGTCTCAGATCGCGGTGCTGGATCGCACCGGAAACATCATCGCGGCGAACCGCGCTTGGCGCGAGTTCGCGGAGGAGAGCGGCGTTTCGGAGGATCTGCGCAATGCGGTCCGCTCCGACCACCTGATCGCCTGTTGTCCGGGCGAGGCCGATCGGATTCGGGGCGAGGGCGAATCCTCCAGCGGGATTCTTCAGGTACTGAATCGCGAGCGTACCGCCTTCAGCGCTGAATATCCCTGCCATACCGCGCGATGCAAGCGTTGGTTCGTGATGCGTGCCGTGGCGCTCGAAGGCGAGCAGGAGGGTGCGGTGGTGGCCTATGTCGATGTCACCGAGCGTCGACTGGCCGAGGAAGACGCACGTCGCGCCCGCGATGCGCTGGCCCAGGTGGCCCGGCTCAACGCGGTCGGAATCCTGGCCTCATCCTTGATCCACGAACTGCTCCAGCCGTTGAGTTCTGCAAGCTTTTTCTGCAGTGCGGCCTCGCAGTTGGCCGAAGGGCCGGCGGCCGACCCGACGCGTCTGGTCGATGTGATCGGGCGCATCAGCGGCCAGATTCAGCGCGCGGGAGACATCATGGAGCGTCTGCGGGTATTCCTGCGCGGGCGTAAGATGCACAAGGTGAACGCCTCGCTGGATCAGGTGGTGCTGGGGGCCTTCGCCCTCGTGCAATGGTTCGCGACGGACCGCAAGGTCTCGCTCCGACTGCAGGCCCCGGCGGGGCTCCCTGAACTCTTGATCGATCCGGTCCAGATCGAGCAGATCCTGGTGAATCTCATCTGCAACGCGGTCCAGGCCATCGACGCGACCGATCCGCCGCGACGAGAGGTGAGCGTCGAGGTCGTGCCGGGGGATACGGAGATCCTCATGGTGGTGCGCGATACCGGGCCGGGTCTACCGAGCGGTCGGCATGAGACGGTGTTCGATATCTTCGAATCCACCAATGACTCCAGTCTCGGGCTGGGGTTGGCGATCAGCCGCTCGATCGCCGAGGCGCATGGTGGTCGTCTCTGGGCCGATCCCGAACACATCGAGGGGGCGGCGTTCTGTCTGACGCTGCCGCTGCCCGAGGCGGATCCGACGGCTGTCGGCCAGGGACGTTCAGGTCAGCTGGGTGGCGGATTGGACGCGTGACAGTCCTTCCATCGGCCAGCGGGCCTTGGGGCGGAAGCTGAGCGGCTCATGCTGACCGGCCTGCAATCGATGCCAGCCGGCGTAGGCGATCATGGCGCCGTTGTCGGTGCAGAAATTGGGTCGGGGGTAATAGGTCTCTCCGCCCTCGGCTGCGATGGCCGCGTTCATCCGCTCGCGTAGGCGCCGGTTGGCGCTGACGCCGCCGGCGAGTACGAGTCGGCGTCTGCCGGCGGTTTTTAGGGCGCGGCGACATTTGATGACCAGCGTGTCGACGACGGCATCCTCGAAGGCGCGGGCGATGTCGGCGCGCGTCTGTTCGGGGTCTTCCGCCTTCGGCAGTTCGGTGCGCAGACAGTTGAGCGCGAACGTCTTGAGTCCGCTGAAGCTGAATTCGAGCCCCGGACGATCGGTCATGGGGCGCGGGAAGCGGAATCGCGCCGGATCGCCGTGCTCGGCGAGCTTGGCCAGTTCGGGACCGCCGGGGTAGGGGAGGTCAAGGATCTTGGCGGTCTTGTCGAAGGCCTCGCCAGCGGCATCGTCGAGCGATTCGCCGAGGACGCGGTAATCGCCGATTCCGGCCACGTCGACCAGCTGGGTATGCCCGCCCGAAACCAACAGCGCGACGAAGGGGAATTCCGGGGCCGGCGTTTCGATGAGCGGGGCGAGCAGATGCCCCTCCATGTGATGCACGCCGATGGCCGGACGGCCCCAGGCCCAGGCCAGGCTGCGACCGAGCGCGGAGCCCACCAGTAGTGCGCCGATCAGTCCGGGGCCGGCGGTATAGGCGACGCCATCGATGGAGGACGGCGTGGTTTCGGATTCCTCCAGAACCTGATGGATCAGCGGCAAGGTCTTGCGCACATGGTCGCGTGAAGCGAGTTCGGGCACCACGCCGCCGTACTGTGCGTGGATCTCGATCTGGCTGTAGACCGCATGTGCGATCAGCCCCAGATCTCCGTCATAGATGGCGACACCTGTTTCGTCGCAGGATGTCTCGATACCCAGTACACGCATTCGTCCAAACCTCAGCCTAGCCGGCTCTCGTACAATCCAGTCGGGCATCATATTCTTTTTTGCATTCAAGGTTAATTGGTCGTTATACTTGGCGATCTTTTTACCGTTGATCCACCAATCATCGATCCTAACAACCGGAGAAGCGAAGGACTCCTATGCCCAGCGTTCGCGTCAAAGAAAACGAGCCATTCGAAGTCGCTATGCGGCGTTTCAAGCGTTCCTGCGAGAAGGCAGGCGTGCTTGCAGAAGTTCGCCGTCGTGAGTTCTACGAGAAGCCCACTTCCGAGCGGAAACGCAAGAAGGCAGCGGCCGTAAAGCGCCACCAGAAGAAGCTGCAGCGCGAATCCCGTCGCTGGGAACGTCCGTACTGATCGGGCGCCCGAGGCAAGCCCTCGGGGTCATGGAGGACAGCCGCCGCCAGACGGCTGCCCGTGTGGGCTTCGTCGCTGGGTGCGCGATCCAGCCAGTCACGTCGCGCGCTCGTCGAGGTCGGGCCTGAGTTCTTCGGGCTTTCGACGATCCGTCATCCAGTCCATCCGTTGATCTACCAGCTCAAGGCTTCAGTTGTCAGTCATGCTCAAGCAGCAAATCCAGGATGCCATGAAGGCCGCCATGAAGGCGGGCGAGAAAGACAAGCTCGGCGTGATCCGCCTCATCATGGCCGCGATCAAGCAGCGCGAGGTCGACGAGCGTATCGAGCTCGATGACGCTCAGGTGCTCGCCGTGCTCGATAAGATGGTCAAGCAGCGCCGCGATTCCATTTCTCAATACGAATCCGCTGGCCGTGAAGACCTGGCCGAGGTCGAGCGCTTCGAGGTCGGCATCATCCAGGCCTATCTGCCAACCCCTCTGACCGATGCCGAGATCGCCCAGATGGTCGACTCCGCCATCTCCGAGACGGGCGCCGCCGCCATGAGCGACATGGGTAAGGTCATGGGTATCCTGCGTCCCCAGATCCAGGGGCGTGCGGACATGGGTGCTGTCAGCGCCCTCGTGAAGCAGCGACTCGGGAGCTGATACCCGCTGTCCGGCGATCATGGCTGGCAGGATTCCACCAGAATTCATCGACGATCTCCTGGCGCGGACGGACATCGTCGACCTCGTCGGGTCGCGTCTCCAGCTCCGCAAGGCGGGTAAGGACTACCAAGCCCGCTGCCCCTTCCACGACGAGAAGACGCCGTCCTTCACCGTCAGCCCGGACAAGCAGTTCTATCACTGCTTCGGTTGCGGAGCCCATGGCTCCGCGATCGGCTTCCTCATGGAATACGACCGCCTCCCGTTCCGAGAGGCGGTCGAGGAATTGGCTCAGCGCGCCGGAGTTCCCGTTCCCGACGCCGGCGATGCCGTGCCCGCCGGGCCGGATCACGGCCCCCTCTATGCGCTGCTCGAACGGGCGGCGACGCTCTATCGCGAGCAACTGCGTGATGTCCAGCGCGCGGGTCGCGCCGTCGAGTACCTCAAATCCCGTGGATTGACCGGCGAGATCGCCGCTGCTTTCGATCTGGGATACGCGCCGCCGAGGCATGATTTTCTCATGTCGACATTGGGCGCGACCGCCGAGCAGCGTGAGCGACTGATGACGGTTGGCCTGCTCGCGGAGTCCGATGGGCGGCGCTACGACCGCTTTCGCGACCGCGTCATGTTCCCGATCCGGGATCGGCGTGGGCGTGTCATCGGCTTCGGCGGGCGCCTGTTGGGCGATGGCAAGCCCAAATATCTGAACTCGCCGGAGACTCCGCTCTTCCGCAAGGGGCGGGAACTTTATGGCCTGTTCGAGGCTCAGAAGGCAAATCGCAAGCTCGGTTCGCTCTTGATCGTCGAGGGATATCTCGACGTCATCGCGCTAGCCCAGTTCGGGATTACCAACGCAGTGGCAACCCTGGGCACGGCGACGACGGCCGATCATTTGCAGCAGTTGTTGCGCACCGTACCCGAACTCGTCTTCTGCTTCGACGGAGATCGCGCCGGACGCTCTGCGGCCTGGAAGGCGCTGGAAACGGCGCTGCCGCTGGTGACCGGGCACCAATCGATCCGCTTCCTGTTCCTGCCCGAGGGGGAGGATCCCGATACCCTGGTGCGCGCTCAGGGTGCCGAGGGTATGCATCGCCTGGTGGACGGCGCTATTCCGCTGTCCGAGTTCCTGTTCGATCATCTAACCGAGCAGGTCGACATGACCAGCATCGACGGTCGAGCCAGGCTTGGCAATCTCGCCAAGCCCTTGCTCGATCGGATGCCGGTTGGGCTCTATCGGGATCTGGTCGCGAATCGCATCGCCAATCTGACGGGGCTCACGTCGACGCCGACACCGAAGTCGCGTTCGACTGGCCGGCGTGGTTCGGTTGCCTCTCAGCGACCGATGCGGCTGAGCCTGGTCGCTCAGGCGATTGCGCTCCTGCTCGATCATCCCGAGCTGGTGACGCGGGTCGTCGAGCAGGCCGACGATCGCTGGAGACGCTCCAGCAATCCTGGCATCGATGTCCTTGCCGAGCTTTTGAACATGCTCTCGGCCGCACCCGGACTGACCAAGGCCGCCCTCTTGGAGCGCTGGCGCGAGCATCGGCACTTCGCGTATCTGCAGCGTTTGAGCGTCGACTCCTTCCTGCGCGATATCGCCGAGGAAGACGTCGGTGCCGAGCTGATCGGCGCCCTGGGGCGATTGAGCGAGGAGGCCGTCAAGGCGGAGCACAGTCGGCGCTTCAACCTGCGCAGTACGACCGATTGGTCCCCCGAGGAGCGTGCTCGGCTGGAGCAGGAGGCGCGGGTCGCGCGGCGTCGAGGCGAGGATTCCGCTGACTGACTTGTAGTCTGTCAACTGGTTTTTTCATCGGTTTCGACTATCTATTGATTGGCCGATACGAATTGGGCCGACCCAAATAATCGGCGCTTGACTTGCAACCTGATAGCCTATCCTTGTGTTCACCTGGACGGGTAATCAGAAATTATGTTAGACTGCGAAGTTCGCTTTTCGAGCCGCTATCCGCCGCACCGAGTCTAAGGTATCCCATGGATCAAGAACAGCAACAGTCTCAGCTGAAGCAACTGATCGCCAAGGGCAAAGAGCAGGGTTATCTGACCTATACCGAGGTCAACGACCATTTGCCGCCTGGCATCGTCGAGACTGATCAAATCGAAGATATCGTTCGCATGATCAATGACATGGGGATCATGGTCCAAGAGACCGCCCCCGATGTCGTCGATCAGACCCTGAGCGATTCGGCGGTGTCCGACGACGAGGCCGCCGAGGCTGCGGCCGCCGCGCTGGCCACCGTCGACAGCGAGTTTGGTCGGACGACCGACCCTGTGCGCATGTACATGCGCGAAATGGGCACCGTCGAGCTACTGACCCGCGAAGGCGAGTTGACGATCGCCAAACGAATCGAAGATGGCCTCACTCAGGTCCTGACCGCGCTTTCCGTCTACCCGCGTTCCATCGAGAAGCTGATCGAGATCTTCGATCGCGTCGAACGCGAAGAGACCCGTCTCACCGACGTGATCTCCGGCTTTAACGATCTCGAAGAAGAGCCCGAAATTCCGGTTCCATCCGCGCCTGCTGCAAGCATCCACTCCGATAAATCGGACGACGATACCGACGGCGATGAGGACTCCGATGACGACGACGACGATGATGCAGCCGTCGTGGATACGGGTCCCGACCCGGAAGAGGCTGCGCGGCGCGCCGCCCAGCTGCGCGAGGGCTTCGAGGTCCTGCGGGCTGCCTTGGAGCAGTATGGTCGCGACGACGAGCGCTCCCGCGCGGCCATGGCCGCCGTCTCCGAGATCTTCCTGCAGTTCAAGCTGGTTGCGCCCGTCTTCCAGGAACTCGCCGAAATTCTGCGTGGCACGATCGAGCGTATCCGTGGTCAGGAGCGTCTCATCATGAGTATGTGCGTCGATCAGGCCGGAATGCCGCGCAAGCAGTTCATCGAGACCTTCCCGCACAACGAGACCAACTCCGAGTGGCTGGATCAGTTGCTGGCTAGCGGGCATTCCTACGCCGCCCGTCTCGAGGAAAACGCCTCCGAGATCCGGCGCGCCCAGCGCAAGCTGCAAGAGGTCGAGCGCGAGAACTACCTCACCATCGGCGAGATCAAGGAAGTCAACCGCAAGATGTCGATCGGCGAGGCCAAGGCCCGTCGCGCCAAGAAGGAGATGGTCGAGGCCAACCTGCGTCTAGTCATCTCGATCGCCAAGAAATACACCAATCGCGGTCTGCAGTTCCTGGATCTCATCCAGGAAGGCAACATCGGTCTCATGAAGGCGGTCGATAAATTCGAATATCGCCGCGGTTACAAGTTCTCGACCTACGCGACCTGGTGGATCCGTCAGGCCATCACCCGCTCGATCGCCGATCAGGCGCGCACCATCCGTATCCCGGTGCACATGATCGAGACCATCAACAAGCTCAACCGTATCTCCCGCCAGATGATCCAGGAAATGGGTCGCGAGGCCACCCCGGAAGAGCTTGCCGAGCGTATGGAGATGCCGGAAGACAAGGTCCGCAAGGTCCTCAAGATCGCCAAAGAGCCAATCTCGATGGAGACGCCGATCGGTGACGACGAAGACTCGCACCTTGGTGACTTCATTGAGGATTCCGGCGTCATCTCGCCGGTCGACTCAGCCACAGCGGAAGGCCTGCGTGAAGCCACCCAGAACATGCTCTCCAGCCTGACATCCCGTGAGGCCAAGGTCCTGCGCATGCGTTTCGGCATCGACATGAATACCGACCACACCCTCGAAGAGGTCGGCAAGCAGTTCGACGTCACCCGCGAGCGTATTCGTCAGATCGAGGCCAAGGCGCTCCGTAAGCTGCGCCATCCGACCCGATCGGATAAACTTCGTAGCTTCCTCGACACGGATTGACCCTCGGCGCCAGGGACGGCGTCAAACCCCACCTCTCCGGGCCGTTAGCACAGCGGTTAGTGCAGGGGACTCATAATCCCTTGGTCGTAGGTTCGAATCCTACACGGCCCACCATATTTCAATCACTCAAGGTTGCATCAAGGCGCATAAACCGCCTTGATGGGCCTCAATCGCGCCCTTCGGTGTCACCTCTGTGTCACCGTCGACCAGCCCTGAATCGATCCTGGGGGGAGTTGTTGCGAACGGGCGATGTCCCGGAGGACGCTATTCGGTTCGTCCCAATAGGTCTTCAAAACTCGTCGCCTCGTTGTCGATCCAGGTGCCGGCCCGTTCGCGTCGCGTCCCTTGGGCGGTGATACCGATCCTCATACACTTCCTCCCGGAGGGGCGGCTTTTATCCTGACGCCGGAAAGCGGCATTCCAGGCGTCGATCACTCAGGTGATCAATCGCTGATCGAGAGCCATAGGTTTCCGTCGAATATATTGCTGATATCCCATACCGAAGACGCAGTTCGTCGTAGATTCTTGGCCGCTTCAACCACCTCGTCGGCAATGATCGCACCCTGATACGGCAGGCGATGATCGAGCGTCATTTGCCGTACCGCCCCGCTTGCGTTCAGGCCGAAGAGTTCCTGTTGCGCACTGCGCTCGACGATCCAAGGCTCGATCGGCGGATCGTCTTGGTCGCGCGGCTGTTCAGTCGCCAAGAGCACAGCGCGCAGCCGCAACACGGAGGCCACCTGGGTATCGACCCAAATGAGGATCGGTAGGTCGTTCGCTGAGACCACCTTCAGATAGGCAAGCCGGGGCAGGTCTTGCTCGGGAATGGCCGGTTCGACCTCGACGATCTGTGCGCTGAGTCCGCGTCCGGTGAACAGTCGCTCGAGTCGCTCAAGGGTCAGTTTATGCGAGAGGATGACGCTCATGATGACACTCCTTATAGTCAATCGGCTTTCGGTTACGATGCGTCGATTGCATCACGGTAACGCGACAGTCACTGTCGTATCCTCTGCGTATGAACGCCATCCATCACAGCCGCTTCGCGCGGCAGAAGACACTCGAGGGGTTCCTGCCCCCGCCGGGTAGCGCCTCGGATGTTTGCCCGGGCGCCAAGCAGATCGCCCGGCACCTGGCCGATGACTACGGCGACGGCAGCGACGCTGCGGTGCTGCGCGCCGTGCAGCGCGACTTGCGCGCTCTGGTGGAGGAGGGGCGGATCGAGGCGGTCAACCCCGGCGGCAAGCCTTTGCGTTATCGGCGTTGCCAGGAGGACATCAGCGACGACGACGCGATCTGGACCTATACCTTGGTGCAGATGAAGGCGCTCATCGGCTCGTTGATCCCCAATCGGCAGCTCGATCGCTTGTGGATGCACCTGGCCAGCATCCAGGATTTCCCCGTGCTTGAAGAGTCCTGCCTGCGCTTCATTCCCGACACCTTGCGCCTGCAACCGCCTGTGGTCGAGCAAGAGGCCCTGGCTGCAGTCATCAGCGCCTTGATCAAGCAGCGGGCACTCGACATCTGCTACACCAATGCCCAGGGCGAGACCAAGCACGCATCCATCCCCAGGCCATCATCCAGCGGGGGCCTTTGCCGTACCTCTTCGCGCTCAAGAACGATGAGTCCGCCCCGGTGCGACTCTATGCACTGCATCGGCTGCAATCAGCCACGCTGCTGAACGATGTCGAGCGGCGGCGCGCCGCCAACTTCGACCTGGACCAGGCTATCGCGAGCGGACATGCCGATTTCGGTTCGGGCGAGCGGATCGCGCTTGAGCTGAGAGTGCGCGGCTATCTGGCCACAGTCCTCGAGACCTGCCCACTGAACGTCGAGCAGATCTGGGAGCCTGAGCCCGAGGGCTCCGAATTCAAGGCCCGCGTGCGTGCATCTGTGCCATCGACTGGGCAATTGCTGCGTTGGCTGCTTGGTGCGGGGAGTAATGTCGAAGTCGTCGCGCCGAGCGAGCTGCGTCAACTGGTCGCCGTTCAGGCAGCGAAAACGGCAGCGTTCTATGGCCAGGCGGCCGATGCCAGCGACCTCGCAAGACCGCTGGCAACCGAAGCGACCTGAGCGCTCGGTTCATTATGCCCCCATCGATAGCGTCGATCGGTTGTCGAGTCGGCTTGGTAACGGAGTGCTTTGCGGGCCGGTCTGGATGTCCAATTTCTGTCGCCAAAACGTCCGCTCGGGATGTTCCTCGACCGTTCGTTGAACTGGACCCCAGGCCGCGTCATTGCCTGATTTAGACCACGCAGCGCAAGACGTCAGACTCTGTCGCATCACTTTGCGACACTGTCTCTGCGGCTGGTGAGCGATCAGCGCAGGGGCCGGTATGGACCCTTCGAGCCATTCCTCTGAGCTGGCCTCTGCCGCAGCGCATCAACGGACCGATTCACCGAGGACAACCTCATGCCGCAACCCAAGGCAACACATTGGTCGAGCAGCCTTCAGGCTGAGACTCGCTCAGTCATCGAGTCGCGCGGGGAGCGCTTCCGCAGTCTGGACGCCAATCTCCATTTCAAGAACATTGACGGGCGCTATGGCCACATGTCGCTCTTTGACCTCGGGCGCGGTGAGCTCTATGTCATCGACAAGCGCGATGCCGAGTGCTGCGACTTCGCTGATGTCGAAGTCCTGCTCGCCGCCGGTTGGGCGATCGACTGACTTGATACGATCAATGGGGGCTTGGCAGTGGCGAGTGAGCAATAAGTTATATGCCATGTAAAAGGAAACACCACCCGCTGTGAACGCCATTATCAGGGGTGGCATATCACAGGAGAACTGCGATGAGTAAGAATCGAAGAACTGGATTTCAGACCGATTTGTGGAGAGTCGACTATATCGACCGTTTTACTTGGGATGACAGCTGTCAAGGAGAGGCGCTTTCTAAGACGCTCGCTGAGTGTAAGTATAACGAGTTGACAAACAATGGGGTCAATAATACCGAGAATGATAAGAATTGTTTGGGTTACTACCCATCTCATTACACACAACTTCATAATTCATGAGATTCCCTGGCGAATTTAATCCCGGCAGCCACGTC
>NZ_JBHUHX010000059.1:0-124772 GCF_042682685.1 Thiorhodococcus fuscus
AGACGTGGCTGCCGGGATTAAATTCGCCAGGGAATCTCATGAATTATGAAGTTGTGTGTAATGAGATGCCATAAAGGCTGTACGCAAATCCTGCGTGCCCTTCGATGTCGAGCGCCAGGGTCGTGTCGGTGTAGACCAGGCGTTCTACGTCAAACAATTTGTCGTTCGCATCCCGCAATGGCACCAAATCCTGGGAGGAGAATTCCGCCAGATTCCCAGATCGCACATACTGATCAAATGCCCCTGAAAAGCTGACCCTGTCGATCTGCGCCGAACCCGTGATCTGATCGTCTGTCACTCGCGAATACGTCGATGGCTGTGCTTCGGTTAAGTGGATTTCATAGATTGGGCTCACCTCGAACGAGCTGTAGAAGATCTTTCCGTCCGGATCGATGTACTGATTGATTTTATGCCCAGTGCTCGTGTCCTCGACGGCCAGTCCCTGATTAGCCCCGATGGGCTGTCCAGTGATTGTGTTGCGCACGACCTGGCCATCGACTTCAACGTATGAGACGAAGGAGGCCGCAGTAAAATCATGCGTGATATCGACCGTCTGGTCCGAGCTGGGCACCGTGAAGGGTCCGCGAGGATTGTTGTCGGGATCGTTGCCGGGACCGCCGGGATTGTAGACTGGTGAATAGCCATCGCCTGAAGGCATCCGAACCGACTGAAGCCGCTCAATCGCGGCCAAATCACCACTCAAGATGATGTCGTACTGGTTGTCATGGTCTTCGATGTAGGCCGCGTTGTATGAATCCTGAGCCAATCCGGTGTCGGCGATGCCGAGAATACGGACCGAGCCAAACCCACTGATGACATAATCGACCCCTGTTTCCAGCAGCAGTTCGCGACCATCCTGGTCAAGCGCCGTCAACTGAAAGAAACGAGAAAAGTCATCCGGCGAAATGCTGGCGATGCCGTCCGGGGAAAACCCAGCGCTGGTGTAGATCCGCAAGCGATACATCGCTTGATCCCCATACAGATCATCCCCGCTATTGGCCGTCGAACTACCTTGCCAAGCCGGGCTGCCCTCGCCGAGATCAGAAAACGCATTGAGCTTGGCCGCCAGGATGCGCGGACCATTGCCCTCAACGTAAGGATTTTGGCTTTCGACTCTCAATCCGACTGCTGAGATCAATCCCGTGTCGGTCACAAAGCGCAAGGGCGACCCGTCATCCACGATGCTGACAGTGACCGGGTAACGCGCTCCAGGTTCTCCCGGAGCGATACGGTTGCCCCATTCACCCGAGATGACGACGGTCTGCCGTTCGTTGAACTCAAGGTTTGGCAGAAAGCTCGCGGTAATTGGCGTGATAACCTCGCCAGTGTTCAGTGTGACCAGGAAGTCTTCCGGGTTGAGTGTCTCACCCAAGACCGGATGGCTGAAAACCACGGGAATCGTATCCGCCAGCAATGCCGGAACGCCGTACACCGATAAAAAGGCGGCTGAGCCAACGGCGGAGTAGTACGCGCGTGCGGCAGCACCGAGCGCGGGATCGAGCGCCTCCCAGGAAACGTTGAACTGGTATGCCGCGGACTGTGCCGTCGTGTCCACGCCCACCAAGCCGGGCACACCCATGTATCCGTCAAAGCCAAAGTTGGCGGTCAGGATCTGAGGCCGCTTCGCAAAAAAATCCGCCGACAGCGTCAGGTCGACGTTCAAACTGTCCGACGTGCCCGATGCCTCGGCCTCAACCGCACTGACGTAATCCAACAAAGGCTGAGCCAAATCTGTGTAGATAATCATGGATATGATTTCCTCTTCATGCTGTTTTGCCTACGCCCTCTGAGGTTCCCTCAGCTTTTTCTTCCAAGAAAAGGAGGCATGCCGAACTCCGCCTGGACCGGAATGCGTAGGTCGATGGCGTTTGCACAGTCGCTCACGTGTGCGGCCAATTCCTCGGCGCTCGCGAGACAGTGGTGGTAGGCAAAGTCCTCGCGCAACCGCTGCCAAGGTGCTTCGACCGGCATGAAGTCTGGGGAGATTCTTGTCTGGATATCACCCAAGGTGAGGTTCTCCTGACATTCAGCCTTCCAAGACCGACCTACACGTTCAGTCTGACTCAACAGAACGAAGTGGTTGATCTACCCGATGCACAGGCTGTGCGCGTAGTTAAGAGGAGATCCGGTTACGACGGTTGGCTCAGTCCCGACGAAACTGGATCTCCAGCCGAACCGCAAAGGTCGGTTCGCCCCGGTAATCGAGACTCTCGGGCCAGGAGAACCCGGGCTCCAGCTCATAGAACAGCCAGGGGCGCAGGAAATTGCGCCGATAGAGAAACTTGAGCCAGCCCTCGCCCAGAACGCTGTTCGGCTCGGTCTGACCCTGGAAGCCTGCGCGCACGTTGATGGCGGTCTTGCTGTCCAGCCGTTTTGCCCATTTCGCCTGGGCGGACCACTCGAGACCACGGATCTCTTCTTTGTAATTTCCGAACAGCGTGGTGCGCCACAAGGTATCCGCATCGGGCGACCATTCGTAGTCGAGCAAGGTGCTCACGCCCGGCCCATCCTCGGACTTCCAATAGACGGTCGAGGTGACATGGGACGCCGTGTTCGTCGTCCAGTGTCTTGTATGGACATAGCGGCCGGCCAGCAAGAGGGCGGGCGACAGACCGCCCGAAAGGCCGCCGCCGAGAGAGAATTTGTGTCCGGGCCGATCGCGAAAGAGATAACTCAAACCGACGGCCCCATCCGTATCCTTGACATCGTCCTTGGCGGTGCCGGCCAGCTCGCGTCCGGTGACGGTGGAATCCGCATCGCTGGTGACCAGCAGACGCAGCCTGCGATCGAGCTTCGGAAGATCTACGCCACCGCGAAACCGGACTCCGTTTTCGCTTTGGTCCTCGACGCCGGAGTAGAATGCATCGAGCACGACATGCATGTAGGCGCTCGCCTGCTTTTCTTTCTCGGCCCGAGGGTCGCCGAAGAAATCGTCGAGCCAAACGGCCGCCCGCTGCAACCGGTCGGTGACATAGTCGTGTCCCCCGTCGTACCAGGACACCCCCACCTCATCGCCAGAGCCCTCGGGGAGCCCGTCGTCGCCCTGCGCAGTGCTCCAAGTAACCATCAGCAATAGAGCGACCGCCTGAAAGGCAGGCGCGGCCCACTTCCCAACGCGCGAGAACTCCCCCATGACCTCTCCCGATGTCACTCGAAACGCCCCGATCGGCCAAACATTCCGTTGTTTTCCGCTCCATTCCTTTCTATCTACTATCGGACGCAGACCCGATCAACCTCAGAGAGCGCATGAAAACTACAGACGCAGCACCATCAGCGCAGGATGCCGCCACCCCTGGAACAGCCTCTATTGCGACGCGCAGCCTGAAGGTTGCGGCCGGGCTTTTCACCGTGCTGATCGGCTTGACCCTGTGCACCTTGATCGATGGATCGGAGCTCCAGGCGGCAGAACCCATCTGGTCGAACCAAATCACCCCCCTGTCTCGCAGACAAGGTGCCGAAATCCGGCCGGTGCGCCTGCTCTACGAGGTCAGCTGGAGCAAATGGCTACAGGCCGGCACGATTCGGATGAATTTCGATCCGCAGCAGGGCGCCGCAGTGCAGGCAAGGGCCAAAACAAGGAGCAGCGGCCCGGTTCGTGCCTTTTGGCCCTATGAAGGCTCGACCCGAACGACGATTTCGGCCAAAACCCTCTACCCCTCTCGCTTCGAGCACACCCAGCGCGAGCACGACGAAAGGGCGGAATATCGGGCGACCTACCGGAACGACAGGATGCGCGTCGAATCCTCTCTCACACCAACGGATGGACGTGATACCGAGCATGAGACACGCGTCTATGAGCTTGGGCAGATCCGGGACATTCTATCCACCCTCCTCTACCTTCAGCAGACCGAGCTGCGCGACGGCAAGGACATCGTGCTCCTGGTGCAGCCCTTGGACCGTCTCTATCTGGTGACCTTCGAGGTGGTCGGCAGCGAGGCGCGCATGGTGTTCGACAAGACCTGGAAGACCAAAAAACTGGAGATCCGAATCCGCAAGATCACGGACGATTTCCAGCTGGCGCCCTACACCAAGATGCGTCGGGCCACCATCTGGCTCAGCGATGATGACTATCGCGTACCCGTCGAGATCCAAGCCGACCTGCGCATCGGATTCGTCTCCGTTCGGCTCGCGAGTCTCGATGCGCCGCAACGGCGCTAGTCGCGCCGCAGAACGGCCATTGGTGCACGATCAAGCAAAGGTTTCGGCGCGCTCCTCATCGAGTCATGTAGGCCCACCGACCGCCGCCACCACGCGATCCATGACCGCCCGATTCAATGCCTCGTAGCTGCGCTCTCCCGGCTCGACGGCGGGTAGAAAGCTGACCTCGATCGGCGCAAACATTTTGGGCAACCAGGAGCCGCTTCGCAGGGCCTGCCAGGCACCCTTGATGGCCACCGGCACGACCGGCACCCCCAGCTCGCGGCTCAAGATGGCGTAGGTCTTGCGGAACGGAGCCACGGCGCCGTCCTTGCTGCGGGTGCCCTCCGGAAAGATGATGATATTGCAGCCTTGGCGCAGCACCTCCGAGAGGTTCTGCAAGGCGTGGCGCAGATCGCGCTCCAGATCCAGCACGATGACATTGTTGCGCGCAGCGAGAAAGCGGAGCCATGGCCGATTGACATGCTTGGCCTTGGCGAAGAAATAGGTCCGCTTCATCGTGGCATTGTCCAGGAAGGCGGCGACGAACAGGCCGTCGAGGAAGCTCTGATGATTCGGCGCCAGGATGCAGGGGCCGACGGGAAGATTCTCCAGCCCCTTGGCGCTCAAGCGAAAATAGGCGCGGGCCAGCAGGGCCATGCCGTGACGCAGCGGATTGTGCGCGGCCCAGCTCCTCGGCAAGTGGATTTCACTGCGCTGCTTCAGGATCTCGGCCCATTCCACCACCGAGACGGCCATCTTCGTCTTCTTGTCCCGGATGAACTCGGCGATACGCCCCACCGTCGGGTGGTCGATGAAGGTCTCGTCGGACACGCCGACACCAAAGGTCGCGTTTAGGAAGGACTGCAGCCCGACCCTGTCGAGGGAGTCGAGTCCAAGGTCCAGCTCCAGGTGATCCCCGGCATAGACCGCGCATTCCTTCTGCTGCTGGAGGAAGTGCTGAATCGTCTTGTACTCGGGATAGTCCGGCTCCTCGCCGCCAACCGTTCGGGTCTGATTCGACGCGACCATGTCGGGCAACAAAAAGCGCTTCAGCTTGCCCAATCGCGTCTTGGGGAGTTCTTCTCCAAGCAAATGCAATTTCAAAATCTTCTTGTAAGGCGTGACCGCTTTGTTATAGGGCGCCAGCACCTGCTCGTTGAGGGTTTTCTGGAGATCGGCGATGCCCTGCTCCCGCACCCTGCGAAAGTCCGGTACGACAGCGGCCTCCAGGCTGTCCTGATGCTGGAACACGGCCACCTCGCTGATGAGGTCGGTCGACTCGAAGAGCTTCGCCTCGATCTCGACGGGATTGATGTTCTTGCCGCTGGGCAAGACGATGATCTCCTTCTTGCGACCGGTGACATGCAAAGCACCAGACGCGTCGATATAGCCCAGGTCGCCGGTGTACAACCAACCGTCCTTGATTACCGCAGCGGTTTCTTCCGGACGCTTGTAATAGCCTTGCATGACGTTGCGGCCACGGTTGAGGATCTCGCCATCGACAATGCGTACCTCATTGCAGGACATCGGACGGCCAGCGGCGCCGAGCGTGGACTCGCCAGGGCGGGTGAAGGTGATCATAGGTGCGGCCTCGGTCATGCCAAAACCCTCCAGCACCTCGAAACCCAGGGTGGTCAGATCCCGAAAGAC
This sequence comes from Thiorhodococcus fuscus, assembly GCF_042682685.1. Lineage (NCBI taxonomy): Bacteria > Pseudomonadati > Pseudomonadota > Gammaproteobacteria > Chromatiales > Chromatiaceae > Thiorhodococcus > Thiorhodococcus fuscus. The sequence continues at coordinate 5,791 of NZ_JBHUHX010000059.1, forward strand.
ATCCTCGTCCAGCTTGGCGCCGCCGCTGACCAGAAAGCGAACCTGACCGCCGAAACGCGCATGCACCTTGGCGAAAAGTCGTTTGGAGAAGGCCCGTGAATTGATCTTGGCGGCCAGTTGGAACAGCAGACGGGTCAGGCGGCTGGCATTGATCTTGTCTTTGATGGATTTGGTGATCAGCTGATACAGGCGCGGCACGCCGATCATGATCGTCACCCGATTGTCGTTCAGCGCCCGAAGCATGTCCTCCGATGCCAGGGATGGCGAAAAGACGCAGGTACCGCCGGTGTACAGCGGCGCTATGAGCGCGCCGACCAAGGGGAAGATGTGGTGCAGCGGCAGCAGTGCCAGGGTGCGTTGCCCGGGGACGTAGATGGGCACGTCCTTCGAGATCGATTCGATATTGGCCAGCAGATTGTCCCAGCTGAGCATGACCCCCTTGGGGCTGCCGGTCGTGCCCGAGGTGTAGATCAGCAGCAGGGTCTTGTCGAGCGCAGGTGCCGGTATGGGCTCCGCCTTGCTATCGGAGGCGGCCGGATCCAGCTCGTCCAGCACCAGAACCAGAGGCTGACGACTGCTGGCTCCGATGGCTTGAGCCAAGACCTCGCGGGTGCCGTTGGAGCAGAACACCAGCGAAGGTTCGCAATCACGCAGAATATGAGCGACATCCTCCGCCGAACTCATAAAGTCGATCGGCACCAGGGTGCAGCCCTGCTTGAGGCCCGCGTAGAAGGCATAGACCCAATCGAGCCGATTTTCGGCGAAGATCGCCACCCTGTCGCAAGGAACAGAGGGGAACTGACGCGACACGGCGTCGATACGCGCCAGCAACTCGCGATAGCCGACGCGTTGTTCTTTCCAAATCAGGGCGGGTACTTCGTGTTGTCCAAGAAGCATGCGTAGCGGTCTTAATCTCTAATAACGAGTAGCGGATGATAAGCCAAAAAGGCAATTTTCTACCCCATACCGCCCGCGCAACGCTGATTTCGATCGACCGGAGCCGCAGGATGCGAGAGTCTTCCACCAACCGCCTATGCGACGGCGCCAACCCTCGATGTGAGCTGAAGCAACATGCCGATCAGACCAGGCGATGCAAGCGGCGATCCTCGAACCGATCCAGTTGCCGCATCAACGCACCCTCGAAGCACGCCTTTTCACCGTGACTTGGCGGCCTTGCCGCAAGACCGAGGCGACACAATCATGGGAGACGTCGCGACACGACCCCTCCCTGCCACATGAGTGCATCATCACCGCATGCTCGAGATTTCCAACCTTCATCGCCAATTCAACGGCCGCCCCGTCTTGCACGCGCTCTCGATGCGCCTCGAACCGGGCGAGTACGTCGCCATCACGGGCGAGTCCGGGGTCGGCAAGTCCACGCTGTTGAATCTCATCGCCGGACTGGATCGGCCGGACAGCGGTCGGCTCGTGCTCGACGGCGCCGACTACGCGGGTCTCGACGAGAACGCACTGACCCGACTGCGCCGAGACAAGCTCGGCTTCGTCTTCCAGGCCTTCCATATCCTGCCTCACCTCACAGTGCGCCAGAACGTGGTCCTGCCGCTGTGGCTCAAGGGACGGGACGGCACGACGGCTGACCGCCAGGCCGAGCGGCTGCTGGACGCGGTGGGGCTGGCCGATCGCGCCGGGAGCTGGCCGCGCGAGCTTTCCGGCGGCGAGATGCAGCGCGTCGCCATCGCCCGCGCCCTGGTGCATGAACCGCGCCTGGTCCTGGCCGACGAGCCCACCGGAAACCTGGATCCAGCCAACGCGGCCAAGGTGCGGGAGTTGCTGGCCGAGAGCATCCGCATCTCGGGGGCCATGGGCATTCTGGTGACCCACTCGCCGGAGGCGGCCAAGAGTGCCGATCGCGTTCTGCATCTCACATCCGAGGGGCTTGTCGGATGAGGCTGGCGCCCGTCTTCCTGGGTTCGCTCGCGCGACGACGCACCGCGACGCTCTTTTCATTCGTCGCCATCCTGCTGGGGATCGCGCTCGGCATGGCGGTGCATGCGGTCAACCAGGCCGCACTCGCTGAATTCGGCCGAGGCATGCGCAGCATGGCGGGGGCGGCCGACCTCCAGGTCGTCGGACCGCGCAGCGGCTTCGACGAGGGACTCTACGCCGTCCTGGCCGCGCAACCCGAAGTGGCGCAGGCGAGTCCGGTGCTGGAGGTGCGCACCGAGCGCATCGGCAGCACGGACGCGCTGCGCATCCTGGGCGTCGATCTCTTCGCGATGGGCGCCGTCACACCCGCGCTGATTCCCAGACCAAGCGAGATCGCGGGCCGCTCCGACCGGGACATCCGTTTCGCCGCGCTCGCGGAGGACAGCCTCTTTCTCAGCGCCTCGGCCCAGACCGCGCTCGGCGTCGCGCCAGGCGACCGGCTCCGTGTCTATGCCGGTTCCCAGCCCTTGGAGTTGTGGGTAGCCGGCGACCTCTCCGGCGTGCCCGACGACCGCCAGCTGGCGGTCATGGACATCGCGGCGGTGCAGAAGCAATTCTCACGGCTTGGGCAGCTGACGCGCATCGACCTGCGACTGGCAGGCGGTGTGGACGAGCGCGCAGCCCATGCCGCACTCGATCCATTGCTACCGGCGGGCGTGCTGCTGGAGGCACCCGAAGCCGCCGTGGATCAGGCGGCGAATCTCTCCCGGGCCTATCGCGTCAATCTCACCATGCTGGCGGCGATCGCGCTCGTCACCGGCGGCTTCCTGGTCTTCTCCGCACAGGCGCTCTCCGTCGTGCGACGGCATACCGAGCTGGCCTTTCTGCGTGCCATCGGCCTTGCCCGCCGCCAACTGTTTTTATGGCTTCTGGCGGAAGGTGCGCTCGTGGGGCTGATGGGCGGAATCGCAGGTGTCGCACTCGGGCATGGCATCGCCTGGGGTCTGCTGAAACTGCTCGGCGGCGATCTGGGCGCCGGGTTCTTCGCGGGCCTGTCCCCGACCCTGAGGTTCGACCCTTGGGCAAGCACGGCCTACGTGCTGCTCGGCATCGGCGCAGGTGCGGCCGGGGCCTGGTTCCCGGCGCGCGAGGCCGCCGCCGTCGCGCCGGCCCAGGCGCTCAAGTCCAACGACGACTCAACCCTGTCCAGCGGGCGCGGATTTCCGATGCTCGGGCTCGCAATGCTGACCGCAAGCCTTCCTGCCTGTTTCATCCCGCCGATCCAAGGACTCCCGATCGGCGGCTATCTGGCCATCGCCTGTCTGCTCGCCGGAGGCGTCATGCTGTTACCGACGCTCGCCTCGATGCTCGCACGGGCCGTGCCGCTACGCGGCCCGGTCCCAGTGCGGCTCGCCACCGCCCGATTGGGTGCCGTCCCCGGACAGTCCGTCATCGCGGCCACGGGCGTGCTCGCCAGCGTAGCGCTGGTAGCGGCCATGGCGATCATGGTCGGCTCATTCCGCGACTCGGTCGATGTCTGGCTAGGCCAGATCCTACCCGCCGACCTCTATCTGCGAGCCGGACGCGCCCAGAGCGGCCTTCTGGATGAAGGTCTACAGTCACGGCTCGCGGCCGTGCCCGGGGTTGCACGGGTTCAATTCACGCGTCATGAGAGCCTTCGGCTCAAGCCAGGTCAGGCGCCAGTGGCGCTGCTCGCGCGACCGGTCTCTCCAGACGGCCGCGAGTTGCCACTGGTCGGGGCCGCACGACCGACGGCAAGCGGTGAGACGGGGATCTGGATCTCGGAGGCCATACGCGATCTCTATGGCTGGCGTCCGGGCGATCGCGTCCCGCTCCCGCTCGCCGGCACCGAGGTGCCCGTTCAGGTCGCCGGCGTCTGGCGCGATTACGCACGCCAAGGCGGATCCATCATGATGAACCTCGCCGACTATCGGCGCCTGACCAGCGATGGCTCGGTCCAGGACGCCGCCATCTGGCTCGCGCCCGGTGCGGACGGCATCCGCGTGGGCAAGGCGCTCAAATCGCTGGGCGGCCCCGGTGCACTGGAAGTGGCCTTCCCCGGCGAAATCCGTGCCCGCAGCCTGAGTATCTTCGACCGCACCTTCGCCGTGACCTACGTCCTAGAGGCGACCGCCGTGGTCATCGGACTGGCCGGAGTGGCGGCGAGCTTCGCCGCGCTCACGGCCGCGCGGCGCCGGGAGTTCGGCATGCTGCGCCACCTGGGTCTCACCCGCCGCCAGATCGGCGCAATGCTCGCGCTCGAAGGAATCTTGACGGCGGGTGTCGGCATCCTCGGAGGGATCGTCGCTGGGGGCGCCATCTCATTGGTGCTCATCGAGGTCGTGAATCGACAGAGCTTCCACTGGAGCATGGATCTGCACGTCCCCTGGGTGTCGCTCGCCTGGTTCGCCAGCACGCTCATCGCCCTGGCTGGACTGGCTGCAGTGCTCGCTGGCCGGCAGGCGATGCGCGAGGACGCGGTGCTGGCAGTACGGGAGGATTGGTGATGAATCGACGCACCTGCTTGCTCGCGCTCGCCGGCTTGCCCATGACCCGAATCTTGGCGGCAACCGAGCCCGCCGCTGGACCCTCGAATCAGGATGTCGTCTTCGACTCGGTGCTCCCAGGCCGCACCCTCATCTTCCCAAACGACGAGGGCGCGCACCCCGGATTTCGCACCGAGTGGTGGTACGTGACCGGCTGGCTCGCCCTGCCGGACGGCAGTCCTCTCGGCTTTCAGGTCACCTTCTTCCGCGTGCGCACGGGGATTGGCGAGGACAACCCGAGCGCATTCGCACCGCGCCAACTGATCCTGGCGCACGCAGCGATCGCCGATCCTCGACTGGGTCGCCTGCGTCACGATCAGCGTGCCGCACGGGTCGGCTTCGGACGTGCCGGATACGCTACGGAAGAGGCCAGCGTCTGGCTCGGCGACTGGTCGTTCGAGCAGACCGGCGAGCGCTATGAAGCCAGAATCAACGCCGATGACTTTGCCTATACACTGACGCTCGTCCCGGACGGATCGCCTCTGCTCAACGGTGACGGAGGGTTCAGCCTCAAGGCGCCCGACCAAGACAACGCCAGCTATTACTACAGCCGACCGCAGCTCAAGGTCGAAGGCAGCGTGACCCTCGACGGACATCGCGAGACCGTCAGCGGACGCGCCTGGATGGACCACGAATGGTCGAGCGCCTACATCCCCGAAGGCGCGGACGGCTGGGATTGGGTCGGCCTGAACCTGGACGATGGCGGCGCCATCATGGCCTTTCGGATGCGCACACCCGACGGTGGAGCGCTCTGGGCGAATGCCACCCTGCGCTCTCCCGAGGGCAGCACGGAGACGCTCTCGCCGGAGCGGATCGCCTTTACCCCTCTTCGCGAATGGCGCTCGCCGCGCACCGGGATCGCCTATCCGGTCGAGTGGCGTCTGCGCCTTGGCACCCGCCAATTCATCCTGCGCCCGCTTATGGACGACCAGGAACTCGAAAGCCGCCGGTCGACAGGAACCATCTATTGGGAAGGCGCGGTGCGCCTTCTGGAGGCTGGCCGCGAGATCGGGCGCGGCTATCTGGAAATGACCGGCTACGGAGACCGAATCCAGGTCGGTTAGCGGCGCCGAACGCTGTCGGGGAGTGGTCCTCGGAGAGACTGCGCACCGATCGCCAGATATACGGCCTCCCCGATCGGCGACCAATGGCGCCCCAGATGTCCACTGAAGGCGATAGCGGCTATACGCTCACTGGCCCGCCGTTCACGCGGCATCCGATTTGACCACCTTGGCCATGGCCTCGGAGAAGGCGATCGAGGCGGTGAAGAGTGCGTCACCGGCGCGGTGCGCCAGTTGGGCGGCGACCATCTGTTCGAGGCGCTGCTCGACGGTCGGGATCGACGAGGGCCACAACTCGGTATCCTCCGGGAAGTGGCGGATGTGATGACCCTCGTGCCGATAGTCCGCATGGCTGGCCGGGTGGCCGTCGCCGCCCCGCCAGGAGATCCGCATCCGGTCGATGTGCGGCGGCCCCTCGTCGCGGCGGTTCACCTCGATGCGGACCGGCCCTCCGGGCGAGCTGAACTGCCAGACCAACTGTTTGCCCGATTTGGGCACACCCTTCTGGGGTCTCCAGTCGAGACGCGAGGACAGCCAGCCGAGCAGCAGCCAGGCCAGCGGCAGCGCATGGGGGCCGTGATGCAGCTCGATCGCCTCGATACGCTGTAGCGCACCGGGAACCACGCTCGGGGCCAGGCTTTGGGACAGGATCCGCCGCCAGGGCTTCAGCCGACGCCAGGCCAGATTGAAGATCACGGTGCGATGGTTCTTCGACCATTGGGTCATCGCCAGCACGCCGCGCGGCGGATCCGCCCAGCCGATGCTGTCGTAGATGATCTGGTTGGCCATGGGGGCGAATGCCTCGAACACCGCGCCGGTCAGCGCTGGCGGCCGTGGGCTGAGCCACCAGAGCGCGGACGGCAGGTCGCTGATCAGCAGCGAGCGCACGATGGATGCCGTGCGCGCCGCGCCGCCGGCGCCGAAGCGCAGCTCGATGTGCTCGGCGCACAGCTGCTGGCGGTCGCCGACCCGCCGCGAATGCGCGGTCACCCAGGCCCGCACCTCGTCGCCGGATTGCTCGCCGATCAGCGCCAGCACCAGCACCCGCGCCGGATGATGCCGCACCAAACGCGGGATGCGGTCTGCGGCGTCCACTGCCTGGTCCTCGCCGTCGCAGAAGATCATCACGTTCGACATGGAGGCCCGGGTCACGGTGTGACCGTCCTTCTGATGACGGTTGATCGAATCCCAGATCGCGGCCAGCTCGCGCTCGATCTCGACCGGGTCGATGTAGTGCTCGTCGGAACGGTTCATGGCAGTCCCCTCGTCAGAGCCGACGCCAATCGTAGCCGTCGGCGTGGATCAGGCGATCGGCCTCGATCGGCCCCCAACTGCCCGCCGGGTATTCCGGCAGCCAGCGCTCCCCGCTCGCCGCCCAGGCGTCGAGGATGGGCTGGATCCACTGCCAGGACGCCTCGACCGCATCGTCGCGCATGAAGAGCGTGGCGTCGCCGGCCATGACGTCGAGCAGCAGACGCTCGTAGGCCTCCGGGGATTGGTCGCCGAAGGTCGAGCCGTAGCGGAAGTCCATCTTCACCGGATAGATCTTGACCTTGGGACCGGGCAGCTTGGTGCCGATGCGCAGGGCTAGGCCCTCGTCCGGCTGGATGCGCAGCGCGAGCACGTTCGGCTCCAGGGGATGGTCGGTGTCGGTGTTGAACAGCATGTGCGGCACCGCCTTGAACTGCACCGCCACCTCGCTGACGCGCTTGGGCATCGCCTTTCCGGTGCGGATGTAGATGGGCACGCCGGCCCAGCGCCAGTTGTCGATGAAGAGCCGCAGGGCGACGAAGGTCTCGGTCGTGGAGTCCGAGGCGACGCCCTCCTCGCGGCGATAGCCCGGGGCGTTCTTGCCGAGGAAGAAGCCCGAGGCGTACTGCGCCCGCACCACATGCTGATCGACCTCGTGGCGGCGCATGGGGCGCAGACACTGCAGCAGGTCGAGCCGACGGTCGCGGATCACGTCGGCGCGCATGCTCCAAGGCGGCTCCATCGCCACCAGGGACAGCAGCTGGAGGATGTGATTCTGCACCATGTCGCGCAGGGCCCCGGCGGTCTCGAAATAGCCGGCGCGAGTGCCGACCCCCTCCGCCTCGGCCACAGTGATCTGCACGTGATCGATGTGCTTGGAGTTCCACAGCGGCTCGAAGATGGCGTTGCCGAAGCGCATGGCGAGGATGTTCTGGACCGTCTCCTTGCCGAGATAGTGATCGATGCGATAGAGCTGATGCTCGGCGAAGCAGGCCTGCAGCGCCCGGTTCACCCCGCGCGCGCTCTCGAGATCGCGCCCGATCGGCTTCTCGACGATGAGACGGGTGAAGGGCAGATCCTGATCTGCGGGGGCGACCAGCCCGCCCTCCCGGAGACCGAAGACGCAGGTCTCGATGAAGCTCGGCGGGATCGCAAGATAGTAGAGCCGGCTGCCGCCGATACCGAAGTGCGGCTCGATCTCCTCGGCTCGCGCCTTCAGCGCGGCATAGTCTGCAGCCTCGCTGAAATCCCCTTGCTGATAGAACAGATGCTGGGCGAACTCCCGCCACTCCTCCTCGTCGATCTGGCGACGCGAGAAGCGCTCGATGCCGTCGCGCGCGAAGTCGCGAAACGCCTCGTCGCTCAGCGCATCGATAGCGAACCCGATCACGGCGAACTGCGTCGGCAGGAGGCCGTCCAGCGCCAGATTGTAGAGCGCCGGAATCAGCTTGCGTTTCGATAGATCGCCCGCACCGCCGAATATCACGATGGTGCAGGCCTGCGGAAAGGACTCCTCGCTCCGCTCGGTCATCAACGGGTTCGCGTCAGCGTTGGTCTCAGTCATGACTGGCTACCTGTTGCCTGGTGCGACCGGCGCCTCTGCACATCGACGGCGGCGTCGCGGTAAGGACGCTGACCTGAACCGCTGCATCGATCACGCCGACGGGCGCAACGCAGCCGGTTCAGGCACTCTCCAGTGGGCAGGTTGAGGCAGATCCTGTCGAGGCAAGGCCAAGGGACGCACGAAATACAAAAGACCGCAAAACGCCCATCAGGCTTCTGCGAAAGCACGTGTCGAAAAGGCTCATACCAGGTGGCACCGAATCGATGATGGCCACCAGGTACGCAAAGCCATACGCCAGACGGACATGGCCGGCGGCGATGGTCGGCCCGATCGGGCTGGTGATGCGAATGGCGCCCGATGCTCCGCCTGACAGGCCCAGGGAGCCTATTCCTTGTCGCCCACTTCCACCGGCATCCGCGAGATGTAGTCGATGACCTGCTCGATCTCGTCGTCCGAATAGGGCTTGATCGCCTCGACCATGTCTGGATTGGCGTTGCGACGCACCCCGTCGCGGATGTCCAGCGCCTGGCGCAGCAGATACTGATAGTGCTGGCCGTTCAGACGCGGATAGAACTGCTCCGCATCACCCTCTCCATGCGTCTTGTGGCAAACCCGGCAGTCCTTGCGATAAAGGCTCGCCGCTCGATCGAGGTCGACTCCAGGTCCCTGGCCATGCGACTCGGGAACCGGCAGGCTGTGCAGATAGGCGGCGATGTCCGCCACCTCCTGAGTGGTGATGACGTGCTGGCTGGCGAAGGGATACATCTTGGGATTGTCGCGCCGCCCCTCGCGCACGTCGGTCAGCTGCTTGATGAGGACCGAGGCATGCTGGCCCGCAAGCCGGGGATAGAAACCCGCTTCGTCGCCCAGCGCCTGGCTGCCGTGGCAGCCCTCGCAGACGATGAATGCCGCCTTGCCGCGAGCGGCGTCGCCCTTGGCGCGCAGGGCGAGCAGCTCCTCGCCCTTGAGGTCGTTCCAGATGTAGCCGGGCGACTCGATGCCGGGTGCATAGGGCTGCTCGGGAACATCGGTCACATGGTTCGCCGTTTCGTCGTCGGCATGGATGGAGCTGGCGATCAGCAGGAGTGTCAGGATCAGGTATCTGTTCATGGAGGTGACCTTCCTTCAGCGCGCAGCCGGGGGGACCGGCATGGAGGCGACATATTGAGCGACTGCCAGGATTTCGGCCTCGCTCAAACGCGACACCACGGTGCGCATGAGCCTGCCCAAATCGTTGGCGCGCTCGCCGTCACGAAAATTTTTCAACTGCTGAACCACATAGTCGGCATTCTGCGCCGCAATCATGGGAAACCGGGGCGCACCGCCACCATCCGGGGTATGGCAGCCAGCGCAGGCCGGCACACCGTGCTCCTTGTTGCCTTCCCGATAGATGCGCTCGCCCTCCTCCACCAGATTCGGATGGGTGACGATTCCAGGAGTGCGCGGCTGGCGCGCGAAATAGTCGGCCAGGGCATTGATCTGGCCACGTTCCAGCTCGGCCATGATCGGCCCCATGATGTCGCTCTTGCGCACCCCGCTGGCGACATCGCGCATCTGCTTGGCGAGATAGCTGGGGTCCATTCCGGCCAGCTTGGGAAAGGGCGGCGCGACGCTGTTGCCGCTCTGGGTATGACAGGCCGCACAGCTGTCCTTGACGATGCGCCCGGCATCGACCGTCTCGGCGGTCGCCGAGGTGACGCCCAGGATCAGGATCGGGGCCAGCATCGCCCCCTGGATGGCACGACCGAGCAGCGCTCGACCGCTGACGGCCCCGAACGGGCCGCCATGAGTCTCAACGAAATTGCGCACGATGGATCTCCCCGCGAAGTGCGACGACCAGGCCCGGACACCGCATCGGTCCCCGGACCCGCATCGCATGAGGTTCAGAAGTTCACCTGCACCAGCAGGCCCAAGGTGTTGTCGTGATAGTCCTGGGATCCGGCATCCAGGTAGACCGCCTGGCTTCCCGAGTCAGTGGGTACCGGGTTGGCGGCCACCCCGGCATAGTGCCAATCGTCGACGCTGCCCTGTTCGTAGCGGTAGATGGCGCGCAGGGCGACCGACTTGGAGATGGGGAAGACCAAATTCAGGCCTAGGGTGTGCTGGTTGTAGTCTGAATCGGGCATGCCGCCCCCGGCCAGCGCCACGATGGTGGAACTCAGGCCGAGCGCCGCATCGTTGTAGTTGTAGTCCAGGCTGGAGGTGCCGGTCACGTAGCTGTAGTCCAGTTCCAGCCGCGCGAAGCCGAGATCGTAGCGCCCACCGAGACCGATGGCATGATTGGTGTCGTCGTAGTCGACGGTCCACTTGCGGCTCTCCGTCCATAGCGGACTGTTGGCCGCATGATCGCCGCACTGAGCGCTCCACTCGCCGGACGACACCAACACCGTATCGACCAGGCTCGCGCCGCTGCGCGCCGGGGCGGTTGGAGTGGATCCACTGCCGACGGCGCCATCGCTGTAGAAGTAGTAGTAGTTGCCGATGACGCAGCCGTTCGGCTGGATGCTGGACTGGGTCATGGAGGAGCGCTGATAGCTGTAATAGCCATAGAGCCCCAGCTTGGCGGACGGTTGCCAGTTGACGTCCAGCGAGGCGGTGCCGAGCGTCTGATTGTCCTTGCGCCCGAAATCGGAGTCGGGAAAGCGGTTTTGGCGATACTGACCGCTGATCCCCACGTCCAGATCGTGCCGTGCGATGAAGTCCAGACGCAGGTCGAGCGCCAGACGATCGCGGTCGGCGAGATCGAACTTGCGGAAGGATTTCATGGCATGGATCCAACTGAAGAGATTGGTCGTGTCGGCAGTCGGCTCAGGCCCCAATGAGACACTGAAGAACTCTTTGTAGGGGTCGGGATCGTAGCTGTCGCCGCGCCGACGACCGACTTCGGCGGAGCCCCTGATGGTCCCCCATTGGTAGGCCCGATTCAGATAACCGATCTTGAGCATGTCCTCCCAGGTCGAATCGCGCTCGCGATACTCGCGATGGTATTGCTCGCGCTCGATGTGGCCGGTGATGGTCTGACCTCGGGCCAGCCGGTATTCGCCGCCGAACTCGACGTTGGTCTTGCTGTACTCATAGGGAACGTTGCGGATGTTGGACGCGCCCGAACTGGGGACCAGCCCCAACGCCTTGACCGCATCCAGGTTGCAACCGGCCGAGTCGTAAGCGGTGGCCAGGGTTCCCGCCGGATTGTTTCCAGCCGTGGTGTCGGGGAAGGCGAAGGCGCCGCCGGTGCCATCGTTCAGCAAGCGGCCCCACTGCCCGGTGAGCGGGTTGCAGGCCAGATACTCGGTCTTGTTGTCGGTCTCGTAGTAGCGGATTTTGGTGTCGAGCCCGAGCTTGTCGGTGGGACGCATCGAGAAGGCTACGTCGAACAGCCGGGTATCGATCTCGGCGCCAGAACGCTGACGACTCAGCGCGGACGTGGTGTTCCAATTGTTCTCGGCCGAAACGCCGTTGATCGAGATGCCGCTCAGATCGCTGGTCGTGGGCGCGATCAGATGATCATTCTGCTTCATCTTGCTCAGCGACACGGTCGCGGTGAGACGACTGTGGTACCACTCCGGCATCGAACGACCGTATTCGGCCTTGATGTTGTAGAAATCGTTATCTGGGTAGAGATCGTAGCGCCCGCCGGTGAAGCGGGTCGGATCCAGCACACCCGAGGATGCGGCGACCGTGTTGGTCGAAACGTAGAGCGGGTTCTCGAAGGTGAGCGTGTCGATATTGTTGCGGAACAGCGAGACGTTGGTCTGCAGATTGAGGCTGTTCTTGCCGTCGTCGAAACGCAGCATGGCCAGAATGTCGTGGGTGTCGTAATCGATCGATTCCGGGATCTCCACGCTTCCGCCGCCGCCACCGCCGCCGAACACGGCACCGAAGGGGCGCGAGCCGTCGCGATGTTCCAGGCTGTAGCGCCCGATGAAGCGCCACTTGCTGGAAATGTATTTGTCGAAGCTCACGCCACCGGTCTCGCGAACCAGACTCAGCTCCGAGTCCTCCACCGCCTCGATCGCGTTTCGCAGCCCCGAGACGGTCGCGGTCTGGCTGGCCGTCGCGTTCATCGTGCCGTCCGCGTTCTTGACCCCGACCCCACCGGCCGGCACCCCGTTCAGGGTGAGATTGCTGCTGCCCACACCGCTCCAGAGGCTGCGATAGCGGTTGGTGAAGACGTGCGGGGTCTCGTTATAGAAGAACTTCACCGACCAGTCGTTATAGCGTCCGAGGCTGATACCCTCGAATTGATCGCGATAGCCGACACCGCCGCCCAACGCCTCGAAGAAGTAGCCCTTACCCTTGCCCAGTTGCTCCGCCTGCACGGAAAAATTGTTCAGATAGAGCCCGGAGTTCGGCAGATCCTTGTAGGTTCGGAACCAGGCATTCTCCGTATCGCCGCCGGTCGCCATGCCGCCGATCTCGATCTGGCCATGATAGTCCCACCCATCCCCGGCGGAGCTGGTCTCCGGCACCTTCGCCGGCCAGCCCAAAAGCTTGCCGGTCGGGGTGCGCTCGTCCGGCCAGGCATCCAAACCGTCCGGATCGTGCTCGGGAACGGTCTTGAGCGTCAGAGGATTGAGCGCATTGCCCAGATGCTCGCCGACGCCGGCCGCCGAATCCGCTCGTACCGGGGCGGCGATCATCTGCGCGACCGCCGCTGAGACGCAGAGCGCCAAGGTCTTTCGCCACGGTGTCATCTCGCTCCTCCCCGTCTTGCGTCCGCATTGACCCCGAAGCGGGGCATGACACAGTCCTTCGGTGAGTGTTCGGTTCATCGCTGCCACCTCGCACCGGAGGGATGATTGCTGCCGTGGACCTGGGTATGACAGTTCTGGCAGGAGCGCCCGATGACGCGTTGGCTCTGGGCACCACCGATCAAGGCGGATGCCGCCGTCTGGCTGTTGTTGAACAGCTGACCGGGATGACCGATCGAGGCGTCGTGGCACTGCTGGCACAGCCAGGGACGCGGCGCGACCAGCAATTTCTCGTTGTTCGAGCCGTGCGGCAGATGGCAGTTGGCGCAGTTCTCGCGCACCGGGGCGTGCTCCCAGATGAAGGGACCGCGCTTCTCGGCGTGGCAGGTGTAACAGACGTCGTTGACGCTATCGCCCTTGAGCAAGGGACTGGTGCTCGAACCGTGCGGATTGTGGCAATCGACGCAGCTCATCTTGCCCTCGGGCAGCGGCATGTGGGATCGCTTGTGGAAGTCCGCTCGCTGTTGCTGGTGGCAGTTGAAACAGGTCTCGGAAACGGTCGAACGGACCAGTGCGCCATTCAACGAGTTCTTCACCATCGGGTTGTGACAGTCGCTGCAGGCGACGCCAGCCCGATCATGGGCCGAGCTGGTCCAGTGCATCTGACCGCCACCCTTGTGGCAGGTCTGACACTGGGCATTCTGAACCGCCACCGGCGTCCCCCAGTCACGGGTGTAGCCGATGATCAGCGAGCGGTTCAGGCTATCGTCGGCGTGCTTGGACCCCGGCCCATGACAGGCCTCGCACATCTCGGTCTGGGCCGGCGTGCGCGGATTGGAGCGAAACGCCTTCAGATGCTTGCCCATGCTGGCATGCTCGTTCGCATGTGCATGGCACTCGAGACAGGCCTTCTCCCCAATATAGGTCGAATCCTGATTCATCAGATCCACCTCCGTCCCAGGATGGGCCGAGTTGGATTCGTCGGGGACCGTCCCCTGGTGGCTGGGCGAACAGGAAACGGCCAGCAGCGCCAACACAGTCGCAGCCGCCAGCCGCCCTCCCGCGCGAGCGGGCACAAGCAAGGAATAGATGCTCATTGCACTCCTCGATCTTCTTATCGTTCTGATCGAGCACCAGGACCGGCGCCCGTCTGTATTTCTTATCGCCCTGAGGTCGTAGCCCGGAGGGAGCCATCAGGGAGCGGCCCTCCGAAATTCAGGGGCCTGAGGACACGGGTCTAGTCTGACAAAGAGGCCGGCGGCATTATTGACGCAAAATGACAGGGGTTTTGACTCTGCGTGACACCCGAATGAATAGGACGCAATGCGTCCTGCCGGGGGCCGGGAAGCCACCAGCACCCGAGGTCGCCCTGAGAGCGACGACGATCAGTCGATGAGGAGTTCGGAGGAGGCGCGGCGGCGCGCGTCGCGCGGAGACAGACCGAAATGCTTACGGAAGGCCCGGCTGAAATGGGCTTGGTCGTTGAAGCCCCAGGTGAAGGCGACGTCGCTGATCGACCGGCGTCCCGATGGCTCCTGGCACAGCTCGCGGTAGCACTGCTCCAACCGCTGCACCCAAACCCAGCGCATCAGGGAGGTTCCTTCGTCGGCGAAAACCCGGTGCACCTGACGGGCAGAGAGCCCGACCGAAGCGGCGATCAGATCCACGTCCAGGTCGGGATTGCGCAGATTGCTCAAAACGACCTGTTTGATCCGATCCTTTTGCAACAGCGATTGCCGAAGGCAGTCTTGGTTGACCGGAACCGCGAAACAGATCAGGGCACCGATCAGATTGATGATGACATCCGCCAGATGATCGCTCCCTGCCGAAACGCTCAACGAATCCTGCCAGCGATGCAGCGAACGCACGGCATCGCAAAAGACCGCAGGGACACCGCTCGTGCCACGGATCGGCGTCATCATGGCCGCGCGCCACAGCGGAAAACGATCGACGACTTCCTCCTCCGACACCTCGACCATCGCCATACGGTAGGGCCCGACGACATCGAGCGAGAGTGGCCGTCCGCTGCGCAGCAAACAAAGATCCCCTGCCTCCAACTCGACCCGGCGCTCGCCCTGACGGATGACACCCGCGCCTTCGAGCAGGACCAACGCCGCAATACGGGCCGCGTTGCCGCATCCTGCTGCGTCGATGGCAAGTGCGGTGCCTTTGATCTTCAGCATCTCGACCCGCCCCACGCCACAGCGCAGAACGCTCTGACGCTGGCACACCTTCGCGGTTGACTCATGTAGCCCAAACGCATCGACGCCTTGGGCCAAGGCATCGAAAAGGGTTGCACTCGCCTCGATCCGCGACGGATCAATCACGCCAAGGAGTTCATTTCGCTGCGGCAACCGCTTATGGCGGCTGAAATCAGATCCATCCATCGGCAATTCCAGGCAGACCGATCTGCCGATTTTTTACACATTTATTTTTCAATGTGATCGACGTGAGATGCATCGTCAATGACTTACATCAAATCAAGAGTAAATATAAATTTACACTATTGACGTTTGTCATTCACAAACGCAAATCGATATGTGTACAAAAATCCCTTCCAGTCTCAAGAAGACAGGAAGACGCGTCGAGGCGCAGACGAGGATCAGAATCGATCTGTCCGGCAGCGAGCCTAGACTTAGAAAGGCGAACGCCAGCGACGACTGAGCGCAATCAGCACCCGAACGACTGACATTCGACTAAACCGAATACACGAATCGAAATGCAGAACCGACCACTATCTCGGGTTGAAAGCGCGGCCTGACGAAGACGAGAATGAGACAGAAACGGGTGCGCGGAAACATGCCTTTGTACATATCGCCAGCCGAACATGTCGGCCGCCAGGGTGCGCGCGCAAGGAAGGAGCGATCTAGGCGGAGATCCCGTTGGCAGCGATGACGCCTGCCGCTATAGGCAAAACCGAAAATCAAGACAAAAAAGAAGGGCTTAACCTTGCGGCTAAGCCCTTCTTTTGTTTGGCTGGGGGACAAGGATTCGAACCTTGGTTGACGGAGTCAGAGTCCGTAGTCCTGCCGCTAGACGATCCCCCAATAAACTGCTTTTCAGCGCCAGATCCGGTGATCTCCACTGGGACGGTAATTATAACCGTTGTTTGCCCAAGAGAACACCAGATACAGGGGCGAAAATTAACGCTTGGAGAACTGCGGACGCTTACGTGCCTTGTGCAGACCCACTTTCTTACGCTCGACTTCGCGCGCATCGCGAGTCAAGAAACCAGCGCGACGCATCGGGGAGCGCAGTTCCTCGTTATAGAGAACGAGTGCGCGGGCGATGCCGTGACGGATGGCGCCGGCCTGCCCGGTGTTACCGCCACCGGACACGGTGACATTGACATCGAGACGGTCGACGAGACCGGCGGTCTCAAGCGGCTGACGCACGACCATGCGAGCGGTTTCACGACCGAAGAACTTATCGAGCGGACGACCATTGATGGTGATGGTACCGGAGCCCACCGACAGGAAGACCCGTGCTGCAGATGTCTTGCGGCGACCGGTAGCGAGTTGCGTTTCGGACATTCCAGAAATTCCTATACGTTGAGCTCAAGGACCTGAGGCTGCTGTGCCTGATGACCGTGGTTCGGTCCGGCATAGACGCGCAGCTTCTTGAACATGGCGCGTCCCAGCGGGCCGCGTGGAAGCATGCCCTTAACGGCCAGCTCGATCGCACGTTCCGGAGCGGTCTCAAGCAGCTTGCTCAGATTGGTGGACTTGAGGTTGCCGACGTAACCGGTGTGACGGTAGTACATCTTGTCCTGCAACTTATTGCCAGTCACACGAATCTTCTCGGCATTGACCACGACGAGATAGTCGCCAGTGTCCACATGGGGGGTGTACTGGGGCTTGTGCTTGCCACGCAAGCGAAGCGCCAGTTCACTGGCCAAGCGACCGAGGGTCTTACCATCGGCGTCAACCAGATACCAGGCGCGGCGAACCTCGGCGGGTTTGGCGCTAACAGTCGTCGTCATGATCCTTCGCTCCGGGGGAGCCCGGCGCACTGTGTTATGATTGCGCGCAGGCCGTAAATTCATTGCTTTCGAGAAAGACCGCGAACTATACACGATCAAAATCACGGACGCAACTAGGTAAATCGTCAAGGGTAGCGACTCCCATTTAGAGTCTCTTACTCCCCGTCGACGGAGGGGCAGGCTCTACCGAATCGCCTTGCGTCTGTGGCGCCCAGCGCTGAATTCGACTTCGGCATCCGGGCTGGCGGCCTGTTCGCGTAGCCGACTATTCTCTCCGAATGCCGCACCGAATACAAGCCAGCAATCGGCGCGCGACGCGTCGGCCTAACCGGGCAACTTCAGCCGCTCGACGACACGTCCGTGAATGACGTGCTCCTGAAGAATTTCCTCGGCGTCATTTTCGTTCGCGAAGCTGTACCAGACGGCTTCCGGGTAGATCACCATGACCGGCCCCTCGCCGCAGCGACCGAAACAGCCCGCCGCGTTGACCCGCGTGCCGCCCGGCCCGGCCAAGCCGAGCTCCTTGATGCGACGTTTGAGGTAGTCCCGCACCGCGCTCCCACCGGAGGCGGAGCAACATTGGCGGCCATCGTCGCGCTGATTGGTGCAAACGAACAGATGCGTTTTGTAGTAAGCCATCGTCAATAGCCTGAATTACACTCGTGACACGGCTTCGAGGTTACCATGACTCGGCGCGACCAAGGTCGCCTAACCCTTGGACGTCCTCTCGCCCCGACCACGTCTCTCATCCTTATCGATCCTTCGCGAATCAACCGCTCCCTTGCTTGCCCTGTGAAACAACTGCTGCGAAACGGTCGCGCCGAACGACCGATCCACTCTCATTGCCCCACGGACCGATCCGGTCCCTCGGATCAGGAACTGCTCAGACTCGCCGATCAATGCGTGAAATGCGGACTCTGTCTGCCGCTCTGCCCGACCTACGCCCAGACCCGCAACGAGGCGGATTCGCCGCGCGGACGGATCTCGCTCGTCCAGGGCTGGGTGAACGGCGACTTGGCGATGACGTCAAAATTGGCCGGCCATCTGGACAGTTGCCTGACCTGCCGAGCCTGCGAGACCGGCTGCCCATCCTTAGTGACATTCGGCCGAATCATGGATGGCGCCAAGGCACGCAGGGTGGCCAGCCTGTCACGCTGGCGCCGCGCGCTCAACCAGACCTGGATCGCCGCCCTGTCCAATCCGCGCATCAACGCGAACCTAGGACGCTTCGCCAGAAGCTATGCGCACAGCGCATTGGCTCGGCTGGCTCGATGGCTGCGGCTCGACCGGCATCCGAGGCTGTCCCCCTTCTTGCGGCTCACGGGGGCCATCGCGGTCAATGCCCGCACCTTCATTCCAGAGACTCGGGAATCGAGCGACATCGAACTTTTCGTGGGCTGTAGCGGCGAGACGGCGCAGGGTGGAGCCATCGCGGCGGCGATGGAGGTCTTCGAGCGACTAGGCATTCGCGCCGACCTTCCCGGCACGGCGTCCTGCTGCGGGGCCATGTTGCGGCACAACGGCTTCTCAGATGCCGCCCAGTCGCATCGCAATGCACGGATCGAGGCGGGCTCGAATCGCCCATTGGTCGGACTGTCGAGCGCCTGCATCGCCGAGCTGCGCGAATCGCCCGAACCCGCCGACGCCTGGGAGATCTGCGATTACCTCGATCGACAATCCTGGCCCGAGGCGCTCCAATTGCATCCGCTGCAGGCACGGGTACTGGTTCACGAACCCTGCTCGCACCGCAACCTGCTGGGAGGAAACGCCTCCGTGCATCATCTGCTGGCGCGAATCCCGGAGTTGGAACTGGCTCCGATGCCGGAGAATCATCGCTGCTGCGGCGCCGCCGGAACCTATCTGCTACAACAGCCCGAAATGGCAGCCGCCCTGCTCGCCGACAAGCTAGACCCAGCGCTGGCCGCCGCCCCGGATATCATCGTCACGACCAACTCCGGCTGCGCCCTGCACCTGCTCGCCGGCGTCCAGGAGGCAGGACGTTCAGTCGAGGTCATCCATCCGGTGGAGTTGCTGGCTCGACAAATGCCGAGTTGAAAAGCGACGATCCGAAACTCAGACTCTTGTGCATCGCATCATTCAAACGGTTTATTTCGACATGACGACACACACCCATCAGGCCCGACGCTACTCGTCGGTGGACCGTCTGCTCATGAATGCCGACCAGGCATTGCGCACCCTCTTTGGCCGCCCCCAAACGACCGAGCGCCCGAACCCCGCCGACGTACATCTGGAACCGGAACTGCGCAACGACCAGCGCCGACACATCGCGCGCCTGATGCGCATCAATCACACCGGCGAGGTCTGCGCCCAGGCCCTCTATCAGGGTCAGGCACTGACCGCCAAACTTCCCGAGACGCGCGACCGCATGGAGCGCTCGGCAGCCGAGGAGAACGATCATCTCGCCTGGTGCGCGGAGCGACTGAATGAGCTCGGCGACCGCAAAAGCCTGCTGAACCCGCTCTGGTACGCCGGATCCTTCGCCATGGGCGCTACAGCGGGGCTCGCCGGGGACAAGTGGAGCCTCGGATTCGTGGTCGAAACCGAGCGGCAGGTGGAGAACCACCTGGCCGGACATCTGGAGCAGATCCCAGCCCTGGATGGCAAGAGCCGTTCGATACTGGAACAGATGAAGGCCGACGAGGTCCACCACGCCCAGGTGGCCAAGACGGCCGGAGGCGTGGATCTGCCGGCCCCGATCCGGGCCGCGATGAAGCTGACCTCGCGCATCATGACCCGCACCGTCTACTGGATTTAAGCACCAGGACCCGCAACGCGCGCACCATAGCCCGGGTGAAGCATCGCGAAACCCGGGAAGACCTCAATGCCGGGAAGTCACCTCCGAGCGAAGCGCTTTGGAAAAACCGACCGACCCTCCCAAACCCGCCCATTCAGACAGGGGCGAACGCAACGCCCGACGACAAGGTGCACCTTCAGGCCTCGCGTACCTCGAAATCGTGCGTCACGGTGGCCGACGCACCGAGCATGATCGAAGCCGAGCAGTATTTTTCCGCGCTAAGACGGATCGCATGCTCGACCCGTGTGGGATCCAAACCTTTGCCGGTAACGATGAAATGGGCGTGTATGCGCGTGAATACCTTGGGGTCTGACTCGGCCCGCTCGGCCTCCAGTTCCACGACACAATCGGTGACCTCCTGACGCGCCTTGCGCAGGATCAGAAGCACGTCGAACTGGGTGCATCCCCCCATCCCCAGAAGCAGCATCTCCATCGGCCTGACACCGACATTACGTCCTCCCAGCTCCGGCGGACCGTCCATGACAACACCATGCCCCGATGCGGATTCACCGAGCATGGCGGCCCCATCGATCCACTTAACCCTCGCCTTCATCAACTAACCTCTTTGATTATCCGATCCAGTCTTCGCTGGATGAAGATCGCATTCCGGTCCCCAGGTTGCACCGACGACCGCAAAACTGTACACAGGACACTGAGGAGCGACGTGTCTCGCCTCCCCCCACGTCGACCCAAACGCCCCTGTTTATCAAGACCTCGGGCGAGGCTAGCACAGTTCGACAAGGCGCCATACCACGCCTAGAATCTTTCAAAAACGCGGCCCGGACGACACAGCAACCTATGACTATTCTGAGACCCCTGAAGGAAGATCCTAAGTGGCTGGAACCCTTTCTGGCTCAGTGCCATACCAAAAGCTATGACAAGAACGTCGATTTCATTCGACAGGGACAGGCTGCGGAAAGTCTCTACTACCTGATCGAGGGTTCGGTGTCCGCCCTCATCTTCGATGAGGAAGAGCGTCGCGAATTGATGCTCGCCTATATCAACAAGGGTGAATTCATTGGCGAGATGGGACTGTTCGTTCCTCAGAACACCCGTAGCGTCATCATCCGCACCCGGACAAAGTGCAAGGTGGCCGAGATCACCTACCAGCGTCTCGACCGTCTGCTGAGCGACGAGTTGCGCGACGTTGCCAAGGAGTTTCTCTACAGCATCGGATTGCAGCTTTCACAGCGCCTGCGGATCACCAGCCGCAAGGTCGGACATCTCGCCTTCCTGGACGTTACCGGCCGTATCGCCGGCACATTGCTCGATCTCTGCAAGCAGCCCGACGCCATGACCCATCCCGACGGGATGCAGATCCGCGTCACCCGCCAGGAACTCGGCCGCATCGTCGGCTGTTCGCGCGAGATGGCGGGGCGGGTGATGAAGAACCTGGAAGAACAGGGACTGGTCAGCGTCAAGGGCAAGACCATCGTGGTCTACGGGACCCGATAGCGCTTTCCGAAACCGGCGTAGGGCGCAATAGCGACAGCGTATTGCGCCGCATGGCAGGCAAGCGATTTGGTCCGCACAACGGACCCTACATCCTTACGAACGGCGCAATACGGCCGCCCCCAAGATCGAACGACGGCAGCTCATCGAACCCTTCACCGGCCACAAAGCGACGAAGCCACCCTCGAAGGCGGCCTATTGCGCCCTACAGGCATCAGAAGAACAGACTGGCGAGCTGCGCACCCGGATCCGGTGCACGCATGAAGGCCTCGCCGACCAGAAAGGCGTTCACCCCGTTCTCCCGCATCAGGCCCACGTCCTCGCGCGCCAGGATGCCGCTCTCCGTGACCAGCAGCCGATCCTCGGGAACGGACTCCAGCAGACCCAGCGTGGTCTCCAGCGAGACCTCGAAGGTGCGCAGATTGCGGTTGTTGATGCCGATCAGACGCCCGGAAACCGCCAAGGCACGCTCAAGCTCCTCCGCGTCGTGCACCTCGACCAGTACGTCCATCCCCAAGGAGTGCGCCAGCGCGCTCAGATCGGCGAGCTGGGCGTCCTCGAGACAGGCCGCGATCAGCAGAATGCAGTCGGCCCCGATGACCCGGGCCTCCCGGACCTGATAGGGATCGATGATGAAATCCTTGCGGATCACCGGCAGGTCGCAGGCCGAGCGGGCCTCGATCAGATAGGCGTCGCTGCCCTGGAAGAAATCGATGTCCGTCAGCACCGACAGACAGGCCGCGCCCGAGCGCGCATAGCTGGCGGCGATCTCGGCCGGACGGAAGTCCTCGCGCAGCAGCCCCTTGCTGGGACTCGCCTTCTTGACCTCGGCGATCACCGCCGGCTGTCCGGCCGCGACGCGGGCGGCGAGCGCATCGGCGAAGCCGCGCACCGGCGAGGCATCAGGGATCCGCGCCGCGAGCTCGGACATGGGCAGACGCTCGGCGCAGGCACGCACCTCCTCCACCTTGCGCCGCACGATCTTCTTGAGGATATCCGGGGTCTCTGCCATGTCGTTCTACCGTTGTGGGATAGATGGGAGCTACCAGCCTCCAGCTGTCAGCTTCCAGCTTGATGTCGGGTGCCCTCGTAGGATGCGGTGAGGAACGAACCGCACCGATCGCGAACGATGCGATTCGCGATGCTCATCGCATCCTACGCGGATGCTCGCCCCTTGCTCAGTCTCTACGCAACCGATGCAAGTGGCCAACCAGATGAGAAAACAGCCAAGTAATCCTGCACGCTCCGCTGAAGGCTGGCGGCTGGAAGCTGGCAGCTACAAACCACTCGTCAGCGCCACCAGCTGCTCCAGACGTCTCGCCGCCTCGCCGCTCGCGAGCACCTCGCCGGCGGTCGCGACGCCCTCGGCCAGGGTCTCCGCGCGGCCGGCCGCATAGATGGCGGCACCGGCATTGAGCTGGACGATGTCGCGGGCCGAACCGGCATCACCGGCCAGGACCGAGCGGACCATTTCCAGGCTCTCGGCCGGATCGCGGACGCGGATCGCATCAAGCTGGGAGCGCACCAGACCGAAGTCCTCCGGGCGGATGGCATAGCGGTGGATCTCGCCATTCCTGAGCTCGGCGACGTCCGTGATGTCGGCGATGCTGATCTCGTCCAGACCGTCGCGCGAATGGACGACCAGGACGTGACGGCTGCCCAGGCGCTGGAGCACCTGGGCCAGGGGCTCCAGCAAGGAGTCGCTGAAGACGCCCAGCACTTGGTTCGGGACCCCGGCCGGATTGGTCAGCGGACCCAGCACGTTGAAGATGGTCCGCACGCCCAGCTCGCGGCGCGGCCCGATCGCATACTTCATGGCGCTGTGATGGCCGGGTGCGAACATGAAGCCGACGCCGACCTCGCGCACGCAGCGGGCGACCTGATCCGAGGTCAGATCCAGACGCACGCCGGCCGCCTCCAGCACGTCGGCCGCGCCCGACTTGCTCGAAACCGAGCGGTTGCCGTGCTTGGCGACGCGACAGCCGGCGGCGGCGGCGACGAACATGCTCGTGGTCGAGACGTTGAAGGTCCCGGACGAATCGCCCCCGGTGCCGACGATGTCGACCGTGTGATCGAACCCGTCCAGCTCCACGCCGCTCGCCAGCTCGCGCATCACCGCGGCGGCGGCGGCGATCTCGGCCACGGATTCGCCCTTCATGCGCAGCGCGACCAGGAATCCAGCGATCTGCGACGGCGCCGCACCACCCGTCATGATGGTGCGCATCACCCGGGTCATCTCGTCGCCGCTCAGATCCCGACGCTCGATGCAACGGGCGATGGCATCCTTCATCTCCATATCAGACTCCTCGCTGATGCGCTCAGCGGTCCTCGATGAAATTGCGCAGCATGGCGTGGCCGTGCTCGGTGAGGATGGACTCGGGGTGGAACTGCACGCCCTGGACCGCCAGTTCGCGATGACGCACGCCCATGATCGCCTCGCGCTCGCCATCCGGGGTCTGGGTCCAGGCGGTCACCTCCAGACAGTCGGGCAGACGCTCGGGGTCGATGACCAGCGAGTGATAGCGGGTCGCCTCGAATGGATTGGAAAGACCGGAAAAGACGCCCTGGTCGGTGTGATACACCTTCGAGGTCTTGCCGTGCATGACCTCGGACGCCTTGACGATATGGCCGCCGAAGGCCTGACCGATGGACTGGTGTCCGAGACAGACGCCGAGGATGGGCACGCGCCCGGCCATGGTCCGGATCAGCGGCACCGAGATGCCGGCCTCGTTCGGGGTGCAGGGCCCCGGGGAAATGACGATGCGCTCGGCCTGGAGCGCGACCACCTGCTCGACGCTCATCTCGTCGTTGCGCACCACCCTCACCTCGGCCCCCAGCTCGCCGAAATACTGCACCAGGTTGTAGGTGAAGGAGTCGTAGTTGTCGATCATCAGCAGCATGTTGCAGCCATCCCTAAAATTCGTTCAGCACCAAGGAGTGGACGGATCGACCGCCCTCAGACCCGCTTCACGCCGCAGCCGTAGCGATCGACGCCCATCTCGGCGGCGGTCACGGCGCGGAAGACGGCGCGGCCCTTGTTCATGGTCTCCTGCCATTCCATCTCCGGCTGGGAGTCGGCCACGATGCCGGCGCCGGCCTGGATGTGCAGGGTTCCGTCCTTGATGACCGCGGTGCGGATGGCGATGGCGGTGTCCATGTTGCCGCCCCAGGAGATGTAGCCGATGGCGCCCGAGTAGACCCCGCGCTTGACCGGCTCCAGCTCGTCGATGATCTCCATGGCGCGGATCTTGGGCGCGCCCGAGACGGTGCCGGCCGGGAAGGTGGCGCGCAGCACGTCGATGGCGCTCATGCCCTCCTTGAGCTCGCCGATCACGTTGGAGACGATGTGCATCACGTGCGAATAGCGCTCGACGATCATGCGGTCGGTGACCCGGACGCTGCCGATCTCGGCGACGCGCCCGGCGTCGTTGCGGCCCAGGTCGATCAGCATCAGATGCTCGGCCAGCTCCTTGGGATCCTCGAGGAGCTCGGCCTCGAGCGCCTTGTCCTCTTCCTCGGTCTGGCCGCGCCGGCGCGTTCCGGCGATGGGACGCACGGTGACGATACCGTCCTCGAGCCGGGTCAGGATCTCGGGCGAGGAGCCCACGACCTGGAAGTCCTCGAAATCCATGAAATACATGTAGGGCGAGGGATTGAGCCCGCGCAGCGCCCGATAGAGGTCCAGCGGGCGCGCCTGGAAGGGGATCGAGAGCCGCTGGGACAGCACCACCTGCATGCAGTCGCCCTCGAGGATGTATTCCCTGATGCGCTCGACCGCCTGCTTGAATCCGTCCTCGGTGAAGCCGGAGACGAAGTCCGACTCGTCGACCTTGCGCTCGGATCCGCCGTTGACGTTCGGCATGCTGTGACACATGCGGTCGGTGAGCTCGGCGATCCGGGCCTCGCCCGCCTCCAGGGTGTCGCCCGCAGTCGGATCCAGATGCACGACGATGTACATGCGCCCGCTGAGGTTATCGAACACCACCACCTCGTCCGAGACCATCAGCAGGATGTCCGGGGTACCCAGCTGATCCGGATTGGGACAGTCGCCGAGCCGGGGCTCGATGTAGCGGATGGTGTCGTAGCCAAAATAGCCGACCAGTCCGCCGGTGAAGCGCGGCAGACCGGCCATGTCGGCGACCTGGAAGCGCTGCTGGAATTCCTCCAGCCAGGCCAGCGGATCCGCGCTCTCGACCTCTTCGACGACCTGACCGTCGCGCTCGACCCGGATCCGACGTCCGCTGATGCGGATGCGGGTGCGGCAGGGCAGACCGATGATGGAGTAGCGCCCCCATTTCTCGCCGCCCTGGACCGATTCGAGCAGATAGGAATAGGGACCGTCGGCCAGCTTGAGATAGACGCTCAACGGGGTCTCAAGGTCGGCGAGCACCTCGCAGGAGACGGGAATACGGTTATAGCCCTGGTCGGACAGGGCACGAAAGGTCTTCGGGGTCATCGGGATCTCCGAGCAAAAAACGAAATCTAGGGTTGGCGGAGGCGTCCTAGCGTCGCCATCGCCGCTCCAACATTGCTCGTCTAGCCGGTATGCTCATGCTGGCAGCCCCCGATCAGGCCGCCGGGGCCAAGAGGCCTTGGAGTTCGGTGAGTGAATCGATCACGGCATCTGGGTTGGAATCGCGAATGTCCTGGCCGTGATTGTAACCGTAGCTGGTGCAAATAATCCCGAAGCCGGCGGCCCGCGCCGCCTTCACGTCGCTGATCGAGTCGCCGATCATCAGCGAGTCCTCCGGCGCGGCAGCGAAATGACCGGCCGCATGCAGCAAGGGCAGTGGATCCGGCTTCTTGCGCGGCAAGGTGTCGCCGCACACGAGAATGCCGAAGTCGTCGTAAAGCCCGACATGCCTCAGCAATGGCTCGGTGAAACAGCGTGCCTTGTTGGTGACCAACCCAAGCGGATACCCCGCCGCCTTCAGAAAATCGATTCCCTCGCGCACGCCCGGATAGAGACCCGAGCGCTTGAAGGTATTCTCGGCATAGAGTTCGAGGAAGATGGGATAGGCGCGCTGGTAGTCCACTTCCTCGGGCTCGCCGTCCAGCGTGCCGATCAAGGCGCGACGCACCAAACGCTCGATCCCGTTGCCCACCCAGGTCCGCACGGCGGCCTCGCCTCGAACCGGGCGACCGAGCCGCGCCATCATGGCGTCGACGCAATAGGCGAGATCCGGAACGCTATCGACGAGCGTTCCATCCAGGTCGAGCAGAATCATCTTCGGCCGCAGCATGCGGTAACAGCTCCTTGGTTAGGCGTGGCGTTTCAGCAATCGACGGAGGCCAATGCCTCGCGCATCTGACGGATGATGCTGTCGTAGCGGTGTGGATCCGTCTCCTTGGCCTTGCCGAAGATACCGGATCCGGAGACGAAGGTGTCGGCGCCCGCCGCCTTGATCTCGGCGATATTGTCGGCCTTGACCCCGCCGTCGACCTCGAGCCGGATATCGAAACCCGAATCGTCGATGATCTCGCGCACCTCGCACAGCTTGTCCAGGGCGGATGGAATGAAGCTCTGACCACCGAAGCCCGGATTGACCGACATCAGCAGGATCATATCCACCTTGTCCAGCACATAGTCCAGGTAGCTCAGCGAGGTCGCCGGGTTGAAGACCAGGCCCGCCTTGCAGCCCTCGCCGCGAATCAGTTGCAGGGTGCGATCGACGTGTTCGCTCGCCTCGGGATGGAAGGTGATGTAGGTCGCACCCGCCGCAGCGAAGTCCGGAATGATGCGATCGACCGGCTTGACCATCAGATGCACGTCGATTGGTGCCGTGACGCCATGCTTACGCAGCGCCTCGCAGACCAGCGGGCCGATGGTCAGATTGGGCACGTAATGATTGTCCATCACATCGAAATGGACGATATCCGCGCCCGCCGCCAAGACGTTGTCGACCTCTTCGCCGAGCTTGGCGAAGTCCGCCGAAAGAATCGAAGGTGCAATGAGATCAGCCGCCATCTGTCGTGTCCCCCAGGATGCGCGTGACGGAAGCCCAAGCGCCGCCGCCCGAATCAGGATGTAGTCGTTATTGGAATCTCGAATCTGGTGCCGTCTTGAGGCGGACGACGCCTCTAGCAGCGAGCAACTCTACCCCATGCGCGCGAGATTTTCACTCGACCGCAAGGTCTGGATCGCGGAATGAAGATTCAGAAACCACGGGTCTGGGCGATCGCCTCATAGGCACGGCGGATCTCGTGGGTCTTGCGTGCCGCCATGCGCAGCGCCTCCTCTGGCAAACCGCGCGAGGCCAGCTTGTCCGGATGGTGCTGACTCAGCAGACGTCGATAGGCCCGCTTGATCTCGGGCACGCTCGACTCGGGCTCGATGCCAAGCGTGGCATAGAATTCGGATAGGGGATGCGCCCTAGGCGCCTCGTCCGTCGCACGTTCATCGGTTCCCCCGCGCTCGCGCCCAGCTGCCGCCTGCACGCGACGCTGCAGCATCACCAGATGCTCCAGTCCCTTGAACTCGACCGCAGAAACCTTCAGAGCGCGTCGCACCTGATCCAGCAGATCCCGCTGCGCCCGGGTCGGTGCCGACTCGACATAGGCCATGCCCAGCAGAACCTCCAGTAGCAACCGCAATAGCGCGCGCTGCCCGGAACAGGAGCGGCTCACCCCCTCGACCATCGCGAAGCAGTCGAACTGCGCCGACTTGCCTTGAGTGAAGAGATCGATCGCGCTACGACGCAACGCGGGCGACAGATCCATGCGATCCATCACCGATTCGGCATAGGCGATCTCGGCCTCGCTGACCCGACCGTCGGCCTTGGCGAGATGCCCCAGGAGGCTGAAGGTGGCCTCGAAGAACCGCTCCTGGATGCGTCCACGCTGCTCGGCCGACAGATCGGCGCGGAGATAACCTCCGGCCAAACCTCGGTCGACGCCCTGCCCCAAAATGGCGCCGAACATAGCCCCGACCGGGCCGCCGAACAGCAAGCCCAGGGCGCCACCAGCCGCCGTGCCCAACCAACGCATGATCCACCCTCCCACAAATCCCTTACCCGTCGCGCCCGGCCATGAGCACCGCGAGGAGTACAATCGCAGTCACGACACCATCGAGCCGCCATTGAATCGAACCTGGCTCGATCGAGGAAACATATCACGCCCATCCCGAGAGGAGACATCATGCAGCTCAGACCACTAGGACGAACCGACATCCAGGTCAGCGCGCTCTGCCTCGGCACCATGACCTTCGGCCAGCAGAACACCGAGGCCGAGGCTCACGCCCAACTGGACCGCGCCGTGGCGGCCGGAATCAATTTCATCGACACGGCCGAGATGTATCCGGTGCCCCCCATGGGCGAGACCCAGGGCCGCACCGAGCAGTACATCGGAACCTGGCTGAAATCCAGAGGATGCCGCGACCGATTGGTGCTGGCGACCAAGGTCACCGGACCGGGCGACTGGCTGCCCCACATCCGGGGCGGCAGCCACCGGCTCGACCGACCCAATATCGAGGCCGCGCTCGACGCCAGTCTCAAGCGGCTGCAAACCGATTGGATCGATCTCTACCAGTTGCACTGGCCAGATCGCAAGACCAACTTCTTCGGCAAGCTCGGTTACACCGAGAGCGCGGAGGACGAGAGCATCCCCTTGCTGGAGACGCTGGAGGTGCTGTCCGATCAGGTGAAGGCGGGCAAGATCCGCCACATCGGCGTCTCCAACGAAACGCCCTGGGGTCTGATGCGCTTTCTCGCGCTCGCCGAGCAGCAGGGGCTGCCGCGCATGGTGAGCATCCAGAATCCCTACAACCTGCTCAATCGCAGCTTCGAGATCGGGCTGGCCGAGGTCGCCATCCGCGAGCAGTGCGGATTGCTGGCCTATTCGCCTCTGGCGTTCGGCGTCCTGTCGGGAAAATATCTCAACGGCCAGCGACCCGCCGATGGCCGGATCACACTCTTCTCACGCTTCAGCCGCTACTCCAACCCACAGACCGAGCGCGCGGCCGGCGAATACGTGGCACTGGCCCGTCGCCACGGACTGGACCCGGCCCAGATGGCGCTCGCCTGGGTGACGAGCCGCCCCTTCACCACCGCCAGCATCATCGGCGCCACCACGCTGGAGCAGTTGGAGAGCAACCTGGCGAGCATCGATCTGACGCTGGATGCCGACCTGATCGCCGAAATCGAGGCGATCCACGTCGAGCAGCCCAATCCGGCGCCCTGATCCAAACGACGAGACGTCGCCGCCATCACGCAAGCACCAGTCCGGCTCGGCGCGCCTCCTCGACGAGTCCGTCGAGCCCGACGCGACCACATTTGAACCCGGCCAGCCGCACGGCCCGCTCGACCGCCGCACACGGCTCAAGGCCGCGCATGAGCGCGTCAATGACGCCCGCATTGAAGGTATCGCCAGCCGCCAGGGTATCGAGCACGCGCGGCGGCGACACGGCCGGGACATGCGCGATCGCGCCGTCGCGCACGGCCAAGGTCGCACCCGCAGCGCCCCAGGCCGCGACGCAGAGCCGAGCCCGGGTGCGCGACATCAGGTCGACCAAAAAGGCATCGGGCGAAGCGAAACCCAGCGCCTCGGCATAGGTGCGTCCAGCGAGGATGAGATCGGGTCGATCCAGCAAGACCTCGATCCCATCTCGGCGCTTCTCCAACTCCAGCGACACCCGAATACCGGGCGCGAGCCGACGCACGCGATCGATCATGCGGCCGGTCTCGGCCGGGTTGCGGCCCTCGAAATGCACCCAACCCAATCCGTCGAGCGGAACCCGCGCGAACGCGTCCGCATCCAGTTCGGGCAGATCGCGATGGTGAACGATGGTCCGGCTCCCGGTGGCACGGCTCAACGCGATGTACGAGGTCGGCGTCGCCCCGCCCGGATGGACGACCGCATGGACCGTATCGATGCCCTGGCGCGCGAAATCCGTGCGAACCCAGCAACTGGCGTCGTCGTCGGCCAGGGTCCCGACCCAGCGACAGACATGCCCCAGTTGGCTCAGCACACCCAGGCTGTTGGCCACGTTGCCGCCGCGCGTCCGACGCTGACTCAGGGCGCGGATCTCGGCATCCTCGACCGGATAGGTCTCGACCTGATTGACGAGATCCAGCGTGACGATACCGACGCCGAGGATCGCACCGCCGCCGGTCGGGAACATGCCGTAGGGATCAGAGATCGCGGGCAACCCGAAAGCCCAGCATATCGAGCCGCGCTTCCGGCGCGAAATGCGCCCGGATGAAGGCACGCATGGAGGAGGAAGGCTTGTTGAAGGCACCCCCGCGCGCGACCCGCTCGGCACAGCCGGGAACGCGCCAGGAGCGCCCATCGGTCGGGGCGCCGCGATAATTGGGGGTGTAGCAGTCGTCAACCCACTCCATGGCATTGCCGGCCGTATCATGAAGACCGAAGGGGTTGGCAGGAAAGGATCCGACCGGAGCGGTGGAGCGGTTGTCCCAGCGCGAGCCGCAGTCGAAACAGACGGCCCGACCCGGTTCGATGCCGTAGCCCCACCAGAAAGGCGTATTGGTTGACGCCCGAGCGGCATATTCCCACTCGGCCTCGGTCGGCAACCGATACACCCTGCGGGTCTCCCGCGAGAGCCATGCTGCGTACTCGCTGGCATCGTCCCAGCTCACCCCGACCACCGGACGCGAGCCACGTCCCCAACCGTAGTCGTCGGGTGGCGCGCGGCCGGTCGCGCGCGTGAATCGGGCATAGTCCTGAAAGGTCACCTCGTTGAGACCGATCAGAAAGGACGCAACCGTCACCTCGTGCGGCGGGCTGAAATCCGCCCCCGCAAGGCTGGCGTTGCCCATCTTGAAGCGACCGCCCTCCACCAGCACCATCGTCGGCCCCAGGGCACCACTGCGCAAACGGTCGTTGCGCACCCGAGGCGACGCGGGCCGCGTCGCGGCGACCTCGGGCGAAGACGACGCCCCAACCGCAGCCGGAGCCTCCGGCGCCGCAACCGGCGCACTGGCCGGCTTCGGGTCCGGGGCCTGGACGGCGATCGACGTCGGCGGACGCTCGGCGATGATTTCGACCGGGACCGCACCGCCGAGCTGAAGCCCCGGAAGCTGGATATGGATCCGGTCCCAGAAGAGATAGAGGAAGCTGAGCATGGTGGCCGACAGCAGCACGAACATGACCAGCGCCCCGATCACGATCCAGGCGGTCTGAATCTTCGGCGGCTCGGAAACAACCGGGGCGGACATCACCACCGGAGAAGGCGGCTCCTCCGGTCGGGCCTTGAGCATGGCGACCTCGTCGCGCAGCCGGTCGAGCTCGGACTGGAGTTCCTGGACGGCCTTGTCCTTGCGCTCGACCTCCTGCTTGAGACCGTCGAAGGCCATGTTCTGGTCCTCAAGCTCGTCTTCGAGTCGGCGACACTCCTCGGTGATGTGGTCGAGCGCCTGCTCCTTCGCCTCCAGGGTCTGCTGCAGAACCGTCATCTCCTGCTGCATGGCGAGACGCTCGGTCGCGGTCGCGACCGAGCTGTCCTGCTCGAACTCCCGTTCGGCGAGCCGGCGATTGAGGCGCATGACTTCCTCCTCCGCCTCCTTGCGCATCCGCTCAAGCGTCTTGCGCAAGGACTCGGTTTCGTCGTCATATTGTGTTTGCGAGTCGATTTGTTCGGTCATCCCGAGAGACATCTCAATGCGTGTATTCATCCAGCCACCCGAAGTGCCGGCACCCGTTCTGGCGCACGGCTCGATCGATCCACTGCGCGCAAAGGCCCATGATCAGCTGTACTTATCCACCAAAACGCGAGTCACTTCAACAGCCCCCGAAAAGGCGGCGAAGAATTCGCCCACCCCAAACGCCAGCGCCCTGGACCGACAGAGATCACGACTTTGTCGGGTCATGATTTCCCGCTAATCTGTGCGGCCCATCGTCGCCAGGAGCTGCTTCACCATGCCATTGCCGTTCAAGGAACATCCGCTGCGTCATCAGGCCGTCGCCGAACTGCATGCGCGCAACTATGAGCCGCTGCATGCGCCCGAACGCGTTTCGCATCTGGCGGCCATCTGCGGCGAGCGCGGCAGCGGTCGCAACCTGCGGCACCTGTTCCGCCTGCTCGAATGCTATGGACTGCCGATCCCGGATCAAATCGACCAGCACTACTCGGCCATGCTCGGCGACATCGGCCTGCTCTGGGAGCGTCACACCGAATTCGTCACCTACACCTTCACCAAGCACGGCGCCTTCATCCACCCCTTCGCACAACCCGTATTGCGGGAGCTGCCCGAGGCATGGCTGCGCGACATGCCCGGCGAGGTCGTCACGGCGACCTCGCTCGCGCTCGAATCACGCGACATGCCGGAACGCAGCCAGGAGGAACTCGACTCCTTCTTTTCGGGCAATCCCATCATCGGCTCGGAGGTGGTCGGTGGGGCCGGACGTGCCTGGTCGGACATGCGCATCCACAGCGACGGCTACTCGCGCATTCTGGTGCGCGACCAGGGGCTATCCAACAGCCAGGCCGGGCGGCTGGTCAAACGCATCCTCGAACTGAACGCCTATCGGGCCATGGCGCTGATTGGACTGCCGATCGCCCGCGAGGCGAATGTCATCCTGAGCCAAGGCGACCGTCGGCTGGTCGCGGTCGCCGCGCGCATGACCGAGAAGGAGGCAGCGGGATCGAGCGCCGAGAGCGAATTGCTCGACGACCTGACGACCCTGGCCTCCGAGATCGAGGCCGTCGCGGCGCGCACCGACTCTCGCTTCGAGGCGTCGCGCGCCTACTACGGCGTCGTCCAGCAGCGACTGGAACAGCTTCGCCAGAAACGCATCGAGGGGCTCCAAACCTTCACCGAGTTCCTTGAGGCCCGACTCGCGCCGGCCGTCGCCACCTGCACCTCGACCTCCAAGCGCCAGCAGGGCCTGGCAGAACGGGCTGCGCGTCTAACCAGCTTGCTGCGCGCCCGCGTAGAGGTTGGGCTTCAGGAGCAGAACCGCAGTCTGCTGGAATCCATGAACCAGCGCGCCAAGCTCCAATTGCGTCTACAGGAGACGGTCGAAGGACTCTCGGTGATCGCCATCGGCTACTACGGGGTCGGTCTGATCGGCTATCTCTTCAAAGGGATCGAGGGCCATGGCTTTCCGATCGACGCCAGCTATGCGACGGGGCTATCGGCCCCGCTGGTGGTCCTGATCGCCTGGCTCGGCCTGCGACGCATGAAGGCGCGTCTGCTCGAAGCCGAGAAGCACCGTGGATAGCCGCAAACGGATCGCGCCTCAGGGACGCTCCGCATAGGGACGCAGGGTCATCTCGCCGCCGGCCAGCACCACTTCGAGATGCCTCAGATAGGCCATGCCGAGCAAGGCCTGATCGCCCTGCATGTTGGGCAGCACGGTCGCCTTGACCCCGTTGACGACCAGCCCTCCGATGTCGACACGATCCAGCCAGGCGGTCCAGCTCTGCACGTTGCCGTTGCCCGTCTTGCTGACATGCCCTGGGGTCAGGTGGAGTTCGAGCCGCTCGGCGACACGATATGGCATGGCGACATCGACCGAGCCCGTGTCCACGAGGAAATCGACCCGCCGGTCATTGATCCGACCGGTAGTGACGAACTGGCTGAAGTCGTTCTGTTTCAGAACCACCTGTGGGACGTCGCCCTCACCGATGAAGGCGACCGGATATGGATTGGGATTGCCCCGACGGCCGGTCTGAGACATCACCACCACCATCGCGACACCGAGCAGGCCGACGATCGCGGTCCCCACTCTCCCCTTGTTCACCGGATTCTTCAAATCCAAGCACCTCTGACCGCAATGAAGATGCACGTCGAGCCCCTCGGGGCGCCCGAGCGGGGCGAGCTTACCGCGAATCCGAACCCCAGACGAGCGGTGCGCCCGACGCCCGATCGATCAGGGCGTGGAATGGCGGCGCAACGTGAGCGTATCTCCGCGCTGGACAAGTTCGAGATGCTTGAGATAGCTCATGCCCAGAAGCACCGAATCGCCCGGCATGTTCGGCAGCACGCTCGCCCGAACGTCGCGCTCCACCAGACCGCCGATCTCGACGCGATCGAGCCGCGCGCTCCAAGTCCGCACCACACCGTTCGCGGTCATGCTGTTCCCGCCTGGGCGTAGCGTTAGATCGAGCTGGCGGGCGAGATCGATCGGCAAGGCGACCTGGGTCGCCCCCGTGTCGACCAGAAAGCGCACCGGCCGGCCATTGATGGTCCCGGTCGCGACATAGTGACCCGAACGATTGCGCCGAAGGACCACCTGCCGCGTCCCGCCCGGCCCCTGCGTGGCGATCGGATCGGGATTCGGATTCTCCTGGCGATCGATGACGCCCTCGAAGAAACCGAACAGGAGCCCCAACCCGACCACCCAGGCGCCCAGCAGCATGAGACGCCCGATACGGACGTTCGGATCGCTCCCGCGCGAGCCCCGCCCCTTCATTGCAGACGCGCCCGACGGCTCACGAGGCCAGCCGGGGCATGAGCGCAACGGACCTCATCGAACGGCCGGCTCACCCTGCACAGACCCCGCCATGCGCTGGAACTGAACCCGATAGTAGGAGGCAGCGCTCCGACCGTTGGCGACCACATCGTAGACACGCCACCCCTGGTCCGATGGAGCCATGCGGAACTGCAGGGTCGACGGATACTCTCCCGCCCGCAGGATCGCCACATTGATGTTGACCGTGCCGCGCGGGCCGTGCCGAGGCTTCAGCATGCGGACCTGCTGCCCCTGATAACCGACCAGATTGCTGGCCAACACGCTGAGAAAATCGGACTCCAGCCAGGCGGTCAGATCCGAACGCTCCTTGGGCGACATGGAGCGGTAGGCCGGACCCGCGACCCATTGCGCCATGGAATCGAAGTCGAAGTAGGGGGCGATCTCGCGATCGAGAAAGGCCGCGACCTGAAGCTTGTTCATCGAATCCTGCTCACCGAGGAACTTGAGCAGACGGTCCATGCCCTCCTTGAGTCTGGCGCCGGCCTCGGCCACCGGGCCGGCGGGTCTCGCGGGCAGCGATCGCGCCCCATCGCCATCCCCCGGCGCCGCCGATCGGGACTGCCCGCCATCCTGCAACCCCGGCGCCGTCTCGAACGGATAGGCCTGCGCGCCCCAGGGCGCGACGGTCGGGGGCGCATAGGGCATCGGTGCAGGGCCGTAGGGCGCAGCCCCGGGTACTGGTGCGTAAGGATAGGGCTGGGCCGCCAGCCCCGCAGAGAGACCGAGAGACAGGACGGCGAACGACATCAGTGACGCTTTCATCGAATTCCTCCGGTACATTGTGATCTGGGCGGGATCGATCGCATCCGACGACTGCGACGGCACTGGGATCGGGGCACATCTGGAGCGGAGCCTGTCGCCGCACGCATCGGACCAACGGAGGTTGCCAACGCGCTCTATGAAAAGCAAGCCGGGCCGAGCATCGGGGACGCGTCAGAGCCCCGGATGCGTTCTGACGCCCCGCCCCGGAGGCGATCCGACCGCCGAGAGATCGAAGACGAGCTGAGACGGCGCAAGCGGAGCCGAGAACGGATAACCCTGAGCGGCATGGCAACCCTCACGGGCCAGAAAATCCAGCTGCTCATTCGTCTCGACCCCGTCGGCCACGACCCTCACCCCCAGCCCCCGACCAAGCGCGACCAGGGTCCGCACCAGAAGCTCGGAGGTCGAATCGCGACCGATCTCGCGCACCAAGCTCCGATCGATCTTGAGCGTATCGATGGGCAGTTGCTTCAGGAGCGAGAGCGAGGAATAACCCGTCCCGACATTGTCGACGGCCACCCGCAACCCGCGCGCTCTGAGCAAAGCCAGGGTCTCGATCCATCGTGTGTCGCGCGTCAGCAGCAAACGCTCGGTGACCTCCAACTCGATCGCTCCCGCAGGGCATTCCTGTGACAGAGCGACCAACTGCTCGATCAAACGCTCATCGCTGAACTGGCAATCGGAGAGGTTGATAGAGATCGGCCATGCAGACCCCTCGCGCAACCAGAGCGCGCGCTGGCGACGCAGCTCATTCATCATCCAGCTCCCGATCGGCACGATGAGTCCCGATTCCTCGGCGATGGAGATGAAATCTGCGGGCTCGACCAACCCATTCTCGCCATCCTCCCAACGCAGCAACGCCTCCAGCCCGAGAACCTCCCCGGAGCCGATATCCAAGGTCGGCTGATAGAGCAGCTTGAAATCACCGCGATCCAGGGCGCAACGCAGACGCGACTCGATATCCAGCTTGCGCGAAGCGGATTCGCCCATCGAGGCGGTGAAGAAACGGTAGGTGTTGCGCCCGTCCAGCTTCGCCGCATAGAGGGCGGTATCTGCGTGCTTGAGCAGCGTCTCGGGCGTCTCCCCATCGTTCGGGCTGAGTGCAATGCCGATCGACGCAGTACAGACGATGCTGTGACCGGAGCACAGGAAGGGCTCATTGAAGCGTTCGATGACATGCCCGGCGACCCGTTGCGCCACGCGCTCGACACCCTGTCCCTTGAGGATCACCGTCAACTCGTCACCGCCCAAGCGCGCCACGGTATTGGCAATGCTCCCGACCCGCAGCGTGGCGCCAGTGGACGCCTCATCGACGGCATCCTGCAACCGCTGCGCCGCGCCACGCAGCAACTCGTCGCCGATACCATGTCCGAGCGAGTCGTTGATCCGCTTGAAGCGATCCAGGTCCAGAAACAGCAGGGCGATACGGTCATCGCGGCGGCGGTTGCGCGTCAGCGCGGAGTCGAGATCCTGATTGAACTGGGCGCGGTTGGCCAAACCGGTGAGGCCGTCCTGATAGGCGAGCTGATGGATGACCCGCTGACGCCGACGTCGCTCGGTCATGTCGCGCAACAAGAGAATCACCTGCTCCGAGTCGACGGCGATGAGACGCACATCGAAAAACAGCGTCTCCTCGCGATCGTTGGACAACTCGACCTCCAGCTCGCGCACGCCGTGCTCGGCCAGCGTCGTGTCGAGCTCGCGCTGTATCAACGCGCAAGCGGACTCGGGCAGCAGATCGGACAGGACGGTCGGCCTCGATTCGACCGTCTCCCGAACCCTCTTGAGGATCCGGCCCAGCTTGAATTGCAGCACCCGACCGCGCCGATCGAGCCGCATGAGCGCATCGGGGATCGCCGCGATCAGGGCGGCGTTGCGCGCCTCGCTGAGATGCAGCGCGTCGAGCGTCGCGTGGTTGCGCAGCAGATAGCGGATCCGATGAACGAGCAGGCGCCAGTTGACCGGCTTGGAGTAGAAATCGGTGGCACCCGAATCATAGGCGGCCTCGACGGCGGACAGATCCTCCAGTCCCGTAAGCATGAGAATCGGGAGCAGCTCGAAACCGGCCAGACTCCGGAAACGCCGACAGGTCTCGTAACCGTCCATCACGGGGATGCCCGCATCCAACAGAACTAGATCCGGGCGTTGGAAACGCACCGCCTCCAGCGCGCCCTGTCCATCCCAGGCGCCGGCGAACCTGAGCCCGGATTCTTCGAAGGCGGTCTGGGCGAGCAGGTGTGTCGACGGATCGTCATCCACCACCAGAATCAGCGGGCGGTCGCGCACGGACGGCCGATCATCGACCTCGACGAACTGCCCTTTGGACAGCGGCATTGGCACGAGCGAATCGAACTCGCGCATCGGCGTAGCGACCGAGGACCGATCGGCGATCGCAATCTCACGGGGCCGGTCACCGGTACCGCCAAAGCGCTCGCCAATCGCGATGCGGGTCTCGGCAGCCGTCTGCTCCAGAGTCGAGGTCACGCGCAGCGGAGGAACCTGAGCGCCTCCGGCACGCGAGGAGCGCTCCAGCCGAGCGCAGAGCGTCGCCAACCGAGCCGCTCCAAGCGTCTTGGCCGCCGAACAGAGCGCCCGAGCGGCCTCGGCGACCCCTTGTGGCTGGCCGGCCTCGATCCCTGCGCGGATACGGGCGACCAGTGTCGATTCGGAGTCGAGATAGCTGGCGATCATCCGCATCACCAGCGCGGAGCCGGAGCGCGGATCGATCGAGCCGATCTCGTCGAGCGCCCCAGGGTTCAGGACCGGGACGGCCTCGAGATCGTCGAGACAGAAGGGATCCGGCCCGAGACGCGCTGGCATACCCAAATCGACCGTCACACCCGGCTCGCACGCGTCAAGATCGGAGACCGGCCGGACCCTCCCGCCAACCCCGCGCAGCAACGCGCGGTGCAGCGATTTCATCGAAATGGGCTTGGTCAGATAATCGTCCATGCCCGCCGCCTGACACCGCTCCTGATCGCCCTCCATCGCATGTGCGGTGAGCGCGATGATCCGCAAACGCCGACCCGAACCACCGGACTCGCGCAGCCGCAGACGACGTGTCGCCTCATAACCGTCCATCAACGGCATCTTGCAGTCCATGAGCACCGCGTCGAAGGACTCCGCCGTACAGGCATCCACCGCAGCCTGGCCATCGAAGACCGCGCGGGATTCGCATCCCAGCGCCGACAGCATGGCGACCGCCAGATCCTGATTGATGGCGTTATCGTCGGCGACCAGCACCTTGAGACCGAGCGGCTCCAACGCACCGTTGTCGGCCGTCACCGCCTCGGTGGAACCGGGCGCGACCCCACCACCAGATGTCACCCTAGCCAGAGTCGCGATCAGTTGACTGCGACGCACCGGCTTGACGAGATAGGCATCGACACGCAGCGCAGCCGTGCTCTCGCCACCCCAGTCGTCGATCGTCGGGACCAGCAGAATCCGCGCAACCTGGTCGAGCGCTGGCGTTTCGGCGAGCACGGACGGCGAGACCAGCAAATCCAGGTCCTTCAGCTCCGAATCCATGACCAACAGATCGAAGGGAACGACGCCATCGTGCGCCTCGGACAGGACCTCGCGCGCCTCGCCGGGCTCGGTGCACTCGTACACCAGGACCCCAGCCTCGCTCGCATAGTCGCAGAGCGTCGTCAGCGCCTGACTCCGGGGGCCGAGCAGCACCATCCTCATGCCCTGAAGCTGGGCGCGTGCCACCGACCAGGGCGCCTCCCATTGGGTGACGGTCACGGGGAGTCTGAACCCAAGCCCCTCACTGCGTGCGGAATCCCCCAATGTGCTCGCCCCACCCATCAGCTCGATCAGGTCTCGCGCGATCGAGAGACCCAAATGCGACCCGCTCCCGGCCAGTGTCCTCCCGCCGAGAGCGGCTGAGTCAAACTCGCCGCCGAGCCCCCCCTTCCCGACGACCTGGACCTCGACCCGAACCACCGCCCGATCGCCCTCGCGCTCGTCCAGTCGAACCATCAGCAGCAGCTCCCGACCGAGGACGCTGCGAATAGCCGCCGCCCCGAGTATCCCGAGAACCTGAGAGATACGGACCTGATCGCCACGGATGGCGTGCGGCAGATCGGGATCGAGTCGAATGACCAGCTCGACACCCCGCTCCCGAGCGCGGTCGGCGAGCGCGACCAGACTCTCTTCGATGCAATCCGCCAGCACGAAATCGCCGGTGCCGAGTCGAATTCGCCCCGCCTCGATCTGGGCGACATCGAGCATGTCGTTGATCGCCGTGCGCAAGGCCCCACCCGAGCGGACCAGGGCGGCTGGAAGACGCCGCTGCTCGCTTGGCAGATCCTCCGCGATCAGCAATTCGCCGATTCCCATGACACCCGCGAGATGGGTATGGATCTCATGGCTCATGTTCGAGAGGAGCTGAGACTTGGCCTGCTTGACCTGGTCCGCGACCTCCAGCAGACGCTCTGCGGCGCGCCTGGCCGACTCC
Organism: Thiorhodococcus fuscus; assembly: GCF_042682685.1. Classification (NCBI taxonomy): domain Bacteria; kingdom Pseudomonadati; phylum Pseudomonadota; class Gammaproteobacteria; order Chromatiales; family Chromatiaceae; genus Thiorhodococcus; species Thiorhodococcus fuscus. Next base: position 45,719 of record NZ_JBHUHX010000059.1, read on the forward strand.
GACTGGCGAATCTGTTGCTCCAGCTCGACATTGGCCTGCGCCAGGTGGCCGCATCGTTCATCGAACTCGTGCTCGATGCGCTCGCGCTGGCGGAAATACCAGCGATCGCGCTGCCCCAGCTGTTCGAGCCGTTCGAGCAAGGCGTTGAAACCGACGGCAACACGCGAGAGTTGGATGTCCTCCAGCGGGGCCGCGCGCAGTCCGTAGTCGCCCTCGCGCAGGACGCGCTCGATCAGGGACGAGAGCGCGACGAGCGGGCGGGTAACGCGCCGCTGCCAGCGATCGGCGACCAGCAGCCCCATGGAGATGGCCAGCAGCACGACGAACATCAGGAGGGCGGCGTTCGCCACGATCCGGTTCGGGTTCGACTGGATGACCACGACCGCCGGGACCAGCAGTAGAAGCGAGGTCAAGATCGCGGCGCCTCGGATGCGCCGGAATGCGTCGCCAAGCGGCGAGCAGGATGCAGACTTCATTCCGACGGCTCCTCCATCGCTTCGAGCAGTCCCGTATCGAACGTTTCGGTAAAAATTAAGGCGTCCGCTGTCCGCTACAGCACGACGAAACCAATCATCCAGATGCCGTCCAGCGCCGCAGCATCTTGGCCAAATCGGCCAGCTTGAACGGCTTGACCAGATAGTCATCCATGCCAGCGGCCATCGCCCGCTCGCGATCGCCCTCCATCGCATAGGCCGTCAGGGCGATCACAGGCAGATGGCTCCCGCGTGTCTGCTCCCTCGAACGAAGACGCCGGGTCGTTTCGTAACCGTCCATCAACGGCATCTGACAATCCATCAGGACGAGGTCGTAATCCGAGCGCGCCAATTCGGCGAGCAGGGCCTGACCGTCCGCGCACATCACCGCCTTGCAACCCAGCACGCTCAGCATGCTGTCGATCACGTCCTGATTGACCGGATTGTCCTCCGCGACCAGCACCCGCAAACCCAGACTTGGCCGCTCGCCTCCCTGCCGGTCCGGCGCTGAAAACGCCCTGTCCTCGCCCAGAGGCGAGCTGTGTATCATAGCACCCAAAGCGCGCGTCAAAACGTGACACTCCATGGGCCTCACCAGGCATTCCAGCCCGTCCCAGCCAGGTGGCTTCGCGCCCCCCGATTCGCGCTCGCACAGCAGGACGGCCCCCATCGCCTGGTCGATCAGGTCGCGTAGCACCCGACCGACGGGCAGATCCAGCGGGGGTAGCTGCGCCTCGTCGAGAACGAACAGGGAAAAGCCGTTTCCACCAGCAGCCTGGGTGAGCGCCAGCGCCATCGCCTCGCCCAGATGGGGAATCTGCAGCACCTCGATACCCAAGACGCTGCAATCGTCGATCAGCCGAGCCGCGCCATCCCGATCGCCGTCAACCAGCAGGACACGGAGTCCCTTCAGATCCAGAGCCTGACCGGACGGCCCTGGACTCGCCTTCGGCAGGTTCAACTCGATCTGGAACAGGGAACCATGACCGGGCAGGCTATCCAAGGTCAGCGTGCCATGCATGAGCTCGACCAGCTGCTTGCTGATCGCCAGCCCGAGCCCGGTTCCGCCGTAGCGTCGCGATGTCGACGAATCGGCCTGACTGAAACGGTCGAAGATCCGCGACTGTTCCTCGAACGAGAGCCCGATGCCCGTATCCTTAACGGCGATACGAATTCGAATTTCGTCATCGGTCTCCTCCAGGCAGCTCAGGCTCAACTGCACATACCCCGCCTCGGTGAACTTGACCGCGTTCGAAACCAGATTCATCAGGATCTGGCGCAAACGACCGGGATCGCCCAGGACCCGGCTCGAACAATGCGGCGAAATACGCGTTATCAGTTCCAGGCCCTTGCGGCGCGCCGTCTCGGAGAGTAGGTCCGAGATCCGCCCCATGAGAGAGTGCAGATCGAACTCGACGCGTTCCAGCTCCAGACGGCCGGCCTCGATCTTGGAGAAATCCAGGACGTCGCTGATGATGTCGAGGAGCGATTCGGCCGAGACCTGGATGGTGCGCACGAAGTGCCGCTGGCGCTCGTCCAGTTGCGTTCCCGACAGCAGCTCGGCCATGCCGATGATGCCGTTCATTGGGGTGCGAATCTCATGACTCATCACGGCGAGGAACTGGGACTTCGCCAGACTGCCCGCCTCCGCCGCATCGCGCGCCTGACGCAGATCCTCATCGCGCAGCTGGATCTGCTCCAGCATCCCATTGAAGGCGCGAATCAGGGTGCCGAGTTCGTCCGCTCGACCAACATCGAGCCGGATCGAGTAGTCGCGCCTGGCGGCGAGATTCTCCATCGCACCCGCCACCGCATTGAGCGGCATCGAGATCAGACGATGCAGCCCCACCGCCAGCAGAAAGGCCAACAGAATTCCGCACAGAAACACCACCGAAGTCAGCGCTACCTGATAGAAAATACGCTGTCGCAACTCGCCCGTGTCGTACTGCAGGTCCATCACGCCAAGCGCTTTGCCCTTGACCGACACCAGCAGGCGCACGTCCAGATAGTCATCGCAAAAGCGGGTCAGCGGCTCTCCGGCCAACAGCCGGCCGAGCGCCATACTCTCGGGATGCGCGGCCTCGTAGCGATCGATCCGACGGAGCCGCAACTCATGTCGCACCTCTCGGCTCCGGTAGCGGGCGAAGAGCTTGCCGTCGAGTGTACGGATACGGATCTGCAGCACGTCGCGCTCGCTGCCCAGCGCATTGAAGACCTCTTCGGCCGCCTCCTCGTCCATGAAGGCCAGTGCTGCGGCCGTATTGATACTCGCGACGCGAGCCAATGCCGTGACCCGTTCCGCCAGCCCCGAGCGCATGCTGACGACGTCGGTGACCATGACCACGCAGGTCGAGAGCAACAGCACGGGAACGATGACCAGCATCACCACCGAAACGACCTTCCAGCGCATGGAGAGGTCGCGAAAAAACTGAATCATGGCGCAACACCTTCGCGGATGCCGGAGACGAGGGTCGAAAGACGCAGCAGCTTCGAGCTGATGCGGATACCGACGCGCTCGGCCGCGTCCCGGTCGACGATCGCTCTCAGACGCTGACCGCGACGCACCAGACCGATCATGCCGCCTTCGCGAACGAACTCCTCCGACGCACCGATCGTGAGAACCGCCGCCCCCCGGACAGCCGTCAGGATCTGACGCGCACGCGTCTTGGCGCCATGTCCGATATAGAGCAGATGACAGCGACGCCAATTCAGCGGCTCGGTTGCCGGCATGAGCTGCAAGGCCCGCCCACCGACATGCTCGTCGTCCAGCACCAGCTCCAGACTGGCGCGCAGCGCCTGAGAACCGACGACGCAATAGCGGATGGGGCTGGTCGAGGATTCGAACGCGGAGGAAGGCCAGTCGACGAAGACGGCGAAATTGAAGAGGTAGACGGCGCGAACGTCGACCTCGGAGAAGGTCTCGGCGTGCGACCGAGCCAAAACGAGACAAAGAAGAACGAACCATGCCCAGGACGCGAGGGGACGCCCTCCCAGCGACCGCCCCGCGACGCCGGAGTCGGCCTTTGACTCAGGCGCGGGAGTGATTTCCAAAGGAACCTGTCTCATCGACTCGCCATCGTCGACATCGCCCTCAATCCTATCCAGGCGATCGATCTGCCAATCGACCGACTAGCCGCCGATCTCTAGAAGAACCACTTGGCTTGTAGAAGAAGACTGCGCTCCACCTGGGTATAGATCAGGCCACTCGACCCTGAGCCGCCGTGGAAATTGGAAAGCTCCCCATGACGGTCGTCGCCCAGATTCCGTCCGACCAGACTCAATTCCATGTCCGGCGCCAATCGCCACCCCAGACGCACGTCGACCCGGAGATAGGCGTCGGTGTCATAGTGCTCCAGCCCGTCGACAAAATATAGGTTGGTATCGAACTCCAAATTCGGTCCGAGATCGACCCAGGAGCGCAGACTCAGCTGATGGTGCGGGGCCGAATCGTAGATATCGATCGAGGCGATCGAGGCGCTGTCATCGGAGTCCAGCTCCATCTGCAGCCAGCTATAGGCCAGCTTCAAACGCCAGGCGCGCGTCAGATCCCAGTTGCTCGCCAGTTCCACGCCATAGCCGATCCCGTCCCCCCCGTTGTCGTAGGTGAGCACGAACCCGCGTCCGGCCATCTTATAGGTCTGGAGATGATCGTACTGATTGACGAAGGCGGTGAGATCGATCGAGAGATTCTCGCGCGGGCGGGCGCGCAACCCGACCTCGTAGGCGGTCAGACGTTCCGACGTCATCTCCGGGTTGCCCGAGATGACGACCGGGCCGGTCATGATGGCGGAGTCGCTCTCGAAGCGGGAGCTGGTGCGCACCGCGCGCGAAACGGCGGCCCAGAGATTGGTGTCGGCCGCCATGTTCCACAGCACGCGGATGTTCGGCTGCAGCTCCCACTGGGTGTAATCGTTGTGTTCGAGTTTGGTGCCGACGATCAGGTGCAACCGCCCATTGGCGAGCGAGAGATCGTCCTGAATGAAACCGCTCAGAATCGTATCCTGCCGGCGCGAGGGATCGAATCGGAGCGCCGAGCCATAGTCGGTCGAGAGATCGTCACGGGTCATGCGATAACCCAACCCCCAAACGAGCAGGTGCCGGCCCGCAAGGTTCAGGTCCTGTTTGAGATCGATATCCAGGGTGTCGCGGATCTCGGTCAGGGTCCAGTTGGCACGACGCGTCTGGTCATAGTAGATCTGGAGTGCCAGGGTCGAATCCATGCCCTGCTGACGCGACCAGCGGCCCAGCAGATTGCCTCCGGAGATGTCCGCCTCGGCGCTGGTCGGCCCGGATCCACTGGCCAGGTTCGCTCCGGCGTCGCCGTTGTAATAATCGCCCTGCAGGGTCAGCGTGTCTTCGGACGAAAGATCCAGATCGGCGCGAAACCCAAGCTGCCCACCGCGCCAATCATCGGCGCCCTCCTCGCCCGAGCGCGTAATGCTGCCATCGCGGTCGAAGCCCTTCGCATAGACGCGCACCGCCTTTCCATCCCCGAGCGGCAATCCATAGCGGATGGCGCCGGAGGCATGCTCCTCGTTGCCCACCGCGAGGTTGAGCAGCCCCCCCTCTGTATCGTGCGCCGAGCGGGTGATGATATTGATGATGCCGTTGACCGCGTTGGCGCCCCAGAGTGTCGCACCCGGTCCTCGGATGACCTCGATACGCTCGATATCATCGAGCAGGGTATCCTGGGCATCCCAGTAGACGCCCGAATAGAGCGGCGTATAGAGGGTCCGTCCATCCAACTGCACCAGCAACTTGCTCGCGTAACGCCCGTTGAAGCCGCGCGATGAGATGGCCCATTTGTTGGCGTCGATCTGAGCCACCTCGATCCCAGGCACCATGCGCAAGAGTTCGGGGATACAGGTAGCCCCGGAGCGGCGGATGTCCTCGGAGGAGATGACGAACAGGGCCGCTGCCGCATCCGCATACTTCTGGGGACGTCTGGAGACGGACGTCACCGAGACGTCGAGCAGCTCCTGGATCTTCATCCCCTTGAGCCGCTGCAGCCGATCCGAAACCAAGAGGTCGTCACCCTGGGCTGGCAACGCACCGAGACAGAACAAACAGACAAACGACCGGAGCAGACGCGAACCGGGGGCCTCGGGACGGGTGCGGAATAGCTCCAAGGTCATTGCGACTCCTGGCGTAACGGGGCGCGATCATTGAGCGGAAGAGTGCCGGCTTGCATTCTAGCCCCAGGCTCGCGACCTTACGATACGTCTGGAACCCTCATCCAAAGCGATACCCGAGAGGAGATCCCATGAACGCGCTGACCGTGGAACGCTATATGGGGAACGCCATCGCGCCCCATGTCTCTGCCCTCGCCGAGCTGAGGATCCGCGTCTTTCGCGAATGGCCCTATCTTTATGACGGCGACCTGAACTATGAGGCGCGCTATCTGGAGACCTACAGCCGCTCCCCCGAAAGCCTGTTCGTCCTGGCCCTGGACGGCGGACGGGTCGTCGGCGCCTCCACCGGGTTGCCCATGGCCGACGAAACCGAAGAGTTCAAACGCCCATTCCTGTCCCAGGGTTACGATCCGGAACGGATCTTCTACTTCGGCGAATCCGTCCTGCTCCCCGAGTACCGAGGACGGGGACTCGGCGTGCGTTTCTTCACCGAGCGCGAGGACTATGCCCGCCGACTGAAGCGCTTCGCTCAAGCCGCCTTCTGCGGCGTCCAGCGCCCGCTCGATCATCCGCGCCGCCCGGCCGATTACGTCCCACTGGACGCATTCTGGACCCGCCGAGGCTACGTCAAGCACCCGGAGCTGGAAACGACCTACACCTGGAAGGATCTCGACGAAACCGAACAGAGCCCCAAGCCCATGACCTTCTGGCTCAAGACCCTGGAGCCACTCGAAGGGGCCTGAGGCCAAACCCCACGGACCAACGTCAAACGGAGAAAGACCCGATGCAGCACACAGCAGATCTCAACCGCAATGCGCGCCGACTCGGCGCCGGAGCCATCGCGCTCGTCATGCTGATCGCCGCCGGATGCGACCAAAGCGAACCGCCACCGCCACCCGGCCCAGCGGAGCGCGCCGGCAAGCAGATCGATGCAGCCATTCAGGAGGGCTCCGCCCGCGCCCAGAGCGCGCTCGATCAGGCCAACGACAACATGGAGAAGGCGGGCGCCTCGATCGACAACGCCGTCGACCGTGCGAAGGAAGGGTTGGCCAAGGCCGCCGACGCAGCGGCCGCGCGGCTCGAAGCCGCCAGCGAATCGCTGGACTCGAACCCCGCCGACGAGGGCGCATCCCAGTAGCCCCTTCCGCGTCCCCAAGTGCGAACCTGGGGACGTAGCCCGTCCGAGCAGTCAGCGACGGCGCGTCCCGCCTCCCAGCAGGGATCCCATGATGCCGCGCACCAGCTGGCGGCCGATCTGAGTGCCAAGCGAGCGCATCGCGCTGGTCGCAAAGGCCTCGATCGGACTCTGACGCGCGCGTGAAGCGCTGCTTGAGCGGCGCCTGGGCGATGGCGTCTCGGGCTCCGATGCGCCTGAGCCAGAACCATCCCCATAGGAAATATCCAATCCGCGCGAGGCGGCTGAAGCATCGGCCGCCTCCTGCCCGCGCCGCTCCAGAATCTCATAGGCCGACTCGCGATCGACCAAGGTGTCGTAGACGCCCGCAACCAGCGAATCCCGCATCAGGGTCTCGCGCTCGGCCATGCTGATCGGCCCGAGCTGGCTCCTCGGCGGAGCGATGTCGACCCGCCGCACCACACCCGGCACGCCGTCCTCGTCCAGCGTCGAGACCAGCGCCTCCCCGACCCCGAGCGCGGTGATCACCGCCTCGGTGTCCAGCTCCGGATTCTCGCGGAAGGTCTGGGCTGCAGCCCGCACCGCCTTCTGATCCTTCGGGGTATAGGCACGCAATGCGTGCTGCACCCGGTTGCCGAGCTGACCCAAGACGTCTTCCGGGATGTCGAGCGGATTCTGGGTGACGAAATAGACGCCGACGCCCTTGGAGCGGATCAGACGCACCACCTTTTCGATCGTATCGAGCAAAACCTTGGGGGCATCGTCGAACAGCAGATGCGCCTCATCGAAGAAGAGCACCATGCGCGGCCGCTCGACATCGCCAACCTCGGGCAATTCCTCGAAGAGTTCGGAGAGCAGCCACAGCAGGAAGGTGGAGTAGAGCGCAGGCGTATGAATCAGCTTCTCGGCGACCAGGACGTTGACATAACCGCGCCCCTGCACGTCGGTCTGCATCATGTCCTGCAGGGCCAGAGCCGGCTCGCCGAACAGACGCTCGCCGCCCTGCTGCTCCAGTGCGAGCAGACGCCGCAGGATGGCACCGACGCTGGCCTTGGAGACGTTGCCGTAACGGGTCCGTAGGCTCTCGGCATTGTCCGAAACGTGGGCCAGCAAGGCGCGCAGATCCTTGAGATCGAGCAGCAGCCAGCCATGCTCGTCGGCGACCTCGAAGACGATGTTGACCACCCCCTCCTGCACCTCGTTGAGGTTGAGCAGGCGCGAGAGGAGCAGCGGCCCCAGCTCGCTGATGGTGGTACGCAGCGGATGCCCTCGCTCGCCGTGGATGTCCCAGAACATGACCGGATTGGCGGCATGAACGAAACCTTCGCGCGCCTCCAGGGTCAATTCGGCCACCCGCTGGGCGACACGCGGATTGTCGCCGCCCGGCCGGCCGATTCCGGCGAGATCGCCCTTCACGTCGGCGAGGAAGACCGGCACGCCCATGCGGCTGAAGCCCTCGGCCAAACGCTGCAGCGTGACCGTCTTGCCGGTCCCCGTCGCCCCGGCCACGAGACCGTGCCGATTGGCCATGCGCCCGAGCATGGAGACCTCTTGAGAACCGCTCATGCCGATGAGAAAGGCATTCGTCATTGACAGCACTCCGTGTAATTCGGCGATAAGGCGTTCGGCGATGACAACGTCAACGAGTATACCCATTGCATTCGGCACGCCAGTGCCAAATCATCTGCGCCGAGCCATTCCCAGGCCCGCGCCGGCACAGCCCGACATCGGCCACATCACCCTTCAGGAAGAGACGCATGATCAAGCTGTATCGATCCATTCCTTCACTCGCCATCATCCTCGGCACCGCCCTGCTCTTCATCGGCTGCTCACAGGCCGCAGGGCCGCAACTCTCGCCGCCTGAGGCGCTCGACATGGCGAACAAGGGCGAACTCACGCTCATCGACGTCCGCACCCCGATGGAATGGCGCCAGAGTGGAGTCGCCCCCATGGCCCATCGTATCGACATGCACGACCCCAAGGGGCCGGACGGGTTCGCCCAAGCGGTTCTGCAGACGGTGGACGGCGACCGCTCGGCAACCATCGGGCTCATCTGCCGCACCGGAAACCGCAGCCGACACATGCAGCAGGAGCTGATCTCACGCGGATTTACCCATGTCTACGATGTCAAGGAAGGCATGATGGGCAATCCGAACGGCCCGGGCTGGATCCGTCGCGGTCTGCCCATCAAGCCCTGCCCCAACTGCTGAGGCCGACAGGAGGATGATCTTCGCCATCATCGCCCGCTCACTCGCCCCATTCGTGCCCCATCGCACGCGCTGCGGTGAGGGCACCCGCCGCAACAGATCCATCACACATCACCGAGGAATAGAGAGATGATCAAGGTAACCACGATTTGCGCCAGCCTGATCCTGGCCGCGACCGCCACCTCCGCGATGGCGGCCAACCCCAAGGTCGCCATGGACGTCAGCATCGACGGCCAACCGGCCGGCACCATCACCCTGGAATTGTTCGCCGACAAGGCGCCCAAGACCGCCGAGAACTTCCGCGCACTCTGCACCGGGGAGAAGGGTGACGGCCTCGATTTCGCCGGAAGTCCCTTCCACCGCATCATTCCTGGATTCATGGTCCAGGGCGGCGACATCACCAACGGCAACGGCACCGGCGGCAAGTCCATCTACGGCGCGCGTTTCGCGGACGAGAACTTCGACCTCGACTTCACCGGACCAGGCCAGCTCGCCATGGCCAACGCCGGCCCCGACACCAACGGCTCGCAGTTCTTCATCACTCTGGCCGCAACCCCCTGGCTCAACGGCCATCACGTGATCTTCGGCCAGATGGTCGACGGCATGCCGGTCCTGCGCGCCATGGAGGAGCAGGGAACGCGCTCGGGTCGCCCAAAGACCGACGTCACCCTGACCGCCTGCCGCCAGCTTTAAGAGACATCCCCGGATGAGGCTTTGCCCCATCCGGGCTACGGGTCTTCACTCGGGATCGCAACGGCGCAGATAGCTGGCAAAGCGTGGCAATCCGCTGCTCGTGTGGCCCCGATAGCGGAAGGTCACGCAGCTCCCGAGCGGTGGCGGATCGTCCCGCTCGGCATCCGAGAACCCGGTCCCGATCCGAAACCGCCGCCCCTGTCGATCCTCGACCAGCAGCGAGCCCAGCATTCCCTCGTACTTGCCCCGTCCCGGAAGTTGTCCGAGGACAGTGGCCTCGTCATCCAGATAGGGCTTGAGCTTGAGCAGGTCGGAGGTGCGCCCCTCGCGGTAGAAGGCATCCTCGCGATGCAGCATCAGCCCCTCGCCGCCCGCCGCCTCCAAGGACGCAAGATGCTCCATGAGCGCCTCATGATCGGAAACGCGGAACTGATCGACCCCGCGCAGATAGGGGGCGTCCGATGCGCCGATCAGGGATCTCAACTGCGTCAAACGGCCCCCGAAAGACTCGCCGGAGGCCGGCAGGTCGAAGACCATGAAGCGCACCTCGCGCCAGGCGTCCTCGTCCGGTTGCTGATGGCGGACGGTCCCGGACAGACGCGCGAAGTCACCCCGCCGCATCCAGAGTTCGCCATCCAGCGGAACGCTCGGAAAACCGGCTGTGAACCAGGCCGGCGCACGAATCTCGTGCCCTCCGCGACTGACGAGACGCGCCCCGTCCCAATAGGCACGCACCCCGTCGAGCTTCTCGCTCACCCAATAGCGGGAGAGGTCGACACCTTTCTCGTAGACCTCGGCCAGTTGCAGCGCCGGCCTGAGAACCGTGTCGGCCGTCTTCGGATCCCCGAGGGACACGGATAGGGATTCAGCGTGCTCCGCTCCAAATCCGATCGGCGCCTCGACCGCCCGCGCCGTATCGAGCGCCAGCAGAAACGCGACCAGCGAGATCGCCGACGATATCCCCGTTGCATAGCCCATGATGGCACTCCCGGATGTCGATGCTCGGATGGACCCAAACTATCCAATTACATCGCATCAGACAACCAATCGTGTACGAGCGTGCGCCGGGAAGGACGCCGCGCAAGGTTAGCAAGCTCAAGCTGCCGGCGGTCGACGACTCAAGATCGATGGCGTGTGCCTTCGGTCGATCGGCCAAGGATGCCGCATTGAGCGGGCGGGGGATTACGGCGAAGAAACTGGAGGGGATGCAGCGAACGGCCAGTGGGGAATATCGTCCACCCGAACCGGGTGGAGCGACCACCCGAAAAAAGCGTCCAAGGCGACCGAATCCCTAAGTCACCTCGGAATGCGGTCTAGATCGCGATCGGACGGTAGAACAGGTGGCTGCCAATCCGTGTCGTGCGGCGGTAAGCACTCGACCAAGAGGGCTTGCAGTAACTCGCATGGTAGTAAAGCGCGCCACGGGTCGGATCAGGGACCGCGTCATCCAGAACCTTCCGCGCGATATCCATGGCCCGCCGCCAAGCACGTGCATTCTTGGGGCGATCCGATCGTCCGTCGCACCACCAAGAGAACTGGCAGCGGTTACGCTTTGTTCCGCCTTGCTTCACGACGGCGCAAATGGATCCGGGAAACGCCTTGGAGCCGACGCGATTCAAGGTCACCCTGGCGACCGCGATCTGGCCGGCTTCCGGCTCCGAGCGGGCCTCGTGGTAGATATTCAACGCCAAGCAGCGAAGATCCGCGTCCTCTTTCGACAAGGCCGCAACCGGCTCGACACCCTCGTCGGCCGTCGATTCAACGTCCTCGATGACGGGAATCGCGGCAACGACCTCCGGCTCGCGATGCTCGATGGACGACGAGGCCAGTAGAGAGGGAAAGATCAAGGCGGGCAGGGCCGCGAAAGTCAGCACTTGCATGTATTTGGGATCTCGATGTGCTCGGCATGCAGGAAATTATCCCCTGCATGATATAGCAATACCCCTAATAGGGAAATCCCTAATACACGTGATCGTGTGCTTGCGCACACATCATGCAACGCAATTGACGGCTATGGAGAACCAGCGCGAGCTTCCTTTGTCTCTGTAGATTACACCAAAACTGCATTACACTATTTTCGGTGTAAAATATTTTTGATGTAAAAAAGCAGGGATTAGACCATGCGTACAGTGATCGGTAGCCCCGTCGAGGGTGATGACTTTTTCGATCGCGAATCGGAGCGCCGACGGATGTGGCGCCGTTTGGAGACCGACAGTCTGTTGCTGCTCGCGCCGCGACGGATCGGCAAGACCTCCTTGATGCGAGCGCTGTGCGCCGAGGGCGCGGACCACGGCTTCCAGGCGGTGAACCTCAGCTTTGCCGCCTGCAACGACGAGATGCACTGTGTTCGGGAACTCGCGAAGGCCATTACCAGCGCTCGCGGCCTCGACCTGTCCGCACTCCAGGGGGCGCTCAAGGGACTGCTGCCGGATCTGAAGTCACTGAAGCTGGGGCCGCTGGGGATCGAGCTGGCCACGGGTGAAAGCCCGGATTGGCGCGACCTCGGCGAGGCACTGACCCGCTCCCTCGGCAGCCTCGACGGACGCTGGCTGATCGCCGTCGACGAGGTGCCGGTCTTCCTGCTCCATCTGCTGAAGCAAGACGACGGACTCGCCCGTGTGCGCGGCTTTCTCTACTGGCTGCGCACGCTGCGCCAGGATCACCATGCGCAGGTTCGGTGGATCCTCGCGGGCTCCATCGGGCTCGACACGGTCGCCGCCCGTCACGGACTCGGCGACACGGTCAACGATCTCAAGCCGATACCGCTCGGCGCCTTCGAGCAGGAAACCGCCGAACGGTTTCTCCAGGCGCTCGCCGAGAGCTATGACCTGGACATGACCGCCGAGGTCTGCCGCCACATCATCGCGCAGCTCGGCTGGCCGGTGCCCTACTACCTCCAGATCCTGTTCGGCGAACTCTACGACCGGGTCGAGGACGGCGAACGGCTCGACACCGACCTGGTGGAGCAGATCTTCGACGACCTGCTGAAACCGGCCCACAAGGGCTACTTCGACTACTGGCGCCAACGCCTCACCGAAGAACTGGGCCAACCCGACGACGGCCATGCGATCCACCTGCTCAGCCATTGCGCCCGAGACCCGAGCGGCGCTAGCCGCACGATTCTGGAGCAGGCGCTCGCCGAACGGATCGCGGAGCCCGACAGCCGCGAGACCTGTCTGCGCTATCTGCTCGACATCCTGGAGAGCGACGGCTATCTGGTCCAGCTCGACGGCCGCTGGCGTTTCCGCCTGGAACTGTTGCGCCGCTACTGGCTGCAGCGGGTGGCGCCATGACTCGCGGCGAACTGGACGAGGCACTGCACGGTGTCGCCGTCTACAATCCGGACCTCTTGAGCCGCGACGAGCTCAAGCGCTACTTCGTCGGACGTCTGCCGCTCCTGGAGCGCATCCTCGCCGATCTGAAGCGGGAGCGGCCCGGCCGTATCGGCCAGCACCGGCTCTTACTCGGCCAGCGCGGCATGGGCAAGACCAGCCTGCTGCGGCGCATCGCCATCGCCGTCGAGGAGGCCCCCGAGCTGGACGCCATCTGGCTGCCGCTGACCTTTCCGGAGGAGCAATACAATGTCGCCGATCCGGCCGATCTCTGGCTCAACTGCCTGGACGCGATCGGCGACGTCCTGGAACGGCGCGGCCGGACCGCTGAGGCCGAGGCGCTGGATGCCCGTATCGAGTCGCTGAACGACGCCTCGCCGGAGACCGTCCTGAATGCACTGCTGGACCAGGCACGTCAACTGGATCGGCGTCTGCTGCTGTTGCTCGACAACGTCGATCTGATCCTGGATCGGCTGCGCGAGCATCACTGGGCACTGCGCGAGGCCCTGCAGTCCTGCCCGGAACTGCTGCTTTTCGGCGCCAGTGCCCGAGCGATCGAGGCCAGCTACCAATACGATGCCGCCTTCTACGACTTCTTCCGCATCGACGAGCTGAAGGGGCTCACCGAGGACGAGCTGCGCGCCACCCTGATCCGGCTGGCCGAGGTTGGTGGCACGCCGGCCGTCGCCGAGCTGGTCGAGCGCGATCCGGCGCGTATTCAGACCTTGCATCTGCTCACCGGCGGCAATCCGCGCACCACCGTGCTGCTCTACGGCGTGCTCGCGCAGGGACCGGGCGGCGATGTGCGCTCGGATCTGGAAGGGCTGCTGGACCGGGTTACGCCCTTGTACAAGGCCCGCTTCGAGGAGCTACCCGAACGCGGCCAGCAGCTCGTGGACGCGCTGGCCCTGCACTGGGACCCGGCCAGCGCCCGCCAGCTCGCCGACCGGCTCGGCTGGGGCGTCAACCTGGTCTCGGCCCAGCTCGACCGGCTCCAGGTCCAGGGTGTCGTCGAGAAGACCGCGCCCTACCAGGGCAAGCGCGCCCTGTTCCAGCTCGCCGAGCGCTTCTTCAATATCTGGTACCTGATGCGTGCCAGCCGCCGCGTCCGCCGCCGCCTGGCCTGGCTGGTGCGCTTCCTGCGCATGTGGTTCAGCACCCAGGAACTCGACACCCATGCCCGCAGCCAGCTCGCGCGCCGGCGCGCCAATGCCCGCGACGCCGAATACAGCCTGGCCCTGGCCCAATGCGTCGAGGACGCACCGCTACGTTCCGCGCTGGAGAACCAGGGACTGCGCGCCCTGCTCGACGACGGCGAGACCCGCCGACGTCTCGGCGAACTGCTCGACCTGCGCGGCGAAGATGCCGCGCTAGCCACCAAGGCCGAACGCATGCGGGCACTCGCCGAGATCCGGGAGCGGATGACTGCGGCGCTGGAGGCCACCGAGGTCGACATCGATCGAGAGGTCTTCTTATTCCAGCTACTCGGCAGTCCGTCGCTCTCGCTCAGCGAGAAACAGCAAATGGCCCGAAACGCTGGTGGCTGGACACCGAATCAATGGCGAAACTTCAGCCGAATTCTCGATGAAGAACGACAGAAAGGACAGGCTGTTTTCCGCATTGACATGACGGCGCTCTATCAGGCGATCGGAGAAGGGGATATGACCGCCTTTGATGACATAGAAGGCGCAGCCGCAGCGGCGGAACGTCTAGGCACGAGCGATCAACTGGCTGTTGCCTTGATGTTCCATGCCAATCAGCACCCGGAGGAGAGCGAGCAGGCCTACCGCCGCGCCATCGAGATCGATTCAAACTTCGCGTACCTCTGGAACGGACTCGGCAATTTGCTGATGCAACACTTGGCCCGCTACGACGAGGCCGAGCAGGCCTTCCGCCGCGCCATTGAGATCGATCCGGATTTCGCCGCCCCCTGGAACGGGCTCGGCAATCTGCTAAAGAACCACTTGGCCCACTACGACGAGGCCGAGCAGGCCTACCGTCACGCCATCGAGATCGATCCGGACTATGCGTACCCCTGGAACGGGCTCGGCAATCTGCTGACACAACACCTGGCCCGCTATGACGAGGCCGAGCAGGCCTACCGTCGCGCCATCGAGATTGCCCCGGACTTCGCGTACCCCTGGAACGGACTCGGCAATCTGCTGCAGGACCACTTGGCCCGCCACGACGAGGCCGAGCAGGCCTACCGCTGCGCCATCGAGATCAATCCGGACTTCGCGTACCCCTGGAACGGGCTCGGCAATTTGCTGCAGGACCACCTGGCCCGCTACGACGAGGCCAAGCAGGCCTACCGTCGCGCCATCGAGATCGATCCAGACGATGCGGCCCCCTGGTACGGGCTCGGCAAGCTGCTGACACAACACTTGGCCCGCTACAACGAGGCCGAGCAGGCCTTCCGTCGCGCCCTCGAGATCGATCCGGACGAGCCAGCCTTCAGCAATGCACTCGCTTGGTTTTTGTACCAACAGGATCGGGATCTTCCGGAGGCGCGCCGTATTGCCGTTCGAGCGGTGGAGCTTGCACAGGAACATCCGGCACATCTCCACTGCATCCATACACTCGCCACGATCCTCACTCGTCTCGGTGACTGGCCGGCTGCGGCACCGCTGATCCGGCGCCTCGTCGACGAGAGCAGCACAGCCTTCATCGAAGAGATCTGGGACGATGTCCTGACGCTGTTCCAAGAAACCGTGCAGGCCGACCAAGCCGCTGCCGCGCGCGACCTGCTCGACGCCACGGAGGCCGGCGAGCGGTGGCGGCCGCTGCGCGAGGCGCTGGCTGCGGCAGCCGAGGGTAGCGCGGACTATCTGCGCCTGGTGGCACCGGAGGTGCGCACGCCCGCGCGGGCGATCTTCGAGCGTCTGACTGCTGAACCGCGCCCAGTGCGAAATGCGTCATGAGGTTTCCTTCGAGCGAACCTTCCGGGCTGCGTCGCTACAGTCAGCCCCATTTGACTGATTCGGACCTCATTCACGACAACTCCCGCGCCCGATCGAGCACGGGCGCTTAAACGCCCGCCGGTCCCAAGCAATCAGCATCAACGCTGTGCACCCCACGGATTGGTGACGGCCACGCCCGCAGCCTCGGAGAAGGCCATCCCGGGCGTTGCCGCCATCATCCTACTGGCGACAATCCAGCCTCATCAGTGTCTACACTTGGCGAACAACCTGCTCGCCACCGGGCGTGCGCCGATATCGGATCCACCATCACGACGACGCCTACGGGAGGACAGCATGAACCGCAAGCCTACGCCCCACCAAAGCGTCCCTCGACGGCTTCTCGCCCTGGCCCCCACCCTGCTCGCACTGGCCATTCCAGGCGTCCGGGCCGACTGCCCTGCAGCCCAGCCGGAGCCGCTGCTGCCGAGCGATCCGGCGCTCTGTCGCGCGCTGGCCCCGGTGGTGCGCGACCCGAGCGCCCTGCCGCTCGACCAGTACGAGGCGCAGCTCGCCGACTTCCTGTCGCACTGGTGCCACCGCGACAGCGAGGCCGGCTGGGTGCGCGACAAGCGGGTGCGCGATACCGGCCCCTTCATCGCCACGCGCGGGACGGGTGAGAACGGACAATGGAGCGGGAGCGCCTACGGTACCCATGGTGCGGTGCTGATCTGGTACTCGCCCGAGATGGTCGAGTGGCTGGAGCGCCATCGACCTGCCGAGCCCGACGTGGCACGTCCGGCTGATGCCGAGCCAGTGCCCGACGGCGCCATCATGGTGAAGGAGATGTATCCCTCGCCCGCCGCACGCTGCGCCAAGGTGGCACCGGAAAGACTGGAACCTTCGAGCGGAGCGGCGGTGATGGTGCGTGACAGCCAAGCGGCCAAGGACGGCTGGTTCTGGGGCTGGTACGGCTGGACGGGCTGGGACCCGGACTGGCCCGCAGGTCCGAGCAACCGGCTTCCCTACATGGGTTTCGGCCAGTACTGCATGAACTGTCACGCCTCGGCCGCCGACAACCTGACCTTCGCCGATCTGAAGAACGTCGAGGGCTTCGGCGGACAACCCAACGTCTATCTGGTGCAGGACTGGTTCGAGCGCCAGAATCAGGCCCCCGCCCACCACGAACTACTGACCGAGGACTTCGACGACTCGCTGCCGGTCGATCAGCCGCGCGAAACCAGCGACTCGGCGATCCTCGCCACGCTTCCGGGCACCGCTGCGGGCGCGAACGGGATCGCGCTCGCCCGCATTGATCTCAGCGCCATCGCCCTCCCCTCCCAGACCTACGACAACGTCTGGATGCCCGCCGACGGACCCGCCGTCCACAGCCAGTATCTGACCAGCGACCAGTGTCTGGGCTGCCACGATGCCGGGGGCACCGGTCTGCAATTCGACATGACCGCGCCCGACCCGCACGGCGACGCCCTGCTCAACCTCTCGCCCTACGCCACCTGGCGCAGCTCGCCGATGGGGCTCGCGGGACGCGATCCCGTCTTCTTCGCCCAGCTCGCGAGCGAGACCCAGCGTTTCCATCCCGACCAGTCCGATCTGGTGCAGACCACCTGTCTCGGCTGTCACGGCATCCTCGGCCAGCGTCAGTGGCAGATCGACACGCGGCCGGAGGCGAGCGGACCAGACGCCCAGGACGGGTGCGCAACCTTCGAGCGCGCCCTGGTCGACGCCGTGCCCTATCCGCCAGACGCGCCGAACGCGACCCACGCCAGCTATGGCGCGCTGGCGCGCGACGGCATCTCCTGCATGGCCTGCCACCAGATGGTGCTGGGCGAGGCGGCCACCCGCGCTGTTGGCGACCAGCCGCAGAACCGCTGCGTCGAACGCCGCCAGCGGCAGCTCAACCCGGACGCCACCGGCTTCGCCCGCACCTTCACCGGCAGCTTTCTGGTCGGCCCGCCAGACCGGCTCTACGGCCCCTTCGAGAACCCCAAGCCGAAGCCCATGCAGCATGCGCTCGGCATCACCCCGGAGCACAACGCCACCATCCTGAGCTCCGAGGCCTGCGGCACCTGCCACACCGTGCACCTGCCGGTGCTGCGTCAGGGCGAGACGCTCGCCCATGTCTACGAGCAGACCACCTACCCCGAGTGGGCCTTCAGCGCCTATCGCACCGGCGACAGCCCCGACGGACCGCTACCTCGCGGCGCGGGCACGCGCGCCCAATCCTGCCAGGGCTGTCACATGCCCTCGCGCGCCCCGGACGGCACGCCCTACCGCAGCAAGATCGCCGCGATCCAGGAACTCGACGGCTTCCCCGCCACCGACAACACCCTGCCCGCCGAGGCGATCGACCTGCCCGAGCGCGACGGCTTCGCCCGCCACACGCTGGTCGGGCTCAACGTCTTCCTGGTCGAGATGTTCCAGCAATTTCCCGAACTGCTCGGGATGCGCACCCAGGATCCGATGATGGTCGCCAAGGGGCTGGAACCCCTGCTGCGCACCGAGCGGGCGATGCTCGATCAGGCCGCGCACGCGACTGCGGCGATCGGCATCGAGGGCGCACCGCAGCTCGACGGCGGCTACCTCTCGGCTCAGGTACGCATCGAAAACCTGGCCGGACACAAGCTCCCGTCCGGGGTCGGGTTCCGTCGCGCCTTCGTCGCTTTCGAGGTGCTCGACGCCGACGGACAGGTCCTCTGGGCCTCCGGGCGAACCAATGACGCGGGCCTCATCGTCGACGCCGAGGGCAAGCCGATCGCCGGCGAGCTCTGGTGGCGCGACGACTGCTCCGCGCGCATCGCCCCTGAGACCCGCGCCCACCAGCCGCACTATCAGCTGATCGAGGCGCAGGACCAGGCACAGATCTACCAGGAACTGGTCAGCACGCCACCGGAAGAAGGGCCGGCGAGCTGCGGTCACGACGCCGCGCCCGTGGGCGAGCTGACCACCAGCTTTCTCTCCATCTGCGCCGAGGTGAAGGACAACCGCATCCTGCCCCACGGCTATCTGGACCTGGCCGCGCGCACCGAGATCGCCCGTGCGCTGGGTGCCGGACCCGACCTCGCGGCCGACGCCGGCTCCACCGCCGTCGGCGACGACCCGGACTATGTCGAGGGCGGCGCCGACCGGCTCATCTATCGCATCGCACGCTCGGAGCTTCAGGGACGGCCCGCCTCGGTGCGCGCCACGCTCTACTATCAGGCGACTCCGCCCTTCTTCCTGCAGGACCGTTTCTGTACCGCCACCGGCAGCGACGCCGAACGCCTGCGCTACCTCGCCGCCCACCTCGACCTCGACGGCAGCGCCGCCGAGGACTGGAAGCTCGCGCTGGTCTCCACCGGGGCGGTGGCGATCGAAGTCCGTAGCGAGCGATAGCCTGGTGTATTGCGCCGAAGGGAAGGCCATGCGGCGCAATAGGCTAACGCTATTGCGCCCTACGTGGTTGGTCCCACCGGGGCGTCGGCATTCGAGATCTTTCCACGATCATCGCAACCGCGTTGGCGGCGATCGAGGCCAACGCGGGACGCACTGTGGATCCATTGCGCCCAACCTGCCCTCGACTGTTCTTACCTCCATCTGTCGTGCCCGGCGGACGATCCCGGTGCCAGCCGCTATCATCAGACCGAGCGAAACGATGGATCGAGATGAACCGAGGCAAAACGATGATTCAAGACCGGAAATTTCCCGAGGACTTTTTGTGGGGTGCCACCAACGCCGCCTACCAGATCGAGGGGAGCCCGCTGGCCGACAACGCCGAGCCCAGTATCTGGCACAGACTCACGCACACGCCCGGCTGGATCGCCACTGGAGATACGGGGGATGTAGCCAGCGACCACTACCGGCGATTCAGGGAAGACGTGGATCTAATGGCCCAGATGGGCTTGCAGAGCTACCGTCTGAGCATCTCCTGGAGCCGCGTCATCATGGGCGGACACGGCATTATCAACTCGCTGGGGCTGGACACCTATCAGCACCTGATCGACGCCCTGGTGGAAAAGGGCATCAAACCCGTGGTGACCATCTACCACTGGGACCTGCCGGCGGCGCTGCAGGATCGCGGCGGCTGGATGAATCCCGACAGCCCCTCCTGGTTCGCCGAATATGCCGAAGTCCTGTTCCGCGCGCTCGACGACCGAGTCGAACACTGGATCACCTTCAGCTCGCCCTGGGCGATCGCCGCTCTGGGCCACCTCGAAGGAACCCTGGCCCCAGGCCATCGCGACATCTTCGAGGCGCCCCGCGTCGGCCACAATCTGCTGCTCGCACACGCGGCTGCGGTCGCCGCCTACCGCTCGGTCGGCAAGCACGAGATCGGACTGGCCGTAGACATCGAGCCACAGCACCCGGCCAGCCGTAACGAGGAGGATCGGGCCGCCGCGAACCGGCGCGATGCCTACGTCAACCGCTGGTTCCTCGATCCGCTACTGCTCGGGCGCTACCCCGAGGAGCTGATCTCGGCCTTCGGCGAGGCCTGGCCCGAGATCGACCCGACCGACATGACCCGCATACAGGCGCGAACCGACTTCATCGGGGTCAACTATTACACCCGGGGCCTGGTCCGTGCCGACCCCAACGCCCAACCCTTCGGCGCCAACCGCATCCGCATGCAAGGATCCTTCGACAGCGAGATGGGCTGGGAAATCTATCCTCAGGGGCTCATCGAGGCGCTGCTCGGGTTCAAGGAACGCTACGGCAACCTACCGCTCTACATCACCGAGAACGGCGCCGCCTTCGCGGACGTGCCCGCGATCGAGGGCGAGGTCCCCGATCCCGAACGGATCGGTTTCCTGCGCGCGCACCTACGCGCCGCTCGCCGCGCTATCCTCGCTGGCGCAAACCTGCGCGGCTATTTTGTCCGATCGCTGCTCGACGGCTTCGAGTGGACTCAGGGTTACTCCAAACATTACGGTCTGATCCACGTCGACCCAGACGATCAGACGCGGATACTCAAATCCAGCGCGCGGTTCTACCGCGAGGTCATCAGCAGCAACGGAGAGAACCTGAACCAGGAGTCCGTTTGAATGAATATGCCCCCTTCGAGAAGGGGCAATTCGAAACATGCCGGAAAAACAAAAAATCGAGGAGACGAGGAATGGAGAGGCTCATACAGCGCCTGAACATCGCCAGACAGTTCTACGCGATGGCAGGACTCAGCAGCATCGCGATCATCGGCATCGTCGCTTTCGCCGAGAGCACGCATCGGATCGAAGACACGCACCTCACCCTTCTTGCAGGCGCCGCCATCTTGGCGCTCGCCCTTTTCAGCTGGTACCTCGGTCGCTTCAACGCGCATCGGGCCGAGACGATCGTGTACGCCATCGCGGCCATGGCGAAAGGCGATCTGACCAAGAAGATCGCCATTTCCGGCAAGGACGAGTTCGCCTGGCTGTGCTGGGAGTACAGCTGCGCACGCAAGGGCTTCGCCGAGATGATCAGCGGCATCATGGGGCACTCCATCCAGCTCGCCGACTCCGCCGCACAGTTGTCTGCAATCACCGAACGCGGTGCGCAGGGCGTGCTGCGCCAGCAAAACGAGATCCAGCAGGTGGCGACGGCCATGACCCAGATGTCGGCCACGGTGCAGGAAGTGGCCCGCAACGCCGCGAACGCCTCGCAAGCGGCACTGGAGGCGGACACCCAGGCACAGGCGGGACATCGGGTGGTGAACGAGACGGTGGACACCATCAACGCCCTGGCGGAGGAGGTCGGACGCACGGCCGATGTGATCCAGCGACTCAAGGGTGATAGCCTCTCGATCGGCAGCATCCTCAATGTCATCGGAGACATCGCCAAACAGACCAATCTGCTCGCGCTCAATGCCGCGATCGAAGCGGCCCGCGCCGGCGAGCAGGGGCGAGGATTCGCGGTCGTCGCCGACGAGGTGCGCACGCTGGCCAGCCGCACGCAGCAATCCACCCAGGAAATCAACCAGATGATCGAGCAGCTCCAGGCCGGCGCCAACCAGGCAGTCGCAGCCATGGAGCTGGGTCGCGTCAAGGCGGAAGCCACCGTCGCCCAGGCCAGCAACACCAGCGCGGCGCTTCAGGCGATCACCGACGTCATCGACACCATCAAATCCATGAATATCCAGATCGCCAGCGCAGCCGAGGAGCAGAGCGCCACGGCCGAGGAAATCAATCGCAACATCGTGAGCATCAGCGACGTGGCCAACGAGACGGCCGAGGGATCTCAGCAGACGGCATCCGCGAGCGACGATCTCGCGCGGGTGGCCGTCGATCTGCAGTCCCAGGTCGGCCGCTTTCAGGTGGCACGCTGATCGATCACGCTTTCTACAGGTAACCACCAAAGTCGATGTCAGACCTTCCCGCATCGGACGTGGCGCGCAGCGCCGCCTATTTTCCCTCCCGCCCCTATAACCTGGTCGTCTGCGATCTCGACGGGACCCTCTTGAACGACGACCATCGCCTCGGCGAGCTCAGCCGCAGGGTGCTGAAGACATTGCAGGATCGCGGCGTCCAGATCCTACTCGCCTCCGGGCGTCATCATCAGGATATCCAGCGCATCGCCGAGCAGCTCGGCGGCCAGGGCGCGCTCATCTCAAGCAATGGCGCCTCGGCACACGACAGTCGGGGGCGAATGACCCACTGCCATCCGATCGCCCCCGACTGTCTCGACTTTCTGCTGAGGGATCCGGCCTTCGGACGTGCCCACGTCAACCTCTATCGGGTCGATGGTTGGCTGGTCGAGACACCCAAGCCGCTCCTGCTGCGCTATCACCAGGATTCGGGATTCGCCTATCGAATGACCGATTTCGCGACGCTCGACGAGGAGCCGGTCCTCAAGGTGTTCTACTACGCGGAGGATCCCGACTACCTCCAGGATCTGGAGCGCCGGATCATGGAACGCCACGGCGACCGATTGGACACCACCTATGCGCTACCGGTCGTTCTGGAGGTGATGGCCAAGGGTGTCTCCAAGGGCGATACGCTGGCCGACATGGTGCAGCGACTTGGCCTCGACGCCTCCGACGTCATCGCCTTCGGCGACGGCCGCAACGACCTCGAAATGTTGCGCTACGCCGGCAAGGGCGTCCTCATGGCCAACGCCGACCCTCGACTCAAGGAAGCCCTGCCGAACCTGGAGGTCATCGGATCGAACGCCGAGGAGTCGGTCGCGACCTATCTGCGCACGCTCTTCGGACTCCAAGGCTGAGGAGCGTCTGGCGGCTCACTCCCGCATCACACCTTGAACTGACCGACGAGATCCTGCAGTTCGGCAGCGAGTCTGGCGAGCCCGTCGCTCGACGAGGCGATCTGACCAGATGCGTTAGAGACGCCGTCGACCGAGTGGACGATGTTGGCCAGATTGCGATCGATCTCGCCGGCGACCGCGCTCTGCTCCTCCGACGCACTAGCGATCTGGGTGTTCATATCGTTGATCCGGGTGATCGAATCACCGATGGCGGCCAGCGACCGCTCGGCCTGACCCGCCTTTTCGACCGTCTCTTTCGAACGCGCCTGCCCCCGCTCCATCGCCGTCACGGCGCTATTCGCTCCGCCCTGGAGACGCTCGATCATCGCTCGGATCTCCTTGGTCGAATCCTGGGTACGCGAGGCCAGACTGCGCACCTCGTCGGCGACAACGGCGAAGCCTCGGCCCTGCTCGCCGGCGCGGGCGGCCTCAATCGCGGCATTGAGCGCGAGCAGATTGGTCTGCTCGGCGATCCCTCGGATCACGTCGAGCACCTTGCCGATCTCGTCGCTATCCGCCTCCAAGCGATGGATCACACCGGCCGCCTGCTCCACCTCATGGGCCAATGCCTCGATCGCGTCGATGGACTCCCGCACGACGCCACTGCCCTGCCGGGCCTCCAGGTCCGCTTCGCGCGCAGCCTGGGCCGCACTGTTTGCGTGGGCGGCGACCTCCTGCACGGTCGCCGTCATCTCGTTCATGGCGGTCGCAACCTGATCCGTCTCGGCCTGCTGGCGTTGGATCTGATCCTTCGTCCCCTCGCTGGTCAAGTTGAGCTGCTCGGCCGCCGCCGCGAGCTGGCTGGTCGCACCAGTCACCTGGGCGATCAAGGTTTGAATCTTGCTTACGAAGGCGTTGAAATTGGCCGAAATCAAGGCGATCTCATCCTTGCCGTCGACCGGCAAACGCTGCGTGAGATCGCCCTCTCCGCTGGCGATATCGCCCAGCGCAGTACCGACGTGACGGAGAGGAACGGAAACGCTGCGACCGACCAACAGGATCACGCCGGTCAGCAGAATCAGACCAACGACACCGATCAGGGTCAGCTTGAAAATGAGCGCGTTGCTATCGGCCAGCACCGCATCGAGCGGCAGCGCCATGCCAATCGACCACTGTCCCTCGTTGCCGGCCAGGGTCAGGGGAGCCGTAATCACCAAGCCTTGGCCTTGAAAAAGATCGCTGTATCGGACGGTGGTAAAGGGCGTCCCCTGTGCCAGCGCCTCGGTGAGTCGAGGGAGATCCTCACCCAACGATTCCTTCTCGACCTCGGCCACATTTTTGCCCAACCGCCCATCGTCCACATGAGCGATCACCATGCCATCATGGGTGAACAGCGCCGCAGCGCCACCGAAGGGACGCATGGAGACAATGATTTTCTGGATCACCGAGATCGCCATATCGACGCCCAAGGCGCCAACGACCCGACCGCCCTCGATGATAGGCACGACGATCGAGGTCATCAGCACCGGCTTACCGCCCACCTCGTAGCTGAAGGGATCCATAATCACGGGTTTTCCGCTGTTGCGGGCCAGCAGATAATAGTCGCCGTCTCCGGGCGTTTCGTACCCCTTGAGCGCCTCCATCTCGGTCTTCTCGCCGTCGCGATACCAATAGGGAATGAACCGCCCGGTCGCATCGTGTCCGGGGGCTCCCGCATATTGGGCATCCAATCCATCGAAGGTGTTGGGCTCCCATAGCGTCCACGCGCCGAGCAGCTCGGTATGATCCTGGAGATAGGTCGAGAGAATGCGATTGAATCGATCCCGACGCTCCTCGACCGGGATCTCAGCGCGCGTCTCGACAACCGCCAACAATGCCTGTAGCGCACGCAATTCGCCGTTGAGTTGCCCCTGGATCACCCGCCCCTCGGAGTTTGCCATTTGACGAACCGATTCGATCGCGCCCTCGGTCACCGCATCCCTCAGCACCAACTGCATGAAAAGGATTATGCCGGCCAACATAACCAGCGTCATTGGCACTAAGGTGACCAACAGTTTTTGCATCATGGAAAAACGCGCGAGCATGTGGATATCCCCAGTGAGAAAAGAGAGCGGACAATCGACCTTAGGGCGTCGTCCCGATGCGCATTAAAAAATCGACGCAATTCTAATGTAACTTGCATGACGCCTGAACACACCTCGCGGTCACCTCATCAGATCCGCCGCGATGCTCGCGGTGAATTGAAGGCCATTTCATCGAGCCTCGCCGACCCTTATTTACGCGGCGATAAAGACAGTCACCCCGATTCAACCATCATCGAACGGAGCCGAACATGACCGAGCAAAACAGCAACGACCTCTTTCAACCCTACCAACTCGGCAGCCTGACACTCGCCAATCGAATGGTGATGGCGCCCCTGACGCGCAACCGCGCCGCCACCGGCGATGTTCCAACCCCTTTGATGGCGACCTACTACGCCCAGCGCTCCACCGCCGGACTCATCATCACAGAGGCCTCGCAGATCTCGCCGCAGGGCAAGGGCTACATTCAGACGCCCGGCATCTACAGCGAGGCGCAGATTCAGGGTTGGAAAGGGGTCACCGACGCCGTCCATGGACACGGCGGCAAGATCTTCATCCAGCTCTGGCACGTCGGTCGCGTCTCGCACCCCGATCTACAGGAGGGCGGCGCGCTGCCCGTCGGGCCCTCGGCGATACGCGCCGAGGGTCAGGTCTTCACCGACCAGGGGATGGTCGACATGGTGACGCCGCGTGCGCTCGATCTGGAGGAACTTCCCGGCGTCGTTGCGGACTATCGACGCGCCGCCGAGAATGCCCGAGCGGCCGGTTTCGATGGGGTCGAAATCCATGCGGCCAACGGCTATCTGCTCGATCAGTTCCTGCGCGACAAGAGCAACCGACGGACCGACAACTACGGCGGAACCATCGAGAACCGGACGCGCCTGCTTCTTGAGGTCGTCGACGCGGTGCTGGAGGTGTGGGGGAAGGACCGCGTCGGGGTCCGTCTCTCGCCGCTCTCGCCCTTCAACGATATCGACGACAGCGACCCAGAGTCGCTCTTCACCTATGCGGTCGACCAGCTTGCCGAGCGCGGGCTCGGGTTCCTGCATGTCATCGAGGGCGTCACCGGCGGTCCGCGCGAGACCGGACACAGCTTTAAACTCTCCAGGCTGCGCGAGCGCTTCCCAGGCACCTACATCGCCAACAACGGCTACACGCGCGATCTGGCCTTATCGGTCAGAGCCGAGAACGCGGCCGACCTCATCGCCTTCGGGAAGCTCTATATCGCCAATCCGGATCTAGCCGAACGCCTGCGCCGGAACGCCTCGCTGAACGCGTTAGACGAAAGCACCCTCTACGGTGGCGATGCCCACGGCTACACCGATTATCCCTTCCTCGGCGAGACAGGCTGAGCGACCTCATCGCGCCGGACACCAACCCCGGCGCACGTTGTCCAACCTGCCCTGATCACCCATCGGAGACCCAACCAGATGCAGAACTTCACCTTCCACAATCCGACCCGCATTCTCTTCGGTCAGGGACGCATTGCCGACATCGCGCAGGAAATCCCGCAGGGTGCCAAGGTACTCATCACCTACGGCGGCGGAAGCGTCAAAAAGACGGGAACATTGGAGGAGGTCAGAGGGGCGCTGACCGGACTGACGCTGTTCGAGTTCGGCGGCATCGAGCCGAATCCCACCTTTGAAACGCTGATGCAGGCGGTCGAGCTGGCGCGACGCGAATCGGTCGACTT
This sequence comes from Thiorhodococcus fuscus, assembly GCF_042682685.1. NCBI lineage: Bacteria > Pseudomonadati > Pseudomonadota > Gammaproteobacteria > Chromatiales > Chromatiaceae > Thiorhodococcus > Thiorhodococcus fuscus. The sequence continues at coordinate 72,532 of NZ_JBHUHX010000059.1, forward strand.
CCTGCTCGCGGTCGGCGGCGGATCGGTGATCGACGGCACCAAGTTCATCGCCGCAGCCGTCCCCTTCGATGGCGAGCCCTGGGACATCCTGGCCCGCCATGCCCCGATCGAGAGCGCGCTGCCGCTCGGCACCGTCCTCACCCTGCCGGCCACCGGCTCCGAGATGAATTGCGGCTCGGTCGTCACCCGACGCGCGACCCAGGACAAGCTCTTCTTCACCCACCCGGCGGTCTTTCCGCGATTCTCGGTGCTCGACCCGACCAAGACCTTCACCCTACCGCCACGTCAGGTGGCCAATGGAATCGTGGATGCCTATGTCCACACCATCGAGCAATACCTGACCTACCCGGCGGACGCCAAGGTCCAGGACCGCTTCGCCGAGGGATTGCTGCTGACGCTGATCGAGGAAGGCCCCAAGGCGCTCGCCGACCCGGAGAACTACGCGGTTCGGGCCAATATCATGTGGACCGCGACCCTGGCCCTGAACGGGCTGATCGGAGCGGGCGTGCCGCAGGACTGGGCGACCCACATGCTCGGTCACGAGCTCACCGCCCTGCACGGACTCGATCACGCCCAGACGCTCGCCATCGTGCTGCCGGCGATGCTCCAGGTGAGACGCGAGCAGAAGCGCGACAAGCTGCTGCAATACGCCGAGCGGGTCTGGAACCTAGGCGACGGCGACCCGGACGCGCGGATCGATGCAGCCATCTCGCACACCCGCGACTTCTTTGAATCGCTGGGCGTCGGCACCCGTCTCGGCGGCTACGGCATCGGAGCCGACGCCATTCCCGCGCTGCTCGACAAACTGGAGCAGCACGGCATGACCGCGCTCGGCGAACACCAGGACGTCGGCATCGAACGTTCGCGCGCGGTCTACGCGCTGGCCTTGTAAATCGGCCCGCTCAAGGGTCCCAGCGCCAAGCTGGACCTCCATCCGGCCCGGTCCTCGGGCGTCAACGGCAGAAATCGCCCACCAAACGCATGGCCGACTCTCGCAGTCGGCCACTTCCCTACCGAAGACAGGCGAACCCGGCTCGGCTCAGAGATCCGGCAGGGGATCATGCTCCGGATCGGCGGGCAGGGCGGCGCGATCGCGCCGCTCCAACACACGCAACCCCAACGCAACGCCTATGGCGACGCACAGCATGACGACGGCGCCCAAAACAACGCCGTCCCAGCCGAGCCAGTGCCAGAAAGGACCGAGATAGAAGCTGCCGACGCTGGCACCGCCGTAATAGGACATCAGATAAAGCGACGAGGCGCTCGCGCGCGCGCCATCCGCCTTGCGGCTGACCCAGCCGGCAGCCTGAGTGTGGGTGAAGAAGAAGCCGATGGCGTTGATCACCATGCCGAGGATGATGACCTCCAGACGCGGCACCAGGGTCAGAAGCGTCCCGCTGATGAGGATGAGCAGCCCGGCGACCATCGCCAACGGTTGGGAGCGCGTGCCCACGATCCGACCGGAGACGCCGGCGGCCAAGGTTCCCGAGAGATAGGTGAGGAAGAGCAACCCCAACAGCGCGGGCGAGAGGTTGTAGGGCGGTGCGCTCAGCAGATAGGTGATGTAGTTGTAGATATTGATGAAGACGAGAAAGTTGAGACCGCCGACGAGACAGGCGAGCAGAATGATCGGATTGCGGACATGTCGCCCCAGATCGGCCAGCATGGCGACCGGATGCAGGGGCTTGGGTCGAAAACCGCGCGACGGCGGCAGCATCCAGATGAAGATGATCAGGATGACGAGGCTCAGACAGCCGGTCACCAGAAAGCTCGTCTGCCAGCCCCAGACCGAGGCCACGCCACCGCTGATGAGCCGCCCCGAGATCCCGCCCAGCGAATTGCCGCTGATATAGAGCCCGACCGCCAGAACCATGGCGTCGTGCTCGAACTCGTCGCCCATGTAGGCCATCGCGACGGCGAGCAGACCGCCGATCACGAGCCCCTGGACCGTGCGCAGCGCAAGCAGCGACCAGAAATCCGGCGCGAAGGCCATGGCCAGCGAGCACAGGGTCGTCAGCGTCATGGTCACGAACATGATCCCACGCCGCCCGATGGCGTCCGACAAGGGACCGTAGACGAGGAGCGAGAGGCTCAGGGCCAGGGTCGTCAGCGAAACGGTCAGACTGGCGTGAACCGGCGAGATACCCCAGGTCGCACTGAACAGCGGAAGCAGAGGTTGAGGGGTGTAGAGATTGGCAAAGGTCAACAGCGAACCCAGGCTCAGGGCCAGGGTCGCACGCCAAAAGGCGGGGGTGCGTGCGGCGATCATTCGAATGGGACAACGCGGAACAATTCTTCATTCTAAGGCAGGGACTTGAGCGCCACAAACCGCGTTCGAACGACCGATCGAAAACACGCGGCGACAGGTGTCCGGCCACTCGACCACGCGAAAAATCCTGCCAATCCTGAAAAATCCTGTTAATCCTATCCCTTCTCCGCCCGCTACCCGCACGCAGAGCGATCGAGCCGCCCTCATGTCCGAGCCCCAAGCACCCACCGAACACCTCAGCGGCTCCATCGAGCGCATCACCTTCCACAGCCCGGAGAGCGGCTTCTGCGTGCTGCGCGTCAAGGTACGCGGCGAGCGCGATCTCATCACCGTCATCGGCTCGGCCGCGAGCGTCACGCCGGGCGAATACCTGGAAGCGGAAGGCCGATGGGTCAACGACCGCCAGCACGGGCTCCAGTTCAAGGCGATCGGTCTGCGGATCATCCCGCCGCGCACGCTCGATGGCATCGAGCGCTATCTGGGCTCGGGCATGGTCAAGGGCATCGGACCGCACTTCGCCCGCAAGCTGGTGGGCGCCTTCGGCGAGCGGGTCTTCGAAGTCATCGAGGACAACCCGGAGCGGATGCTGGAGCTGGACGGCATCGGCCCCAAGCGCCAGAAGCGGGTCACCGAGGCCTGGGCCGAGCAGAAGGTCATCCGAGAGATCATGGTCTTCCTCCAGTCGCACGGGGTCGGTACGGCGCGCGCGGTGCGCATCTACAAGACCTACGGCGAGGAGGCGGTCGAGCGGGTGCGCGAGAATCCCTATCGGCTCGCGCTGGACATCCACGGCATCGGCTTCAAGACTGCCGACACCATCGCCGAGCGCCTCGGCATCCCCCACGACTCGCTGATCCGCGCCCAGGCCGGGGTACGGCACGTGCTCCAGGAGATCGCCGGGGACGGCCATTGCGCCGCCTGGCACGAGACGCTGGTCGAACAGTCCTGCACCCTATTGGAGATCCCGGAGCCCATCATTCAGGAGGCGATCCAGGTCGAACTGGCGGAGGAACGGCTGATCGCCGAGCCCATCGACGACCGACCCGCGCTCTTCCTCGCCCCATTGCAGCGCGCCGAACTCGGCGTCGCCCGCAGTCTGGAGCGGCTCCGGCTCGACCCGCCGCCCTGGGGAGGCATCGACGTCGACAAGGCCCTGCCCTGGGTCGAGGCCCAGACCGGGCTCGCCCTGTCCGACTCGCAACGCGCTGCGGTCAGCGCCGCCGTCTCGGGCAAAGTGACCATCATCACCGGCGGTCCGGGCGTGGGTAAGACCACGGTGGTCAACAGCATCCTGCGCATCTTGCGCGCCAAGGGGGTCGAGGTGCGGCTGTGCGCGCCGACTGGGCGCGCCGCCAAGCGGCTGTCCGAGTCGACCGGCGGGGAGGCCACGACCATCCACCGTCTGCTCGAATTCGATCCCCAGACCATGGGCTTCAAGCGCGACCAATACAGCCCGCTCGACACCGATCTGCTGGTGGTCGACGAGGTCTCCATGGTCGATGTGGTCCTCATGAATCAACTGCTGCGCGCGGTGCCGACACGAGCCGCCGTGCTGCTGGTCGGCGACGTCGACCAGCTCCCCTCGGTCGGACCGGGCGCGGCGCTCGCCGATCTCATCGGCTCGGGCGCCGTGCCGACCGCACGGCTCACCGAGATCTTCCGCCAGGCCGCCGCCTCGCGCATCGTGGTCAACGCCCACCGCATCAATGCCGGCCAGATGCCCGAGCCGCCGGATGCCGAAGGCCCGGACAGCGATTTTTATCTCATCCGCTGCGATACACCGGAGGCCATCCACGACAAGCTGATGCGGGTCGTCACCGAGCGCATCCCCGGACGCTTCGGTCTCGACCCGGTGCGCGACGTCCAGATCCTGACGCCGATGAACCGTGGCGGACTGGGTTCGCGCGCGCTCAACGTAGCCCTGCAGAACGCCCTCAACCCGGACGCCCAGCCGCGCATCGAGCGCTTCGGCTGGACCTATGCACCGGGCGACAAGGTCATCCAACTGGTCAACGACTACGACAAGGAGGTCTTCAACGGCGACATCGGCCGCATCCGCTCGATCGACAGCGAAGAGGGTCTGCTGACCATCGACTTCGACGGCCGTCCGGTCGTCTACGAGAGCGGAGAACTGGACGAGATCGCGCTCGCCTACGCCACCAGCGTACACAAGGCCCAAGGCTCCGAATATCCTGCCGTCGTCATTCCGCTCGCGACCCAGCACTACACGCTCTTGCAACGCAACCTGCTCTACACGGCCGTCACGCGCGGCAAGCGTCTGGTGGTGCTCATCGCCCAACCCAAGGCGCTCGGCATCGCGATCAAACAGACCGGATCGAGCCAACGATTGACCAAACTGCGGTGGCGGTTGATGGAGTGAAGCTGCAGAATGGCCCCTTGATGCCGATACCAGGATCGGCCACGTTGCGACTCCAACCCGCCAACCTGTTCGGCTTATCGGCCGGCCCACTGGCTCGACCAGCGACTGCAGCCTAGACCTGGATACGGGCGACCGATCGGATCCCCCTTAACAGTCATGCATGGAGTGCAGGCCATGGCTCAAACCAGTATCGCCGCCAACTTCGGGAAATACTTCGAGCTCAAGCTGGCGCAACACCCTGACCAACTCGAACAGACCCTTCATATCCGTTACCAGGTCTACTGCGAGGAGTTCGAATACGAACCGCAGGGTCGCTTCCCCGACAAAATGGAACGGGACGAGTTCGACGACCGCGCGTTGCACTGCCTCATGACCCACCGCGAGACTCAGGCGCCGGTTGGATGCATTCGTTTTATCAGCGCGGATTCGGATGAGGACGGCCGCCCCCTGCCATTCGAACGCTTCTGCCCACCGACACCGGACTTCGGCATCCACCCCCGGCTCATGCCGAAAGCCTGTTATGGAGAGCTGTCCCGGCTGGCGGTGCTGGAATCCTTCAGACGCAGACGCAAAGACACCAAGACCCCCGTCAGCCTGACGCCGAACGATACGAACGAGACGTCCGAACAACGCGACGCCTTCCCCATGATCCCCGTCGGACTCTTCATGGCGGGGATCGCCATGTTCCTGCGCAGCCAGACCGACTTCAGCTTCGCCCTGATGGAACCACGTTTGGCGAGACGCCTTCAGCGTTTCGGCATTCGTTTTATCCAAGCCGGTCAGTTGGTCGAGCATCACGGACCACGCGCCCCCTTCGTTCTGCCGCGTGAAACGGTCGTCGACTCGCTGAGTCCAGACGTCATTGACCTCTTCTGGCTCGTCGACCAGCAGTTGTTTGGCCCCCGTCCCTCGTACGAGGCACCGATCGCTCAGCATGCATAAAGAGGAAAACTCCATGCGGGACGCGCCCCGAACTCCAGGCTATGTCGATACCTCCTATCTCCAAGCGGCTGCGGACCTCGTCCAGCCAATCAAGAAACGCAGCTACGAACTGCTTCGCATTGCGCCGAACCAACGCATCCTGGATGTCGGCTGCGGACCAGGCATCGATACACTCGCGATGGCCGAGCTGGTCAGCCCGCAAGGACAGATTCTCGGCCTGGATGCCGATCCGGAGATGGTCGAGATCGCCCAGACGCGCGCCGAGCGTGCGGGCCTGGCCGAACGCGTGGAACATCGACAGGGAGATGCCGCGAACTTGCCACTGGAATCCAGGATCTTCGACGCCTGCCGCAGCGAACGACTCTTCATCCATCTAGACAACCCGTCGCAGGCGCTCGCGGAAATGCAACGCGTCGCCCGGCCGGGAGCCTGGATCGTCCTGGTCGATTCGGACTGGGGAAGCCTCTCGATCGATTCGCCGCATGTCGAAATCGAGCGCCGGCTCGCCCGTTTCCGAGCCGAGCGACTGTTGAGCAACGGATACTCGGGCCGCCAACTGTTCAGGCTGTTCAAGGAGTCTGGACTGACCCATATCGAGGTCGAGGTCTGGCCTGTCGTCATCGCAGGCGACGGCCAATTGCTCCGCTACCTCACCAAGCTCGACGAGGTGGAACGCAAGTCCCTGGAGGCGAGAGTCATGATCGACGCCGAGATCGCAATCTGGCGCCAAGGGCTGGAGTATGCCGAACGGCAGGGCAACGCCTTCTGTAGCATGAACCTGGTACTTGCGGCAGGACGCGTCCCCCAAGACCTCGAATCCGCCCAAGCGGGATAGATCAGAAGCGATAGGAGCCGAGAACCGAAAAGAGCGTCCAGTAGCGCTCGGTCTCGCTGGGAACCGGATTCTCCAGCTCGGACAGCCAGCCGGTGCCGTCGATGTAATGGAACTCCGTCCTCAGCATGAAGGCTGGAGTGACGTCCCAGCGCATCCCCAGAGTCAGATCCTTGGCGAAACGTCTGTATGCCGGCAGACCGGTCGCTGCGGCGAATGCCGTTCCATTGCGGTCCTCCTTGTCCCAGTAGAGCACGTCGTATCTCAGCAACGCCTCCCATCGCGGGGCGAAGCGGTAGGTTCCCTGTAGGTAATAGCTCTCGCCGGTGAATCCGACATCGGGGAATTCAGGACCGAAATCCCGCACGCTCGCCGAGCGCCGCGCATATTCGGCCGTCAGATCCCAATACCGGGCGTTGTACTGCGCCGAAAAAATCAGCGGCTCGAACCGAAACCGGCCGGAGCCCAAGACATCCCCAGGACCATGGGGATCGTAACCTACATTCACCTGACCACCCGAGACGGCGAACCGGAAACGCGCATCCACGGACTCGTAACCCAGCCGCGCCAGCCAGGTCGGATCGGGATCGAGCTCACCTGGCACGGGTCCGAAGAAGATGGAGCGCTCGAAATCCGGATCGTCGACCCTCGGATATCCCCACTGCAGCTGAAGCGAAAGATTGCCCGTCTCACCGTAACGCTCGCCATAGAGTTGAGCGCCGTCCAGCGAAAGCGCCAGGTTGCGATTGACGTCGAAATAGATGGATTGCGGCAGCAGGATGCTGGGGCGGGCGAAGGCGACGTCGCGCGTGTCCAGATAGAAGCCGAGTGGATTCAGGATGCGCCCGAGCCGAATTCCCATCTGCCCCTCGCGTCCAGCCAGGAAGCGGTCGTCCAGGAAGCCGAAATCCAGCCGGATGGCGCCATCGTCCGTCTCCCCCGCGAGGCGTGAAACCGCTTGAGCCGAGAACTGTAGACCAGGCCTCACGCGCCAAGAGGCATTGAGCCCCAATTCACGGAAATCGAAGGAGCCTCCGTCGATGGAGTCGCCGAAATAATTGTTCCCTGTCGTCAGGATGTAACCCTGGCTCGCAAAGCCGTGAAGTTGGAGTTGCTCGGGCCAGTCGCCGGCCTGAGCGGCCATGCTACAGATACCCGCCAGCCCGACTGCACAGTGGACCGCAATTCCCTTGATCGTCGAGCGAAGATCCAAATGCAAAGCAGGCACTCCCCAATTTTCCCTATTCCAACGCACGAAGATAGACCGATCGAAACGCACCGAGCGCACCGAACACACGACCTTAGGCGCCATTGTAGAGCAGCAACCGCCCGAACGCCGCGCTGGAAGTCGAAATCAGAGCATCCCCTGAACAGCAAGAAAGACCCGGCATTCGCCGGGTCGAGGGATCTCTCGGGGGAGAGATGAGGAGAACAGCTTGAGTTGTCGAAATCGATGCGTCGGGAGACATCGACTTCAGAAACGCTATCGGCACGAAACAGCCTTTCTTTACCCCGCCATTGTGAAAGGGAGAAACACCCGAGCGATATCTGGACTCAGGTCTCACAATTGGCCAAACGTAGGAGCCGATCGGCCAGGTCCAAGATGGAGTCGCCACGACTGATGCGACCGCGCCAATCCTCCGGAATGGCGTTCAGACCATAATAGGCGCCTGCAAGCTGACCATAGATGGCACCTGTGGTGTCGGCGTCCTCGCCCAGATTGACGGCTCGCAGCGCCCCCTCGCGGAAGGTCTCCGTGTTCCAAAAGGCCCAAAGGGCCGCCTCCAGCGACTGAACGACGTAACCTGTCCCACGAATCGCCGGAGGATGACGCACCTTGAAGCGACCGGCGGCAATCTGGTCGATCTGCGAACTCAGCGGATGTACCGCCCAATCGACGCCCTCGGGGGCGAAGCGCGGACCGAGCAGGATCGTCTTGTCCACGCCTTGCAACGCCCCGACGATCAGACCGGCCATGTAGCGGCAGGCATCGACCGCCTCCGAGGCACCGTGCGTCGTGCGGGACATGCATCCAGCACAGCGCACCGCCTCGACGGGCGAATGGGCGAAGGCGAGCGGAATGGGCGCCAGACGCATCAGCGAGCCGTTGCCAGCACTGTGCGGATCTCTGGACCCCGCCAAGGGATCGCCCGTCTCCTCGAAGCGCCGCAACGCCTGGGCGACCGTGTTGCCGATGTCGAAACAGCGTCCGGTGCTGCTCCAGTGGCCTTGATCGCGCCAGAGCAGATAGCGGCGCATCTGATCCTCAGGGTCGAAGCCGGCGCACACGATCAGACTCTCGGCCAGGCAAAGGGCCATCGAGGTATCGTCCGTCCACTGACCTGGGGCGAGCCGGAAGGGGCCGCCGCCCTGCATGCAGTCGATCGGCTGAAAGCATCCTGGGCGGGTGAATTCGAGCGTCGTTCCCAGCGCATCGGCGACCGCGAGCCCGATCAGTGCGCCACGGAACCGCTCCGCCAGTGAGTGCTCGGCGTAGGTCGTCATGGCGCGACCTCAGAAGCCGGATCCATCAGAAGACGTGTATAAACAGCCAAATCCTCCGCCGAGAAACAGCAGAAAACGACCTCTTCGAGCACTGTCGACCGCTCCAGAACCGCGCGGACGGCACCGACGGCCACCTCGGCGGCCAACTCGACCGGATAGCCATAGACACCCGTGCTGATGCTCGGGAAGGCCAGTGTGCGCACCGAGTGCGTCGCGGCCAGCTCAAGCGAGCGCCGGTAGCAGGAAGCCAGCAGCTCGGGCTCGTTCGCCCTGCCCTGCTGCCATACCGGACCGACCGTATGGATGACGAATCGGGCCGGTAGGCGATAGCCTCGGGTGATCTTTGCATCGCCGGTGGCACAACCGCCGAGCGCACGGCATTCCGCGAGCAGCTCCGGACCAGCCGCGCGATGGATGGCGCCGTCCACACCGCCGCCGCCAAGCAGCGATCCGTTGGCCGCGTTGACGATCGCGTCCACCGCCAGGCTGGTGATGTCCGCTCGAACCGCGCTCAACCTTGCCCTCATGACCGACTCACCTCCCACCCGATTGCCACAGACATCGACACCCCGACACAACGCAGGTTCGACACGTCCCCCTTAGGTCGAAACAGAACCCGCAACGTGTCCGAATGGACGCGACCCTTTTGCTAAAGTGCAACCTCTCCGTCTCCGTTGGTTTGCAGTTTCATGGCTCGTGCTCCGAAGAAATCCTCGAAGAAACCCCGCTCCACCGCTAAATCCCGCTCGAACACACCGATCTGGCTTCCCTCCAAGCTCAAAACCTGGCTGCTCAAACTGCGCGGCCTCGCGATCGCGCTGGGGGCGATCGGTCTGGTGTCGACGCTCCCGCAAACCATCGTCGAAAAGCTGCCGGAAAGCGCCCAACAGGCCGTATCCATCACCGTCGATATTCGCACCTTGCTGGGCGAGATCGCCTCGGATACCGGAGGTTGGCTTGGCGATCTGTTGGGCTCGCGCGCGCCCTCCTTGAGCGGGGATATGCTTTCGCTGATCCAATCGCTTCCGCTCGATCCGAAACGCTGGCTGCCCCAGAACGGCGACACCATCCAGCCCGACGCCAGCAGACTACCTCAGGTGGCCGGTTCCTTCGCCGGTGCGAAAAAACTGCTCTACGACCAAGTCTATTCCGATCACAGAAAGACCTTCTACTGCGGATGCCGCTATGACGACAAGCGCCAGATAGAGCTCGGCAGCTGCGGTCTGACCGGCCTGACCAGCTCGCGCGCCCAGCGCGTGGAGGCCGAACATGTCTTCCCCGCCGCCCAGTTCGGCAACATGCGCAAGTGCTGGCGACAGCCCGAGGCCTTTCCTGACTGCGTAACCAGCGGGGGGCGCACGCTCTCCGGCCGTCAATGCTGCGAACGAACCGACCCGGTCTTCGAGGCGGCGCACAACGACCTCTTCAACCTCTATCCGGCGGACGGCTACATCAACGGACAGCGATCGAACTTCAACTGGGGCATGGTCGGCGGCGGGGAGCGTTTCGGCGACTGCGACATCCGCATCGACGCCAGCCAGCGCCGCGTCCAGCCGCCTCAGAACGTCCGCGGCGACATCGCCCGGACCATGTTCTACATGCGCGATACCTACGGCTTCCGACTGAGCCGCCAGGACGAACAGCTCTATACCGCCTGGAACAACAGCGATCCACCGGATGCCTGGGAGATCGAGCGCGAGAAACGTATCCGGCGAATCCAAGGAGTCGGCAACACATACGTCGCCGATTACAAACCGCTGTAGCCTGGGTGCAGGGCAGCAAACCCAGGACGGCGCTCAAGTTGCCGCCGAGCGTATCCGCAAGGGCATCCCCGGAACCGCTATCGCTCCATCCGGGCTACGCGGACGGACATGGATGGATCCTCTGATCCGGACCATTGACCAGCATGGATGCCGAGATTCGGCACCCATGCTGCGTGCGGAGAGATCTATTTGATGAACTTGCCGCGCGCCTGGTAGTGCGTGTGCAAGTGATGGTGCGAGATGTGTCCGCAGGGACCGTCGGTGAGGAACTCCTGGTAGAGCTGGAGCACCATCGGGTTCTCGTGCGACTTACGCACCGCGTAGTCGGCGTCGATCTGGTAGATGGCCTGAGACCGCTTGGCGCGGATCTCCGGGCTGGTCGGGATCGGCTGACCGCCGCCGCCGAGACAGCCGCCCGGGCAGGCCATGAACTCGATGAAATGGCACTCGCTGAACGGACCGCCGGCCTCGATGTCCTCCATCACCCGTTGGGCGTTGGCGGTACCGTGCACCACGCCGACCTTGAGGGTCGCACCCTTCAGCCAATCCCAATTCGGAACCAGATGCTTGATGAGATCCGGCACCGGACCGACCTCGGTGATCGGGATCTCGGCCAGACGCGCCCCTTCGATTCCGCGCACCGGCAGGATGTTGGCGTGGTCGTAGAAGTCCTCGACCTGCTTTCCGGTGACCATCTCGATCACGCTACGCAGCGCGGCCTCCATGACACCGCCAGTCGCACCGAAGATTGCGCCGGCACCCGACGCCTCGCCGAAGGGGGCGTCGAACGGCGCCTCGGGCAGCTTGGGCAGATCGATGCCCGACTCCTTGATCATCCCCGCCAGCTCACGGGTGGTGAGGCCGTAGTCCACGTCCTTGAATCCGCTCGAATTCATCTCGGGGCGGTTGCACTCGAACTTCTTGGCGGTACAGGGCATGAGCGCGACCACGACCATATCCGCCGGATCGACGCCCTTCTTCTCGGCGTAATAGGTCTTGAGCAACGAGCCGAACATCTGCTGCGGGCTCTTGGCCGATGACAGGTGATCGAGCCGGTTCGTGTGGAAATGCTCCATGTATTTGACCCAGCCGGGCGAGCAGCTGGTGAACTGGGGCAGCTTGACGCTCTCGTCCTTCTCCACCAGCGCCTTGTAGAGCCGCAGGATCAGCTCGGTACCTTCTTCGATGATGGTGAGGTCGGCGGTGTGGTTGGTGTCGAAGACCGCGTCGAAGCCCACCCGCTTGAGCGCGGTGTTGAGCTGCTGGGTCACCGGGGTGCCGGGCTCCAGCCCGAAACACTCGCCCATGCCGGCGCGAGGCGAGGGCGCGGTCTGAATGACCACGTGCTTGGTCGGATCCTCGATCATGGTCCAGACCTCATCGGTCTGATCCAGCTCGGTCAGTGCGCCGGTGGGACAGTGGTTGATGCACTGACCGCAGTTGATGCAGACCACGTTCGCGAGCGGCTTGCTGGCAAAGGTCGCGACATGCGCGCGCGAGGAGCGGCTCGCGACCGTGAGACAGCCGACGCCCTGGAGTTCGTCGCAGGCGCGCACGCAGCGTCGGCAGAGCACGCACTTGTTCATGTCGCGCACGATCGAGGGGCTGCTGCGGTCGATGACGTACTTGGGCTCGGTCGGATGACCGAAGCGGTAGAAGTCGACGCCGTATTCGGCCGCCAGGGACTGGAGCTCGCAGTTGTTGTTGCGCTTGCAGGTGTTGCAGTCGCCGTAGTGCTCAGCCAGCAGCAGATCGATGATGTGGCGTCGGGCGGAGCGCACCTTGGGGGTGTTGGTCTTGACGGTGACGGACTGCATCACCGGCGTGGCGCAGGAGGCCTGGAGGGTGCGCGCGCCCTCGACCTCGACCACGCAGACCCGGCAAACGCCGGAGGTGCAGAGATCGTCGTGATGGCAGAGGGTCGGAATGCGCACACCGACCTGACGGGCGGCGTCCAGAATCGAGGTTCCCTGCTGCACCTTGAGTTCGATGCCATCAATGGAGACATCGATCATGGGTGCGTCCGGACCGGGAACGAAGGCGTTACGGTTGTGCTTGGAGGCTGTATGCATGTGCTTGCTGTTCATCTCGTTGTTGCTCCCATCCGTCCTCAGGCTGCCAGGACCGGGCGCGCCATGATCTCTTCCTTGAAGTGCTCGTTGATGGCGATGAAGACGTTCGGACTCGCCTGTCCCAGACCGCACTTGGAGGTGGTCTTGATGCTGTGGCTGAGACCGATGAGATCGTTGAGATAGCGGTTGGAGCAGGTGCCCTTCTGCAGCAGGCGCACGCCGTCGAGCAACTTCTGGTTGCCGATGCGGCAGCCCGTGCACTGACCGCAGGACTCCTCGACGAAGAACTCCAGATAGTTCTCGGCCACCTCCAGCATGTCGCGGCCCTTGCCGTAGACGATGATGGAACCACCGATGCCCAGGTCCTCGTAGCCCATGACGCGGTCGAACTGGCTCTCCGGAACCAGCTCGCCGGTATAGCCGCCGACCTGGACCGCCTTGGCCCCCACGCCGTCGACCAGCTCCAGCAGCTGCCGCACCGTCATGCCCCAGGGCAGCTCGTAGACGCCGGGGCGGGCACAGTCGCCCGAGACGCTGAACAGCTTGAAGCCCTTGGAGCGCTCGGTACCGATGGAGGTGAACCAGTTGACGCCGCGCGCGATGATGCAGCTCGCGGTGGCCAGGGTCTCGACGTTGTTGACGACGGTCGGACGGCCGTGCAAACCCTTCTCGACCGGATAAGGCGGACGATTGCGCGGCTCGCCACGGCGACCTTCCAGGCTCTCGATCAGTGCCGTCTCCTCGCCGCAGACATAGGCACCGGCGCCCATGTGGATGCGGATGTCGAAGGAGAAACCGTCCTTGCCGAGGATGTTCTCGCCAAGCAGATTGGCCTGACGCCGCGCCTCCAGAACCGCCTCCAGGTGCGGACGCAGATGGGTGTATTCGTAACGCAGATAGACGATGCCTTCGCGGGCCCCGACGGCATAGCCGGCCAGGGTCATGCCCTCGAACACCAGATCGGCGTACTTGCCGAGAAGAACGCGGTCCTTGAAGGTGCCCGGCTCGCCCTCGTCGGCGTTGCAGATGATGTACTTGACGTCGCCCTCGGCCTTGGCGGCCAGGCTCCATTTGACGCCGGTCGGAAAGCCGGCGCCGCCACGTCCCTTGAGTCCGGAGACGGTCAGCTCGCTGGCCACATCGACCGGAGTCATCTCCTCGACCGCCCGCGTCAGGGCCGAGTTGGGCGCGTGGGAGGAATAGCTGAGGATGCTGGAAAAGGTCTCGCCGACATTGCCGACGGTCGGGCGGCGGGTTCGAGCCTCCTGACGGCATTCCTCGATGATGCGATGCACCATCGGCGGGGTCAGGTTGGAGAAAACCTCGTTGTTCACCATCATGGCCGGGGCCTGATAGTTCATCCCGATGCAGCTCGTCCATTCGAGCGTGAACATGCCGTCCGGGGTGGTCTCGCCGAAGCGGATGCCGAGGTCGTTGCGCAGCTGACGCGCGACCGACTTGGCCCCCTTCATGATCGAGGACATGTCGCGGCTGAGCCGGATGATGAATTTGCCCTTCGGCTTCTTGTTGATGAAGTGGAAGAAGGTGGCGACGCCGTAGACCTCGTTGGCGGGGATCTTCAGCTGGTCGGCGATGTATTGCATCGCGAATTCGGAGACATAGCCGAATTCGTCCTGATACGCCAGAAGGAGTGGAATAAGCTCCGATCGCTCGGACCCTATTGTTTTCATCAGCTCCTTGATGACGGCTTTTTCATTGTCCTGCCCAGTCAGCAACATCAGAGACCTCACTCCGCACGCCCCGCGAAAGGGAGCACGCGGCCATGTTGAACACGAGCTGGGTGGCCGCGACAGCGGCCGATCCCCGCGTATCGACCCATCATCTGGACGTCGAAACGGCGCGGGAGCGCGGATGACCTGTGAGGAATCCGGTGTCCGACGGGGTTACGACCAGCGCGGCGCATGAAGGATCAGTATTGGGTAAACTAATACCCCTACAAAATACCGCAGAATTTAATGGTATTCTGAAATACGTTCGTCATACAAGCATCTAGGCCGGCCTTGTTAAGGGTAATTACTCAATCCAGGTCATTCGGCGAGGAAACAACGCCGCCTCAAGGATCACGCCGAACCGCATCGTTCCGCATTGATACGGACGCGTCAGAGACCGAGCCGAGCTGAATTGGAATGCCGGCCAAACCCGCACCCGGCGACTGCTCATGTCGAGCTGGCGCGGCATCGACGGAGATCGGTAGATTCATACGTCGCCGGAAATGACGCGAGCAGCCCCACTGGTTCCAGCCGACCCGCCGTCCCATGCGATGGATGCGGCCCTCGAGACAGGCACGGCAGTCGGTCGGCTCCTCGTCGATGCAGGGCTTGTTGTCGTAGAGCTGATAGCGCTTGCGCACCGGACGCGGGGTAATGTTGGGCATGATGATGTTGCAGCCGTAGGCGATCCCCTGCTCGCGCCCGTCCTCGGCCAGGGCCTGGAGTGCGGTCGCTGCGGCGATATTGACGTCGCGCAGCACCAGACGGCAGACCGCCAGCATATTGAGCGCGAGCTGCAACAGCGGTCCCTGCTCCAGCATCCCCTCGTCCAGCATGTCGCCACCGCGCGAGAGGATGTACGGCCCCATGCCGAGCATGTCGACGTCCATGCGCTGATAGAAGCGGATGTCGGCGCAGAGATCGGCGAGGGTCTGACCCGGCAGCCCGATCATGCCCCCGGTACCGACCTGGAACCCGGCCGTGCGCAGGTCCTCCAGCGCCTGGATGCGCGAGGCATAGGCCTTCTCGTGGGCGAATCCGTCCGGATGGAGCCGGGCGAAGATCTCGGGATTGGTGGTCTCCATGCGCAGCAGATAGCGCATGCAATCGGCCTCGCCCGCCGCCGCGCGCCAGCGTGCGTAGGTCTCCAGCGGCTGCTCGCCGAGCGAGAGGGTGATGCTGGCCCCGTCGGGCAGCCGCTCGGACCGGGTACGGGCGCGGATCTCGCGGATGCACTCCTCGACGAAGGCGACGAAGAGTTCGTCACGCCGCTCCCCCGCCTGGAGACAGACCGAGCCATAGTTGTTCTCCGCCGCCCAGACCGCCCCCTCGACCAGCTGCTCCAGGCTCAGGTCGTAGCGCTCCAGCTCGCGGTTGTCGCGACGGATGCCGCAATAGCGGCAGTTGAGGGTGCAACGATTGGAGAATTCGAGGATGCCGCGATAGTGGACCAGATCGCCGACCAGACGGGTCGTGAGATCATAGGCCGCCCGGCGCAGACGCTCGCAGTCCTCGGGATCGGTCAGCCCCAGTAGCCGGACGATGTCGGCGTCGCTGAAGCGCTCCTGCCGCAACAGCTCATCCAGGGTCTTCATGTCGAAGCCTCCCGACAGGCGTCTTCATAGGCCGCCATGGCCGCCGGAAAGGACTGCAGCGAGCGTGTCAGCACACCCTGGAGCAGCGAGATGGCCACGCCATAGTTGGTCATGGGAACGCCCTGGCGCTCGGCCCGGTAGAGCCAGGAGAGCATGTGTTTGCGCGTCACCATGCAGGCCCCGCACTGGATGATGAGATCGTAGTGGGCGATCTCCTCGGGGAAATACTTGCCGCTGCTGAAATCGATCTGCAGATCGCCGCCGACGAACTGACGCAGCCAGCGCGGGATCTTGACCCGGCCGATATCGTCGCAGATGAGATCGTGGGTACAGGCCTCGGCGATCAGCACCCGGTCGCCCGGCTTGAGTCTGTGGATCATGGCCGCACCGGCGGTCAGCTTGATCAGGTCCGCCTTGAAGCGGGCCATGAGGATGGAGAAGGTGGTCAGGGGCACCTCGGACGGGGTGTCCGCCGCCGCCTTCATGACCACCTGCGAATCGCAGATCACCAGCGAGGGCGGCGAGCGCAGATCCTCGAACACGGCCGAGAGCTCGCGCTCCTTGACCACGGTGCAGACGGCATCCGCGTCCAGGACCTCGCGGATGACCTGGACCTGGGGCAGGATCAGCCGTCCCTTGGGGGCACCCAGATCGATGGGCACGACCAGCACCACGCTGCCTCCCGGCTGGATGAGATCGGCGACCAGCGGCGGTTCCTGCAAATAGTCCTCGGGCACCAGACGGATGATGGACTCCTTCACCGCGTCGATGTTCTGGTGCTCCAGCGCCGAGATCCGCACCAGCTCGCCGCCCTCCCCGAGCAGCTCGGCGATTCCCGCATCCGGGGCCTCGCCCAGATCGCTCTTGTTGAGCACGCAGAGGATCGGCGTCTCACGCTCGCGAAGCTGGACGATCAGCGCACGCTCCTCCTCGCCGAGACCGCGCTGATCGCAGACCAGCAGGGCCACGTCCACCCGCTCCAGCACCCCGGCGGTCTTGGCCATGCGCATCCCGCCCAGCGCGCCCTCGTCGTCGATCCCGGCGGTGTCGACGAAGACGACCGGCCCGATCGGCGGCAGCTCGAAGGCCTTCTCGACCGGATCCGTGGTGGTCCCGGCCACGTCCGAGACGATGGAGAGCGGATAGCCCAGCAGGGCGTTGATCAGACTCGACTTGCCGGCATTGCGGCGTCCGAAGATGCCGATGTGCAGACGTAGACTCTTGGGGGTGTCCAGCATGGGAGAATGACTCGGATTCAGAAAGGCGGGAACGAAATATCAGCTCGGAGCATAGGCCACCTCGACGGCAACCCGAGCCAGTCGTCAGCCACCAAACGACGCGTAGGACTCCACCGCCACCCGTTTGGTCGCCTGCGGTGCCTTGCGATGTTCCATGATGGCCGTGTGCTCTGCCTCGATGGCCTTCAAGACCGCCGCATCGAAATACTGCTCACCGCAGAACTCGCACTCCAGACAGGGCACGTCATCGATGATGAGCAGTTCGTCATTCAGCTGGTGAATATAGCGAGCGGTCTTGGCCGTCAGATGCTTGTGGCCACAAAAGGCACAATGCCGGGTCATCGGGTCAGCCTCTTTCGTAAGGGTTCTTGAAACACTCTACTCTAACGATACCCCAGCGCCGTCATTGCAGCCGGCGAGAGCAGCCGATCCAGCGTCGCCGCATCGAGCAGCCCCTGCTCCAGCACCAGATCGCGGACCCGCCGGTCGCTCGCGGCCGCCTCCTTGGCGATGCGCGAGGCGGTCTCGTAGCCGAGCGCGGGGACCAGGGCGGTGACGACGGCCCAGGAGCGCTCGACCTGTTCGCGGCAGTGTTCGGCGTCCACCTCGATGCCCTCGACGCAGCGCTCGGCCAGGATCAGGGAGGCGCGTTCCAGCACCGCCAGGCTCTCCAGCAGGGCGTTGGCCACCAGCGGCAGGAAGGCGTTGAGCTCCAGCTGACCCGACTGGCAGGCCTGGGTGATCATGGTGTCGTTGCCGATGGCGGTCATGGCCGCCTGGGCCGCGGCCTCGCAGACGACCGGGTTGACCTTGCCCGGCATGATGCTGGATCCGGCCTGGACCGGCGGCAGGCGCAGCTCGGCGATGCCGGCGCGCGGACCCGAGGCGAGCAGGCGCAGGTCGGACGAGATCTTGTAGAGATTGACCGCGTGGGCCTTGAGGATGCCCGAGACCTCGACGAAGACGTCGGCGTTCTGGGTCGCGTCCAGCAGATTCTCGGCGCGGGCGAGGTTGAGCCGGGTCTCCTCGCGCAGCCGGTCGGTGACGCGGAAGATGTAGTCGCGCGGCGCGGTCAGTCCGGTGCCGATGGCGGTCCCGCCCAGGTTGACCACCCGCAGCCGCTCCTTGCACTTGAAGACCCGCCAGCGGTCGCGGGCGAAGGCCTCGGACCAGGCGCCGAAGGCGGCGCCGACGGTCATGGGACAGGCGTCCTGGAGCTGGGTCCGGCCCATCTTGGGAATGCCCTCGAAGGCGTGCTCCCGGGCCTGGAAGGCGGACTGCAGCCGGGCGATGCCCTTCTCCAGCCGGTCCAGCGCCACGAGAGAGGCGACCTTGAGCGCGGTCGGGAAGACGTCGTTGGTCGACTGGTGCAGGTTGACCTGATGCAGCGGATGGACTCGCGCATAGGACCCGAGCGACCCGCCCAACAGCTCCTCGGCGCGGTTGGCGATCACCTCGTTGAGGTTCATGTTGAGCGAGGTGCCGGCCCCGCCCTGGAGCGCGTCGACCTGGATCCATGGGCGCAGACCGCCCGCGAGGATCTCGCGACAGGCGGCCTCGATGGCCTTCGCCTCGGCCTCCGGCAGGAATCCGAGCTCGGCGTTGGTGCGGGCGCAGGCCAGCTTCACCTGCGCCATGGCGCGGATCAGCTCGGGGCGGCAGGGCCGGCCGAGCAGATCGAAGTTGGCCAGGGCGCGAGCGGTATGGATGCCGTAATAGGCGTCGGCCGGAACCGGAAACGCGCCGAGTGCGTCCGACTCGATCCGCATGCCGGCATCCGGGTCCCCGGTCCCTCCCGC
Source organism: Thiorhodococcus fuscus (assembly GCF_042682685.1). Taxonomy (NCBI): domain Bacteria; kingdom Pseudomonadati; phylum Pseudomonadota; class Gammaproteobacteria; order Chromatiales; family Chromatiaceae; genus Thiorhodococcus; species Thiorhodococcus fuscus. The sequence goes on from NZ_JBHUHX010000059.1 coordinate 91,657, forward strand.
CATCTCAGCAGAAGACGTCGCGCTTGCCCGAGCGGATGCGGTCGAGGATCACGTCCGAGACGCGCCGCTCCTCGGTGCCCATCTCGGCCAGATCGCGCGCGATCGCCTGCTCGCCGGCACTGGCCGTCTCGGGCTTGGCATAATCGATCAGATACTCCATGAAGGTCCCGACCGAGTTGGGTCCGCACTTCTGCTTGATGTCCGCGCTCTTGGCCCAGTGCATGAAGTCCTCGCCGGTGCGACCGTTGCGGTAGCAGGCGGTGCAGAAGGAGGGCGTGTAGTCCAGCTCGGCCAGCTCGCGCACCACGGTGTCGAGCGGACGGTGATCGCCGAGCGAGAACTGGCTCTCGTCGAAATCATCTTCGACCTGATCGAGCTGCGCGGCATAGCCGCCCGGATTGGTGCGGCTTCCGGCCGAGATCTGGGAGACGCCCAGAGCCAGGGTCTCGCGACGCATCTCGGCGGTCTCGCGCGTCGACATGATGATGCCGGTATAGGGCACGGCCAGACGCAGGATGGCGACCAGACGTTTGAAGTCCTCGTCGGACACCGGGTTCAGGGGCGAGTTGGAGAAGTCGGACCCGTGCGCCGGCTCGATGCGCGGCACGCTGATGGTGTGACAGCCGGCGCCATAGGTGGACTCCAGATGCTCGGCATGCTTCATGAGCGCCAGCACGTCGAAGCGCCAGTCGCCCAGACCCAGCAGCGCGCCCAGACCGATATCGTCGATGCCGGCCTGCATGGCGCGGTCCGGCCCCGAGAGACGCCAGTCCATGTCGCGCTTCCGGCCGCTCAGATGCACGGCTTCATAGACGTCGCGCTGATAGGTCTCCTGGAACAGCTGATAGGTCCCGATACCGATCTCATGCAGACGGCGGAACTCATCGACCTCGAGCGGGGCCAGATTCACGTTGATGCGGCGGATCTCGCCGTTGCCGCGCCGGACCGAATAGATGGCCTCGAGCGCCTCGATCACATAGTCGAAGCCGCGCGGATAGGATTCGCCGGCCACCATGAGGATACGCTTGTGCCCCTGATCGATGAGCACCTCGGTCTCGCGCCGGATCTCCTCGATGGTGAGTGCGCGTCGCTTGAGGGTCCTGTTGTCCTTGCTGAAGGCGCAGTAGGAACAGGCGTTGCCGCAGAAGTTGGAGATATAGAGCGGGGCGAAGAGGACGATGCGCTTGCCGTAGATGGCCTCCTTGACCGCGCGTGCCGCGGCGTAGAGCTCCTCGGTCAGCTCGGGGTCCCGGACCTGGAGCAGGGCGGCGACCTCGCCGGCCGTCAACCCCTTGAGCTCGCGCGATTTGGCGAGCACCTCCCGTATCAGCGTGGCATCCTCGCGGATATGGGCATCGAGGGCGGAGCGGATCTCCCCGGCATCGAGCCAGGAGGTGTCGGTGTCCGCCCGGTGGGAGCCAGCGGGGCCTGAGCCGCCGTCAGCGCTCGCCAGAATCGTCATTGCAGGATCTCCGGGGGTCGCTAGAACAGATTAGCGGTCAGCATGTTAGATCCGTGCCACGCGCGACGACAAGAAATTTACACTATTGCCACGACGAAACACTGACTATTGAGATATCTCAATCCGCTGCTACTCACGCTTCGCAAGCCCCGAGGAACGCATGCGGATGCAGCCTGAATCGACGTCAGAACTCATCCCAATCCTCATCCGGTGCCGCCTTCGACGGCGAGGATTTCGGCACACCGCCACGCGTGGCCGAGCCACCTCGCCGCACCGGCTTCACCGCTCCGGAAGCGGGGCCGGAACGCGACGGCTGGCCGAGGCTCGCGGAGGCGGCGCCCGCTCCAACCGGCGCCGGGCGCGTTCCTTGATCCAGGGTGAAGACGTCAACGGATTTGGATAGCGAGCGTGCCTGATCCTCAAGGCTCTCGGCAGCGGCCGCAGCCTCCTCGACCAATGCCGCATTCTGCTGGGTCACCTCGTCCATCTGGGTGACGGCCTGCGAGATCTGCTCGATGCCAGTGCTCTGCTCGCGGCTGGCCGCCGAGATCTCCGACATGAGGGTCGCAACCTGGCTGAACGAATCCAGGATGGCGGTCATGGTATGCCCCGCCTCGTCAACCAGTTTTGCACCGGCATCGACCTTGGTCGCCGAACCGGCGATCAGGCCCTTGATCTCCTTCGCGGCTTGGGCGCTACGCTGAGCGAGCATGCGTACCTCGGCGGCCACCACAGCGAATCCTTTGCCCTGCTCGCCCGCCCGCGCCGCCTCTACCGCCGCGTTGAGCGCCAGCAGATTGGTCTGAAAGGCGATACTGTCGATCACGGTGATGATCTCGGAAATCTGCTGACTGGATTCCTGGATCTCGCCCATGGTCTGCACCACGCGCTCGAAGATCTCGCCACCGCGCACGGCCATCTCGTTCGAGGTCTGAGCCAAACGATTCGCCTCCAGCGCGTTCTGAGTATTCTGCTGGACCGTGGAGTTGAGCTGTTCCATGGCGCTCGCGGTTTCTTCAAGACTGCTTGCCTGGGTCTCGGTGCGGCTCGACAGGTCGACGTTCCCCGCAGCGATCTCGCCGGCCGCCATATTGATGGTATCGGCCGACTCCTTGATATTGCCGACCACCTCTTGAAGCCTCGCAACGGTGCGATTGGTGTCGTTCTTCAGCTGACCGAAGGTTCCCTCGTAGTGCGACTCGATAACCTTCGTCAGATCACCATTGGCGATCGCTTCAAGCACACGGGCGATGTCGGCGAGTCCGCTAGCCACGATCTCGACCAGTCGATTCATGCCCTCGGCGAGTTCCTCGAAGAAGCCATCCTTGCCTTCGCGCTGCAGCCGGCGCGTGAAATCGCCTTTCACGGCCGCGTCCAGGAGCGAGGCCAGTTCATGCTCCGTCGCGACCTCGTTCGTGCGATCGTTCCATTCCAGCACCGTTCCGAGACGCTCGCCCTCATCGCCGATGACCGGATTGGCGACCAGTTTGAAGACGCGGCCACCCACCGTGATTTGAGTGACATGCGTATTGCGGAGGGCCGCCAGCATGGATTTCTGATGGGCCGGGTTGCGGTGAAAGGCGTCGAAACTGCTTCCCAGCAGACCGTCGACGCTGAAATTCGGCAGATCCTTGCGTATATCCGACTCGGCCGTCCTCATCATGGCCATGACGGCTTCGTTCACGTAGACGATGGTGCCCTCGGTGTCGGAAACCATTATGTTGGTCGACGCCTTGTCGAGGGCGCGCTTGATACGTAACGTCTCGGCGGCGAGCTTGGCGTCCGATCGGGTCCGTTCGTCCAGGCTGCCCTGCATCGTCCGCAGCGACTGGAACAGCGACCCGATCTCGTCAGCACGACCGGTCGGAATCGCGTTGTCATAGTGCCCGGAACCGATACGAGAGAAGATGCTGGCCGCCTCACCGAGCGGCCGGCTGACCAGACGCCGTGTCAGCAGAAAGATCACGACCCCCAGCACGAGGACCGCGAGCAGGGCGACGGAGAAGGTGAGATTGCGCAGCATGACGCTGTCGCCGCTCAGCTCATCGTCGTACGCACCACCGGCGATGACCCACTGCCACTCGGGGAAGAAATCGTAGGCCACCACCTTGAGCCTGGGCCGCGTCTCGCCCGCATCAGTGTTGATCCAGGGATAACGGATGACGCCTCGACGTTTTTCCAGCATATCCTTGACGAAGGAATGACCATCCGCATCCTTGGATTCGAGGATATTCGTCCCTTCCTGCAACGGATGGACCACCAGGTTGCCGAGACTCGGACCGGGTCTTGCGTCGATGACGAAGAAATATCCGGTGTCGCCAACCTTGAGCGAGGTGATTTCGGATTTGACGCGCCCGAGCTGCTCCTCGATGTTCAGCGCGACGGACAGCGCCCCCACCACCTCGCCCTGCCCGTTCTCCAGCGGATGGTAGACTCTGATGTATTGCTTGCCGAACAGGGTTGCCGGACCGACGTAGTCACGACCCGCCAGCAGGCGCTCCCGCCCCGGATCGCCGGAATCGAGCCGGGTGCCGACGACGATGCGCCCCTTCCCATCCGTCAGCGTCGTCGCGATGCGCACAAAATCGTTGCCATCGCGCACGAACAGCGTGGCCACGGCATCGGTACTGGCGGTGAAATCTTCCAGATAGGCCAGATCGCGATCGAGCCGCCCCTCACTGCCATAGAGCGCTGGCACCGAAGAGCCGCCCACCAGGAGCCGCTCGTCCGGGCTCAAGACGAAAGTCGTGCCAAAGCGCGAGGAGAGGACGGACATGAGAAGCCGTGCCTCGCTACCCACGTTCGCACTCAAATTGCTCAGCATCGATTTGACCAGAGCAGCCTGCCCGGAGATCTGGTCGATCACCTTCTGCTCCATCAGACGATGATTCAGCTGCGCGATCCCGATGGCGAAGGCACCGAGAATGACGGCGATGACCACGCTGGCCGCCAGCGACAAGGTGAGCGTGACCGAACGGCCGCGAGCGAGTCTCTTGATTGGTTCCATGCTTCCCCCTGCCTCCACGAAATCGACGATAGCCCATATCCCCAAGGATTAGCGTTCGCACAACGAGCGCGACAAGTGCCTACTCGCCCCCATATTGAGGCGGAATTCGAGATCGGAATATCGAGGACCTCAAGCCCACAGACGAATGGCGAACGAGGTCGAATCGCGAGGCGCAGGCCGGATCAAGGGTCCATGTGGCCGGCGATGGCGCGGGCGATACCGCCCAAGCGCTCCTCCACCGCCACCGGGCGACGACAGAGATAAGGGATCGAGCGCTCACGCTCGTCGAACAGGCGTTCCTCGATGGCGAGCCGCGCCCGGAGATCCCTCGCCTGCTGGGCCGCCTCAGGCGCGGATTCCCGCTCAAGCTCGACCAGCGCATCGAGCGAACGGCCGATCGACTCGGCGCGTCTGGATTGGTCGCGCGAATAGCGCTCGATCCCGTCGATGAGGTGGGCACGGTCCCGATTCAGTGTCTCCAGGACTCCGGCAAACACCAGGGTTAGACGTGCATGACGTTCGGATGGATCCAATTGAGCGACGAACTCGGCAATCGCGTTCGACGCTTCGTCCGCGCTGGTCCGGCGAGCGGAGAGATGCTCGACCAGGGCGGCGACCTCCCTGTCCTCGCGCCAAGCGGCGCCCTCGATGGAGGGTCCATCCCAAAGCACGGCGGCGGAGATCTCCGGCATGAGCGCCTGGGGACAGGGCCAGTCCGCATTCTCGGCGAGGACCGGCCGGAAGGCGCAGGCCGCAATCAGAGCAGTGAAGAGCAACGAACGGATGTTCGGTCCGGGCGCGTTCATCGAATGACCTCCTGAGTACAAGAAACCAGGGTGTGAAAACCCAGAAAAACCCGGCGGTTCGTCATCCTCCTGGACGCCGCCGCAGCATGCCGCGCCCAGGGTCGTAGCCGAGCAGGGCGGCGCCGAGGAAGACCCCCAGCGCGAGCGCGACCCCGGCCAGCGACGGCCAGTCGATCCGGGCATAGAGCGCGAAGCGGATGAGTTCCACCGCCCAGGTGAAGGGGTTGAAGCGACAGATCTCGTAGAGCAGCAGGCTGGAATCGCGGATGCGCCACAGCGGATAGAGCGCCGAGGAGGCGAAGAACATGGGGAAGATGACGAAATTCATGATCCCGGCGAAGTTCTCCAGCTGGCGTATGACCGAGGAGAGGAAGAGCCCGAGCGCACCCAGCATGAGCGAGGCGAACAACAGGGCCGGAAACGCCAGCAGATAGCCGATCGGCGGCGGACGCACCTCCCAGAACCAGGCGATCGCGAGAAAAAGATAGACCTGGAGGATGGCGACCAGCGCACCCGCGATCAGCTTGCAGAACAGCAGATACCAGCGCGGAAAGGGGCTGATCATGAGCAGTCGCATACTGCCCATCTCGCGGTCGTAGACCATGGAGAGCGAGCTCTGCATCCCGCTGAACAGCAAGATCATGGCCATCAGGCCGGGGACGATGTATTCCTCGTAGAGGATGTAGGTCTCGTAGGGCGGGATGATGGACACCCCGAGGATGGAGCGGAACCCGGCGGCGAAGATGAAGAGCCAGACCAGGGGGCGCACCAGGGCGCCGAAGAAACGCTCGCGCTGGTGCAGGAAACGCAGCGCCTCGCGCACCAGGATACCGAGCAGACAGCGCAGATAGGCGCGCGCGCTCATGCCGCCTCCCGTTCGCCGGTGAGCCGGGCGAACGCCTCCCGGACATCCTCGGCGCCGGCGGCCTCCAGCATCCCCCGAGCCGTCCCGCGATAGAGGAGCCGTCCCCGGTGCAGCAGCAGCACGCTGTCCTCGGGCTGCACCTCGTCGACTAGATGGGTCGCCCAGAGCACGCCGACGCCCTGGAGACGACAGGTCTCGCGGACCTGTTCGATGATCGCCTGACGGCTTCGGACGTCGAGCCCCACGGTCGGCTCGTCGGCCAGCAGCAGCCGGGGGCCATGCAGCAGGGCGCGCGCCAGTTCGAGCCGACGGCGCTGACCGCCGCTGAGCTGACGCACCTTGTCGCCAGCGCGCTCGGCCAGTCCGGCCCCGGCGAGCGCCTCGCGGATACGCGGTCCCATCAGCCCGGGATCCAGCCCGTACAACGCGCAGTGATAGAGCAGGTTCTGCCGCAGACTCAGATCCAAATCCAGCGTCGGCTGCTGGAAGACCACGCCGAGATCGGCCAGCGCCCGATGTCCATCGCGGGCCAGATCCTGACCCAGGATGCGGATGCACCCGGCACAGCACAGAAAGAGCCGGGTGATGAGCGAGAAGAGGGTCGTCTTCCCTGCCCCATTGATTCCGAGCAGAACGCAGAAGACGCCGGCCGGCACCTGGAAACTGATGTCATCCAGGACCGGACGGCGCGGATAGGCGAAGCTAACCCCGCTCACCTCCAGTGCAGGAACATCCGGGTCGCTCATGGCCCGACCACAACACCCCAGGGCAGGCGCCCGACCGGAACGCTCTTGAGCACCTTGAGCCGTTCCAGATCGACCACCGACATGTCATTGCTCACCCCGTTGGTCGTGAACATGCGCGACTGATCGGGCGCGAAGGCGAGGTTCCAGACTCGCTGGCCGACCAGCAGATATTTCTCCACCTCGAAGGTCTTGGTATCGACGACCGCGACCCGCGCGGCCGGTCCGAGCGCGATGAAGGCGCGGCTCCCGTCGTCGGTGATGCGGATACCGACCGGCTGGATCAGCTCCTTGCGCATGCCGGGGATGGCGAACGTGATGACATGGATCTTCTCGCGCTTGGCCACGTCGATCACGCTCACCGTCCCGCCGATCTCGGAGGAGACCCACACCTGGCGACTGTCGGGGGTGAACTGGGCGACACGCGGGCGCTGATCGACCAGGACGTTGCCGACCACCTCATGCGTGGAGAGGTCGATGAAATGGGCCATGTTGGTCGTCTCGGAGGTGTTCACCAGCCACTTGCCGTCCGGACTCACCCCCATCCCCTCGGGCTCGACGCCGACCTGGATCTCGATCACCTTGGTCCGCTTCTCGACGTCGACCACCGTAACCATGTTGTCGTCCTCGTTGGCGACATAGAGGAATCGGCCCTGAGGTCCCAACGCCAGCAGCTCGGGATCCGGTCCCGACGGCAACGTGTGGTCGACCTTCAGGCTCTTGAGATCCAGCACCTCGATGTGATCCTCGTCACTGGTGCAGACATAGAGCGATTCGCCGTCCTTGCTCAGGGCGATCCCGCGCGGACGCTGCCCCACCGGCACGGTCTGGCGCACATCGAGCGTCTCGCCATCGACCACCGTGATGCTGTTGTCCTTCTCGCTCGACACATAAACGCTGTAGGCCTGTGCCCCCAATGGCGACAGCAGACAAACGCCGAGCATGACCGTTCGCAGATGATGCATGGTGCTCTCCTGATAGGGATGGTGGAAATTCGAGGGACGGTTCGGACTCAACGGATCGAGCACTCGGTCTCGGGCCGGTCGTAGCCCAATGTGTCGAGGGTCGAGAACTGGTGAAGAAAGCCTTCCTGGGGCGAGACCGAGACCAGGGTTCGCGGCGAGACGACGAGGATCGGCTGGCGCATCTGACCGTTCCAATCGCGGAAGGACAGAGGAACGCCCTTGAAGGCCGCGAGCTTGAAATCCGGCCCCAGCACATACTGACGCAGCCGCGACGCCTCACCCGACTGGGTGCGGGTGGCGGCCTCGCCGATACTGCGTACGGCCAGCCAGGCGGCATAGTCTCTCGGCGTCATGAAGCGTCCGGTCCGTTCGAGGAACCGACGCTGAAACTGAGTCGCACCCCATTGCTCCATGACGCCGCTCCAGGCCGTCGCCACCAACCCCTGTGTGCCGCCGATGGGCCTGGGTCGATAGGTGCGGTAGTCGAGATAGGCCCCGAAGGCATCCGCCTCATCGGCGACCAGCAGGATGTCGTAGTCCTCGACCTGGGTGAAGGAGTTGGCGAGCTGCTGCTCGTTGAAATGTCCCGAATCGGTCCGCGAGGCCCCCGCCTTGAAGGTCCAGGGCTTCTGGACGACGATCTTGGCGCCGAAACGCTTGGCGGCACGCTCGATCGCAGCGCCGAACGCCCGGTCCTCGGGGAGGGGACCGACCACCAGGAACCAGCGCATCCAGCGTTTCCAGGCCAGATACTGGGTCAGTGCGTCGGCGAGCATCGCACGGCTCGGCACCGTATGCAGCAGGTTGGAGCGACACCCCTGGATGCGCAGGTCGTCGTCCATGGCCCCAATGTTGAACAGGAGCGCATCGCCGGCCTCCGGCAGGTCGGCCAGCGCCAGGAGATCGGCCTCCGGCAGGTCGACCAGAAAGAGCCGCACGCCCCGCTGGATCAGGTCGCGCAGCACATCGCTCGGCGACTGATCGGGGGCCAACGTCACCGGCAACAGATCGAAGGACTGACCGGTGAATCGCCCGGTGGTGTTGTTATCGAGGATCCCCTGACGCGCACCCTCCACCCCCTCGTCCTCGATACGCGGTTCGAGCGACGAGAGCGGAATGTACTCGGCGCGTTCCGCGCTGATGAGCCCGATGGGGATGCGGAGAGGCTCGGCTTGTACGAAGCCGATCGACAGAAGCAGAGAGAGCAGGACAAGGATCCGAATCCAATCGGACGAACGTGACATGGCGGGATTCATGGCCAGGGTCAGACTCCTAGGTGTTGGATGCACCGAGAACCATGCCGACCTCGATCGCGGGGCATGGCTTCCATTCCAAAACGACGAGCGCCTGATCCTAGGCAATATCCGCGCCTAAAAAGCCAGCGTAGCCGCCGTTTCTCCACGTGGCTCACACACCAAGCTCGATATGGCAATTGCGAAGCTTTATCGACAACAGCGCGTGATGAACATCTGTCGCACCCAGCCGCGTTCCTCCCGGCCAGGAACGAAGACCCAAGTGACGCACAACGTGTCAGTTCTGACACGCCGATCGAGACGTCCCCTTCAAGACGTACCGCCCGATCGCGCGACATGTACCGAGCGAAACGCGCGATCCGGCCTTCAGCCAGACCTGACGATGAAAGGCACGTGATTTGCTGTCGAGCCAGAGGCTTCGATGTCCCCAGCCCGAAGAGGTCTGGCGAAGGGGCCATTCCCAAATGACGCCGGCGCGACCGACCGCTGGATCGCGATCCGGAAGATGCCATCGAGCGAGGTTCCATGCATCCGAGACTGACCGCACTCATCCTCACCGCCGTCGTCACCGGCTGGGCCGGCACCTCGGCCGCCACCGAGACCGGCGCCGCCGCGCCCCAGACCGAAAACGGTCGAGCGGCCTACCCCACCCAGGCGATCGCCGACTATGTGATCGGCTGCATGCTGTCCAATGGCGCATCGGCGGACACACTGCAGAAATGCTCCTGCAGCTTCGATCTGATCGTCTCCGAGATCCCCTTCGCCGAATACGAGAAGGCCGAAACGCTGATGCGCATGCAGCAGGTTCCGGGGGGAGGACGAGCGGGTGCCTTCAGGGACTCGGCCTGGGCCAAATCGACGATCGAACGATTCAAAGAGGTCCAGGCCGAATCCACGCTACGCTGTTTTTAGGCCAGCCGGACCCACAACAACAGATAAAGAGATACCGAGGAGTCGACGATGGATGAGACACGCACCAAGATTCTGGGCCGCGCCCTACTGACCGCCGGTCTGGTGATCGGACCAATCACCGCATCCCTGGCCGCAGACGGCGCGGAACTCTACCGGGCCAAGATCTGCCACACCTGTCACGGCGAGCGTCCGAACGAACCTGTTCTGCCCGCCTACCCCAAACTCTCCGGCCAGAACGCCGGTTATCTGTTGCAGCAGATGAAGGACATCCGCGACGGAAACCGAACCAACGGCCTCTCGGTCGCCATGAGAGCCGTCGTCGGCAGCGTCACCGACGAGGAATTCCAGGTTATTGCGAACTGGCTGGCGACCCAATAATCGGCCGTACCGCCAGCCAGACGACGACCGGGTGTCAGCGCCCGATCCGCCGCTCAGGTGCTGAAGCCCGAGACCCGGGTGTTGAGCGCACCGACGTGCTGGCGCAGTCCGTTGGCAGTCTCGTTGATCCGGGCACTGCCCTCGCTGCTCTCCGCAGTGACCCGGTGGATGGCCCGGATGTGGTCGTTGACCTGCTCGGAGAGCGCATACTGCTGCTCGACCGCCTCGACGATCTGACCGTTCACCTCCGCGATCGAGGCGACCGCCTCGACGACAGCGCCCAGTGAGCGCATGGTGTCCTGGGCCTGCTCCGCGCTCTGGCCGGCCTCCACCACGCCGCGACGCAACAGATCGGTCGTGCGCTGACTCTCGGTCTGCAGCCGATCGATCCGCGCCTGGATGTCCTCGGTGGCAAGCCGCGTCTTGTTCGCAAGTTGACGGATCTCGGTCGAGACTACGGCGAAGCCGCGCCCGTGCTCCCCTGCACGCGCCGCCTCGATCGCCGCATTGAGCGCGAGCAGATTGGTCTGCTCGGCGATCTCTCGGATCAGGTGCACGATCTCGCCGATCGAGCGGCTCTGCTCGGAGAGTTCGCTAGCAAGGCCCGAGGCACCATCGAGCTCGCAGGCGAGACCGGCCACCAGTGCGTTGAGCCGCTCGATCTGACCGTTGCCGGTGATCACCTGGCGCTGCGCCTGCTGTCCCGACTCCACCCCCTGCTTGGCGCTCGCCAGCGTGAGCCCCGCGTGCCCCAGCATCTGCTCGACGAAGCGTGCGGCCTTGTCCGCATCCTGGCGCTGACTGCTAGCCCCGGCCTCGGCCTGCTGGGCCAGGGCGGCGAGCCGATCGCTGTCGGCCTGCACCCGCGTCGCGACCTCGGTCATCAAGCGAATGCTGTCCTGGAACTTGTCGAGCATCTGGTTGAAGGCGCGGGCGGTCTCGCCGGCCTCGGTCGCATGCTCGACCGGGGCGCGCAACGACAGATCCCCACTCTCGACGATCCGATTCATGGTGCGCATGGTGTCGAGCCAGACGGTGCGTGCACCATGTTCGACCACGTTGAGCCCCTCCTCCTCTTCCTCGGGCGACACACGCAGGTCATGGAATAGACGTAGCCCCAGGAACACCAACAAGCCGGAGCCGAAGGCCCACACGAAGATGCTGACCACGCCCACCAGCTGCACCCAAAGCTGGGACAGGTGTCCTCCGGTCGAGAGAGACTCCGGGGCCGCGAACAGGGCCAGCGAGAGCGTGCCCCACACACCACCGAAGCCATGGACCGCAATCGCCCCCACCGGATCGTCGATCTTGAAGCCGTGGAGCAGAACGGCCTCCGCGCCGAACACCAGCAGCCCGCCGACCATCCCGATCCAGAGCGCGTTCCCAGGCTCGACGACGGCACAGCCTGCGGTGATCGCGACCAGACCACCGAGTGTCCCGTTGAGCACCTTGCCGACCGGCACCTGACCATGGTCGAGCACCAGCGCGAGCAGGAGACTCGCCAAGCCGCCAGCGGAGGCCGACAGCACGGTATTGAGGATGATCTTGGGGACTGAGCTATCGGCTGCCAGCGCACTACCGCCATTGAAACCGAACCAGCCCAGCCAGAGGAGAAAGACGCCCAGGGTCGCCAGCAGCAGATTGTGGCCGGGGATCTCCTGCGCCCTGCCGTGCTCGTCGAAGCGTCCCCGTCGCGGCCCCAGGACCAGCACCCCGGCAAGCGCGATCCAGCCGCCCACCGAATGCACCACGGTGGAGCCGGCGAAGTCCATGAACCCCATCGTACCCAGCCAGCCCGATGCTGTATCCGAGAAGGCATTGCCCCAGGCCCAATGGCCCGAGACCGGATAGATGAAGGCGCTGATCATCGCCGAGATGATGAGATAGGCGTTGAACTTCATGCGTTCGGCGACCGCCCCGGCGACGATGGTCGCCGCCGTACCCACGAAGGTGGCCTGGAACAGGAAGAAGGCGTAGTCGCTCGGCCCCGAGAGCAGCGACCCATTGAAGCCCCCCAGACCGATCCAGCCGTTCTGGCTGGAGCCAAACATCAGCGCGAAGCCGATCAGCCAATAGAGGATGACCGCCACCAGGAAGTCGCTGATGTTCTTGATCGCGACGTTGTAACTGTTCTTCGCCCGGACCAGGCCGGACTCCAGTGCAGTGAAGCCCGCTTGCATCAGAAACACCAAACCGGCGGAGACCAGGACCCAGATCAGGTCGAGTCTTGCGCTAACGCTATCCAGCGTGAGGGGTGATGCATGCACGGGGAGAGAGAAGAGGACCAACAGCAGAGCGATACCAACGAACATGAAAGACTCGGGCCACGACGCAATGTCTAGAAACGGGCCGGCAAGTTTATCAGTCTCGTGCAGCCGAAATTGCATAGCCGATTGCACATTGGGATCGAATGCGAGCCTCGCCGTTCAACACCAGCCCATGCCGCCACACAATCGGCCGACCCGAGCGGGCATCGACACGCATGCCCACAGCCACGGAGCTGCTCAGTGGGACGGTTCGACCGAGTGCGGCACCTTCAGCTGGGCGATCGCCTCGACGACGATCCCTTCGAGCCCTTCCCCGCCAGTGCTCTCGACGTGAGCAATGATCTGCGCGCGCATTCGCGGGTCCCAGAATCGCTCGAAATGACTGGCGATCTCGTCGCGACCCAGCTGGCGATCGGGCCAGGCCGCAAAGAAATTGCCGATCTGATTCGCCATCTTGACTAGATTTTGGATGTCCACGGTTACCTCCGAATGGGGAGCGGTTTCAGCTCAGGATGGGTTCCGGGTGGGTGTAGACCAGCATCCGTTCGCCGCGAGCGAAGCCCACCAGCGTCATGCCCACCTCACCCGCCAAGCGCACCGCCGCACCGGTCGGGGCGGAGACGGCGACCAACAGACCGATCCCCGCGCTCATGGTCTTCTGGACCATCTCGAAACTCGCCCGGCTGGTGCAGATGACGAACCCCTCGTGGGGTCTGAAGCCGCGCCGATGGAGCGCGCCGATGAGCTTGTCGAGCGCGTTGTGCCGGCCCACGTCCTCGCGCACCAGATCGACCCGCCCGCCGACATCGACCCAAGCCGCAGCATGGCCGCCGCCGGTGGCTCGAAAAAGGGACTGATGGGACGGCAGATCGGCAAGCGCGCGCACGATGGCGCCAGGCTCCAGCGGGCAAACGGACGACACCCGTCGCACCGGCTGAGCGACCGCCTTGAGGCTCTCGACACCACAGAGTCCGCAGCCGGTCTTGCCGGACAGGGTCCGGCGACGCTCCTTGAGTTCGGCGAAGCGCCAGCCGGAGATGGAGAGCCGGATCTCGATCCCCTCATCTCCAACCTGGACCGGGTCGCAGTCCAGCATCTCATCGGCCGAACGCAGGATGCCCTCGGTCAGACTGAAACCGAGCGCGAAGTCGATGAGGTCGGTCGGTGTCGCCAGCATCACGGCATGCGAGACGCAGTTGTAGACCAGGGCGATCGGGGTCTCCTCGATCACCCGATCGGCGCGTACCGAGACCTGGCCACCATCGAACTGCCGAACCTCGACCTCGCACCGATCGGGCCAGTGCTCGATCGGCTCGCGATCCTCGGGAGGCTGTGGCACGTGACATTCCATGAAAAAGGTTCTCGTTTGTTTGAAGCAATTCCGGTCTAGACCGCCTCGCGCTTGCGCTTGCGCGGCAGCAGATCCAGCTGCGCCTTGGTGAACCGACGATAGCGCTCCTGCCACTCGGATGGCTGATCGACCTTCACCGCCTGTACCGCCGTCACCTTGTACTCGGGGCAGTTGGTCGCCCAGTCCGAATTGTCGGTGGTGATGACGTTGGCGCCGGACTCCGGGAAGTGGAAGGTGGTATAGACCACCCCCGGTTGCACCCGCTCGGTGATGGTCGCGCGCAGCACCGTCTCGCCGGCGCGGCTGCTGACGCCGACCCAATCGCCCTCGCCGATACCGCGCTCCTCGGCGTCGTGCGGATGGAGTTCGATGCGATCCTCGCCGTGCCACTCGACGTTGGGCGTGCGTCGGGTCTGGGCGCCGACGTTGTACTGACTGAGGATGCGCCCGGTGGTCAGCAACAGCGGGAAACGCTGGTTGACCCGCTCGTCGGTCGGAATGTAGCGCGTCACCATGAACCGGCCCTTGCCGCGCACGAAGGCGTCGACGTGCATGATGGGCGTGCCGCCCGGCTGCGTCTCGTTACAGGGCCACTGGATGCTGCCGAGGGCATCGATGCGCGCGTAGCTCACGCCGTGGAAGGTCGGCGTCAGACGCGCGATCTCGTCCATGATCTCGGAGGGATGGCCGTACTCCATCGGATAACCAAGTGCGTTCGCCAGCGCCACCGTCACCTCCCAGTCCGCCTTGCCGCCGAGCGGGGGCATCACCTTGCGCACCATGGAGATGCGTCGCTCGGCATTGGTGAAGGTGCCGTCCTTCTCCAGGAAGCTGGAGCCGGGCAGGAAGACGTGCGCGAACTTGGCGGTCTCGTTGAGGAAGATGTCCTGCACCACCAGACATTCCATGGCCGAAAGCGCGGCCTGTACGTGCTGGGTGTTGGGGTCGGACTGGACGATGTCCTCGCCCTCGCAATAGAGCCCCTTGAAGCTGCCGTCGAGCGCGGCCTCGAACATGTTGGGGATGCGAAGACCCGGCTCGGGGTCGAGTTGAACGCCCCATTCGCCCTCGAACAGCGCCCGTGTCGCGGCGTCCGAGACATGGCGGTAACCGGGCAGCTCGTGCGGAAAGGAACCCATGTCGCAGGAGCCCTGGACGTTGTTCTGACCGCGCAGCGGATTCACCCCGACACCCAGCCGACCGATGTTTCCGGTCGCCATCGCCAGGTTGGCGATACCCATGACGGCGGTCGAACCTTGGCTGTGCTCGGTGACGCCGAGCCCGTAATAGATGGCCGCGTTTCCCGCCTCGGCGAACAGTCGCGCCGCACCGCGCACCTGCTCGGCCGGCACGCCGATGGTCGCCTCCAGTGCCTCGGGCGCGTTCTCCGGCAAGGCCACGAAATCGCGCCAGGCGGCGAAGGAGTCGACCTCGCAGCGCGAAGCGACGAAGTCCTCGTCGACCAATCCCTCGGTCACCACCACGTGCGCCAGGGCGTCCAGAATGGCGACATTGGTTCCCGGCAGCAGCTTGAGGTGGTAGTCGGCCTGGATGTGCGGGCTCTTCACCAGATCGATGCCGCGCGGATCGACCACGATCAGCCGCGCGCCCTCGCGCAGACGCCGCTTGAGCTGGGACGCAAAGACCGGGTGTCCGTCGGTCGGGTTGGCACCGATGACCATGACGACATCGGCGGCGAGCACCGAATCGAAGGTCTGGGTCCCGGCCGACTCGCCCAGGGTCTGCTTGAGTCCGTACCCGGTCGGCGAGTGACAGACCCGCGCGCAGGTATCGACGTTGTTGTTGCCGAAAGCGGCGCGCACCAGCTTCTGGACCAGATAGGTCTCCTCGTTGGTACAGCGCGAGGAGGTGATGCCGCCGACCGCGCCGCGCCCGTATTTGGCCTGGATGCGCTTGAATTCGGAGGCGGCGTAACTCAGCGCCTCCTCCCAGCTCACCGGCTGCCAGGGATCCTGGATGCTCTTGCGGATCATGGGCGTGGTGATGCGGTCCGGGTGGGTCGCATAGCCCCAGGCGAAGCGGCCCTTGACGCAGGAATGACCGTGATTGGCCTGACCGTTCTTCCAGGGCACCATGCGCACCACCTGGTTGCCCTTGACCTCGGCCTTGAAGCCGCAGCCGACGCCGCAATAGGCGCAGGTGGTGACGACCGACTGTTCCGCCTGGCCCATCTCGATGACAGATTTCTCCATCAGGGTCGCGGTCGGGCATGCCTGGACGCAAGCCCCGCAGGAGACGCACTCGGAGGTCATGAAGGGCTCGTCCTGACCGGCCGCGACACGGGACTCGAAACCGCGACCCGAGATGGTCAAGGCGAAGGTCCCCTGCACCTCCTCGCAGGCGCGCACGCAGCGGCTGCAGACGATGCACTTGGCGGCATCGAAGGTGAAATAGGGATTGGAGGTGTCCTTGGGACGCGCCGACTCGGCATCGAAGTGATTCTCGCCCTGCATGCCATAGCGCACCTCGCGCAGACCCACGACGCCGGCCATATCCTGCAACTCGCAGTTGCCGTTAGCCGCGCAAGTCAGACAGTCGAGCGGATGGTCCGAGATATAGAGCTCCATGATGTTGCGGCGCAGCTCCATCAGCTCGGGAGACTGGGTGCGCACCTCCATGCCGGCCTCGGCCAGCGTGGTGCAGGAGGCCGGATAGCCGCGCCGTCCCTCGATCTCGACCAGGCACAAGCGGCAGGAGCCGAAGGGCTCGATGCTGTCGGTCGCACAGAGCTTGGGAATACGGATTCCGTGCTCCTCCGCCGCGCGCATGACCGAGGTGCCCTCGGGCACCGAAACCGGCAGGCCGTCGATGTTGAGGTCGATCCAATGCTCGCTGATGCGGGCCGGGGTTCCGTAGTCGTGGTCACGATGCAGGGACATGGGTCTTACTCCAGCGAGCCGAGCCCGCGTTGTTCTTCTCCGCTGGTTCCCACGCCGAGCGTGGGAACGCAATCATGCGGCCTGAGCCGATTCGCCGATCCCGAAATCCTCCGGGAAGTGCTTCACCGCCGAGAGCACCGGATAGGGCGCCATGCCGCCCATGGCGCAGAGCGAGCCCTTGATCATGGTGTCGCACAGCGCATCGAGCAGGGCGAGATTCTTGGCGCGCTCCTGGTTGGCGATGATGCGGTCGATCACCTCGACCCCGCGCTGGGAGCCGATGCGGCAGGGCGTGCATTTTCCGCAGGACTCGATGACGCAGAACTCCATGGCGTAGCGCGCCATCCGGGCCATGTCGACACGGTCGTCGAAGGCGGCGATTCCGCCGTGACCGATCATGGCGCCCATCTGGCTGAACGCCTCATAGTCGAGCGGCACATCGAACTGTGACGCGGGGACATAGGCGCCGAGCGGCCCGCCGACCTGCACCGCGCGGATCGGCCGCCCGCTGGCCGAGCCGCCGCCGTAGTCGTAGAGCAACTCGCCCAGGGTCAGGCCGAACGCCTTCTCGACCAGGCCACCGTGACGGATGTTGCCGGCGAGCTGGAACGGCAGGGTCCCGTGCGAACGCCCGACACCGTAGTCGCGATAGAAGGCCGCGCCCTTGGACAGGATGATGGGCACGGACGCCAGGCTCATGACGTTGTTGATGACAGTCGGCATGCCGAACAGACCGGAGATGGCCGGCAGAGGCGGCTTGAAGCGCACCAGCCCGCGCTTGCCCTCCAGGCTCTCCAGCATGGAGGTCTCCTCGCCGCAGATGTAGGCCCCGGCGCCCATCCGCACCTCCAGCTCGAAGGCATGGCCCGAGCCCAGCACGTCCGGCCCCAGCAGACCGGCATCACGCGCCTTGGCGATGGCGCATTGGAGCGTGCGGAAGGCATGCGGATATTCGGAGCGGCTGTAGATGTAGCCCTGGGTGGCGCCGACCGCCAGCGCGGCGATGGTCATGCCCTCGATCAGACAGAAGGGATCGCCCTCCATCAGCATACGGTCGGAGAAGGTGCCGGAATCGCCCTCGTCGGCGTTACAGACGACATACTTGCGCGGCGCCTCGGCCTCCAGCACCGTGCGCCATTTGACGCCGGTCGGGAAGGCCGCGCCGCCGCGACCGCGCAGCCCCGATTCCGTGACCTCCTGGACCAGCTCGACCGACGACATGGCGAGCGCACGTTCCAGTCCGCCAAAACCTCCGTTCGCCCGGTAGGCTTCGAGACAGAGCGGATCGCAGACCCCGACTCGGGCGAAGGTCAGACGCTCCTGTCCGGCGAAATAGGGGATGTGCTCGGTCAGGCCGTGCCCGAGCCGATGCGGACGTCCGTTCAGGAACCCGGAGGCGAAGAGATCGGGCACGTCGGACGGCGTGACCGGGCCATAGGCGATACGCCCGGCCGGGGTCTCGACCTCGACCAGCGGCTCCAGCCAGAAGAGACCGCGCGAGCCGTTGCGCACCAACTCAATGGCGACACCCAGACGCTCGGCCTCGGCCCGGATCGCTTGAGCGACCGACTCGGCGCCGACCGAGAGCGCGCTCGAATCGATGGGAACGAAGATACGCAGACTCATGCAGACACCTCCTCGGCTCGCAGCCCATCCACCAGCCTATCGAACCGACTCGAATCGACCCGACCGAACACCTCGTCGTCGATCCGAATGGCCGGCGAACAGGCGCAATTGCCCAGACAATAGACCGGCTCCAGACTGATGGCCCCATCGCTGGTCGTCTGATGAAAGTCGACTGCCAGGCTCGCCTTGGCATGGGCCTCCAGCGTCTGAGAACCCATCGCCTGGCAGGACTCGGCGCGGCAAATCTGGACGATGTGGCGGCCCGGCGGCTCGCGTCGGAAGTCGTGGTAGAAATCCAGCACGCCCTGCACCTCGGCGCGCGAGAGGTTGAGCGCGTCGGCGATCAGAGGAACGGCCTCCTCCGGCACCCAGCCCGTCCGTCCCTGGATCGCGTGCAGAATCGGAAGCAGGGCGCCCGGAAGGGACGCCTTCTCGCGCACGATGCCCTGAATGGCATCCAGATCGATGGACGAAGCAGTCGACATGGGGCGTTCTCCTTCAAAGGTCGGTACGCGGTTCGAATTGGGCGCCCCGGTTTCACCAGGCCGACCCGCGAGCGCGAGACGAATCAGCCGCCATTGGCGACCGGGGCGGAAAAACGTTCTGAAAAGGTCCGACCGGTCGAATCCCTGGCCCGCACCGCCAGATCGCCCAGCTGGTCCGGAACGAAGGTCAGACGGATGCTCGGATCCTCGCTGATGGAGATATTGCCGTCCAGGCGCAGCAAGGGCCGGCCGGCATAGTCCATCTCGATCTCCAGCAGATAGTCGGGCGGGATGTAGCGCCGCGCGATCTGGTCGAACTGCAGGCCCGAGCTGTTGGGATGGCGGATCAGCAGTTGCAGCGCGAGCGGTTCGCCCGCCTCGACGCGCTCCGACCACCGCACCTTCATCCGCCCGAGGTCGGCCTCGGCGGCGGCCGGATCCTTCGATGAGGGCGCCGAGCAGCCGCCTGACGCCTTGACGAAATTGGCCGCCATATAGAGCTCGCCGTCGTTGGTCTCGGCAATCGCCCGGACATGGCTGTAGCTGTCGATCCGCACCCGGGTCGCCAGGCTGCTCCAGGGACGATCACCGGTGAAGTGGAAGACGCCCGCGACCGGGGCCGGATTCATGTCGATGACCAGATGCACGTCCTTGATGTAGCGCTCAGGCGTCTGCGCGAAGGTCGCCTTGATCTCGATCGGCACCACCGCCGCATCGAGCGCGCGATAGGGCGTCTCCAGCGCGATCACACCGTCGGCATCCCGGATCTGGCGGTCGCCGAACAGGGCCGACCGGATCTCTTGCCAATGCGCCTGCTGGTCGGACTCGGACGCAGGCTCGGCCAGCGCGACGGAGCCGAGACCGAGGAGCACGACGAGCAGCAGCAGCCTGAGCCGGCTCACCTCCCAGGCCCAAGGATCCTGTGCCGATTCTGGAACAGTCTGGATTCGCATCCGTCACCTCTGAAACAGGGCGCACCCCGGTTGAACGGCCGAGGGAACCGGCATCTCGTCCGAGCGGCCCGTCCAATCGAACCTCGCCAGGACCGACCCGGCGGTATCCCCGGATTGCGCTCTCGCTCCATCCGGGCGACGGACCGCCTTTCTGTCGCCCGGGTGGAGCGCCGCGAAAGGCAGGCGACTTCGGCCGCGCTCTATCGGTCGCCTCCAAGATCGATGCCAGCTATCCGGCCATCAGACCCCGAACAGCACCAGCGTCTTCTTCACCGTCATCCAGATCCCCCAGACGAGCGGGATCCAGATCACCGTCCAGGCCAGCAGCACCTTGCCCGAATGGGTCGCCTCCTGCGCCAGGGCCGAAACGTCCTGGGCGAAATGCTGGTGCGTGTCATCGGCGAGACGCTTCTCCTCGGCCAGCTCCTCGTCGCTCATGCAGTGCTGCTCGGCGACCGGGCGGATCAGCGCGTTGCAGATGAAGCCCAGCACCAAAATCCCGGCCAGGATGTACATGGTCATGGTGTAGGCATCGGCGCGGGCGACGCCCTGGTCGAGCTGGTACTCGCGGATGTAGTTGACGATCACCGGCCCGAGGATGCCGGCCGTGGCCCAGGCGGTCAGCAGCCGACCGTGAATGGCGCCGACCATCTGGGTGCCGAACATATCGGCCAGATAGGCCGGCACCGTGGCGAAGCCGCCGCCGTACATCGAGAGAATCACGCAGAAACAGAGCACGAAGAGCGCCAGCGTCCCGGCTGCGGCGGTCGAGGGGATGGCCGCGTAGAGCGCGCAGCCGAGCAGGAAGAAGATGGAATAGGTCAGCTTGCGCCCGAGCTTGTCGGAGAGCGAGGCCCAGAAGAAGCGCCCGGCGATGTTGAGCAGCGACAGCAGCCCGGTGAAGCCGGCCGCGACCGCCGCGATCTCGGTCTTCTGGACGGCGGTCAGCTCGTTGAAGGTCGCCTCGACCCCGATCAGACGTCCGGCGAACACCTCCTGCAGCAGTGGCGAGGCCATACCGATGATGCCGATACCGGCGGTCACGTTCAGACAGAGCACCGACCAGACGAGCCAGAACTGGGGCGTGCGCCAGGCCTTGTCGAGATGGACGTGACGGCTGGTCATCATCGCCTTCTCGGCGGCGCCGGCAGGCGGAGTCCAGCCGGCCGGCTTCCAGTTCGGCGGCGGCACCCGGTAGCCGAGCGCGCCCGCCATCATGAAGACGAAATAGATGGCCGCCAGACAGAGGAAGGTCTCCCAGACGCCGACCGAGGTCTCGGTCGCGAAGTGGCGCATCAACCGATCGGCCAGCGGCGCGCCGATCATGGCGCCGCCGCCGAAACCCATGATCGCCATGCCGGTCGCCATGCCGCGACGGTCCGGGAACCACTTGATGAGCGTGGACACCGGAGAGATGTAGCCGAGCCCGAGTCCGATGCCGCCGATCACGCCGGATCCGAGCCACAGCAGCCAGATCTGATGGGTCATGATGCCGACCGCCGAGATCGCCAGACCGCCGCTCCAGCAGAAGGCGGCCACCACCCCGGCCTTGCGCGGACCGGCACGCTCCAGCCAGCCGCCCCAGATGGCCGCCGAGCAGCCGAGGAAGACGAAAAAGAGCGTGTAGACCCAGCCGAGCATGGAGATCTTCCAGTCGCAGCCCGTCGCGAAGACCTGGGCGAAGAAGCCCATGTCGGCCGGACAGGCGATCGGTGCCGTGATGCCGACCGCCTTGGACAAGGGCAGCCAGAACACCGAGAAGCCGTAGGCCATGCCGATGCAGAGATGGATGGCGAGCGCAGCCGGGGGGACCAGCCAGCGATTGAAGCCCGGTCGGGCGATGGTCCGTTCGAGCGCGAGCAGGCCGGGGCCGGCCGGCACAGCGATAGGCGTTGCGGTCATGGGAATCCTCCTGTTGGATGCATCTGTCACCAGATCGACGACGACCGACCGGTCAAACCGGTCGGCGGGATACCGGGCTTTTTCGTGTGCCTCTGTGAATCCCGCGTCGCGACCGAGACTAGCGGAGGTGACGATCCGGTGAACAACGAAAAAAACCGAACGGCCGTTCGTCCGAACCGAACGCCAGCGATCAGCCCGAGGCGCGGCCCGCCTCGGCGGCATGGCGACAGAAGGGGCCGACGGCCTCGGCGAACAGCGCCTCCACCATCGGCGAACGCGGCTCGCGCGCCATCGCGACCAGTGAGATCTGCCAGGTCAGACGCGGCGCGATCAGCTCCAGCGCCTTGACCCCGTCCGGCACGCCGATCAGCTCCAGCACCGAGCGCGGCACGATGCTGCACCAGGCGCCCGAGCAGACGTGGGCCAGCAGCGAGACGATGGAGTTGGTCTCCAGGGTCACGTTCGGACGGCAATCCTGACAGTGGAACACCTCGTCGATGGTGCGCCGGTTCTGCATGTCCGGCGTCAGCAGACAGAGGTTCAGCGCCGCAGCCTCGCGCCAGCTGATGGCCTCGCGCTCGCCGATGGCGCCTCCGAGCGGGGCGAGCAGCACATGGTCCTCCTCGCACAGCGGCGTGCGCACCAGATCCGTTTCCTCGGCCGAGGCGGAGTAAAGAATCCCGGCATCGAGCTCGAAGGAACGCAGACGGGCCAGGATCTCGTCCGTGCTGAGCGAGAGCACCTCGGTACAGACGAGCGGATGGCGCAGCGCGAACCGCGAGGTCAGCGAGGCGACCACGGTCAGCGCGGTCGGGATCACGCCGAGCCGCATCCGCCCGGACAGACCATCGCGCAACCGAGCCAGCTCCTGGCGCAGATCGGCCGCGCTGGCCGCCGCGCGTTGGGCGTAATCGAGCACACACCGCCCCTCGGGCGTCAGTCCGGAGAACTGCTGACCGCGCTCGACGACGGCCACCCCGAGTTCGGTCTCCAGATCGCGAATCGCCGCCGACAGTGTCGACGGTGAGACATGGCAGGCCGCTGCGGCCCGTCCGAAGTGCCGCTCGCGGGCCAGCGCGATGAGATAGAGATATTTGCGCGCGATCATGCGCGAGCGACTCCCCGACGAATCCTCTGTGCCGATCCCGAGACAGCGCCCGAACGCATCCACCAAATCTGCAACAGCGGCATGGGATTCCCGATCCAGATCGAAGGCATCGACCCCTACTCCCACTCCAGCTCGACGAAGGCGGCTGTGACGTTGCGCCCCTGATAGGCGTCGAACAGCAGCCAGTGTCCGGGGTTCTCGCGCCCGAGTTCGACGACCGCCTGCTCGATCGTCCCGCGCGCACGGATCAGCCGACGGACGCCTTGCGCCAGTGCGTCGAGATAGCGCCGCTGCTCGGCCAGGGCAGCACGCCAGTCGGCCGGCACCGGACCATGCCCCGGAACGACCCGCTGGGCCGGGAACGCCATCAGCGCATCGCAGACGCTCAACCAGCCGAGCAGGCTGCCGTCCAGGGCCGGAATGCGCTCGACGAAGAGCAGATCGGACAACCAGAGGGTATCCGTGCGCCGATCGTAGACCGTCAGATCGGCATTGGTGTGGGCGGTCGGATAGGCGCGCAGTTCCAGCACCCGACCACCGAGATCCAGTTCGGTCCGGTCCGCAACCGTCCGGCTCGGCGCCACCAGACGGCTGCCCTCGGCGATCGGTCCCAAGGTATCCCTCGCACGGACGAGATAGCCCTCGCCCCGACGGGCCATGGCGTCGGGCAGATTGGCATGGCCGACGAACGCGGGCCGATCCTGCTCGAAGGCCGCAGCCCCCAGGATGTGGTCCGGATGGACATGGGTCAGGATCACATAGGCGATCGGCAGATCCGTCACCCGACGCACCGCCGCGCGCAGCGCCAGCCCTTCTTCGAGCGAGCCGCCGGTGTCGATCACGGCAACCCGCTCGGTCCCGACGATGAAGCCCAGATTGGCGATGCGCCCATGATTGGACGCCGAGGCATCCTCCTGCACGCCGGCGTGGGAGAAGACACCGGGCGCGATCTCGCTTACCGGCAATGGATCGACCGCCAGCGCGAACGCGGACCAGAGCGCAGCGACGGTGGCGAAGAGGCCGGCCAGGTTGGCTCGCCGGAACTGAACGGGGATCAACAGTCGCATCTCCAGCAGGTGGGAACCGCACCGCGTAGCCTGGATGCAGCGCAGCGAAATCCAGGTTCTTTCAGGCAGTGGCGACGTTCAAATCGACGATCAATGGCCCCCATTTTGCTTGTAGGACGCACCATCGGTGTTCTCACGACTCCGGAAGCAAAGTGCGGACCAGCGATCGGACGAGCGGCCCGAACTCCGGACGACGGACCAACCCTCGAACAGGAGTTGAGATGCCCATTGTCATGTCACACACACGGCCCCTCGGACCGATGCGCTGGATCCGCTTCGCCGCGCTTGCCCTGACCCTGCTTGCGCCTTCGCCGCCGATCCTCGCCGACGGCACGGTCCGGCTGGCGGTCCTCAAATTCGGCACCCTGTCCTGGGAGGCGGACGTCATCCGCCGCAACGGTTTCGACCGCGCCGAGGGCTTCAGCCTGGAACCGAGCGTCTTCGCCGGTCCCCAGGCGACGCTGGTCGCGCTCATGGGGGGAGACGCGGACATGGCGGTCACCGACTGGATCTGGGTCTCGCGCCAGCGCGATGCGGGCCGACCATACAGCTTCGTCCCCTATTCGACGGCCATCGGCGCGCTGATGGTGCCGAGCGGATCGGACATCGGATCGCTCGCCGACCTCGCGGGCCACCGCATCGGCGTCGCCGGGGGACCGCTCGACAAGAACTGGCTCCTGCTGCGCGCCCTCGCCCGCCAGCGCTCCGGCCTGGATCTCGCGAGCCAGGTCGACCCCGTCTACGGCGCGCCGCCGCTCCTGAACGCACAGATCCAGCAGGACCGCCTGGACGCCGTCATCACCCACTGGCCCTATGCCGCCCGTCTGAGCGCGGTCGGCTACCGTCCGTTGATGGACGCACGCGAGGCCATGTCAGAACTCGGCATCCAGGCCGAGGTGCCCATGATCGGCTACGTCTTCGACGAGGACTGGGCCAAGTCGCACCGCGAGACGACCGACGGATTCTTCCGCGCCGTCGCCCGCGCCAAGTCGCGTCTGGCCGAATCCGACGCCGAATGGCAGGCCCTGCGCCCGCTGATGGGCGTCGATGACGAGGCGACCTTCATCGCGCTCCGCGACGGCTATCGGGCCGGCATCCCCAAACGCTGGGGCAAGGCGGAACGCGCCGCCGCCGAGCACCTGTTCGAGATCCTGCGCGCGACCGGCGGCGAGGCACTGGTCGGCAAGGCCGCCCGGCTCGCGCCCGGAACCTTCTGGGAAGGGGCCACGGATTGACCCTGCCCCGGCCGGATCGCCACCCGCTCGCACTGAGCCTGACCTCGGCGCTCTGCCTGATTCTGCTCTGGCAGTGGGGCGCCTGGCAGGCGCAAAGCAATCTGCTCCCGACGCCGCTCGCGGTATTCGAGTTCGCCCGGACAGCCGTCGTCGACGGCGACCTGCTCGAACATCTCGGCGCCACGCTGCGCCGCGTGACGCTCGCCTTCGTCATCGCCATGCTGGTCGGCGGCACGCTCGGCAGCCTCATGGGCCGATTCAAGACGCTGAACGCCATCCTGGATCCCTGGCTCATCCTGCTGCTCAACATCCCGGCGCTGGTCATCATCATCCTCGCCTTCGTCTGGTTCGGGCTCAACGAGACCACCGCCGTCATCGCCATCGCGCTCAACAAGATCCCCAACGTCATGGTCATCCTGCGCGAGGGCGCGCGCACGCTGGACCCGGACTTTCGCGAGATGGCCCAGAGCTTCCGGCTCGGCTGGCGCAAGACGCTGGTCTACGTGACCCTCCCCCAACTGCTGCCCTACATCGCCGTCGCCGCGCGCTCGGGGCTGGCGCTCATCTGGAAGATCGTGCTGGTCGTCGAGCTGCTGGGACGCAACGACGGCATCGGTTTCATGCTCCACACCTATTTCCAGCTCTTCGACGTCACCGGAATACTGGCCTACAGCCTCTCCTTCATCCTGGTCATGCTGGGGATCGAATATGCACTCCTCCAACCGCTCGAACGTCTCGCCAATCGCTGGCGGCGTTGATCCGACGGCGCCTGGATCGAGACGTCCGCAACGAGTCGCCATGCCCAGAGAACAACTCACCCAATGCCCGCCGCTGGTCGAGATCGAGATCGCGCGCAAATGCTTCGCCGACCCGGAGAGCCATCGGCTCAGGATCGTACTGGAGGGGTTGAGATTCGCCTTGCGGCCCGGGGAGGTCGTCGCGGTCATAGGTCCATCGGGATGCGGAAAGACGACCCTGCTCCAGCTCGTCGCCGGTCTGGACGAGGATTTCGAGGGCCGCATCGCCTGGTCCGACGCGCGCTCCGACCAACCCCCTCGGCTCGGCTATGTCTTCCAGAATCCGCGCCTGCTGCCCTGGCTCACGCTGCGCAAGAACATCGAACTGGTGCTGAACGAACGGGCGCACCCGCGCCGCCAGGTCGACGACCTGCTCGCGCTCACCGGGCTGACCGGATTCGCCGAGCTGCACGCCAATCGCCTCTCGGTCGGCATGCAACGCCGCGCCGCGCTCGCCCGCGCCTTCGCCGTGCAACCACGACTGCTCTTGATGGACGAGCCATTCGTTTCGCTCGACGCACCCACCGCCCAGCAGTTGCGGCAACTCCTAATCCAGATCTGGGACCACACCCGCCCCACCATCCTCTTCGTCACCCACGACCTGCGCGAGGCCACCATGCTCGCCGATCGCATCCTCTGCCTCTCCAGCAACCCCGCCAGACTCATCGCCGAAATCCCGGTTGGCATTCCCCGCACCGAGCGCCTGAACGCAACCGCGACCGAGCAGCGCCACACCGAAATCCGATCCCGCTTCGAGCGCCTCTACGTATGAGCCGTAGTAAAGCGGACTTAAATTGGCATTGACGTTAATTAAAAAAAACCGCTATTACTTAAATAAAGAGCGAAATCAGATGTAGGCACCCCATCAGCATGCCCGAACCAACCCGCCTTGGCCGTTTTATCGAATCCCCCGTCGCTGGCGAGATCGTTAGCGCATTCATTCCACCAGCGCTGCCGCCGAATCCGCCGATCGACGTGCTCAGCCTCCTCCATCATCTGAGCGCTGCGGAGCGCGCCTTGGGGCGACTCGACGGCATCACCATCCTGCTACCGCGCCAGGAACTGTTCCTGTACATGTATGTGCGCAAGGAAGCCGTACTGTCCTCGCAGATCGAGGGAACCCAATCCACCCTATCGGACCTCCTGCGCTTCGAAGCCGAGGCACAAGCCGGCCAGCCGATCGACGATATCCGAGAGGTCTCGAACTATGTCGACGCCATGATGTATGGCCTCGAACGCCTGGAGCACTTGCCTCTGTCACTTCGGCTCATCCGCGAGATCCACGCCAAACTGCTCAAGGGGGGGCGCGGTGGCACCAAGAACCCAGGCGAATTCAGGCGCTCACAGAACTGGATCGGCGGCACACGTCCCGGAAACGCCCTGTTCGTCCCACCGCCCACGACCGAGCTGGACGCCTGTCTCAATGCGCTCGAAGGCTTCATGCACGAAGAGGATTCACGGCTCCCGGCGCTCATAAAGGCAGGGCTCATGCACGTGCAGTTCGAAACGATTCATCCCTTCCTAGACGGCAACGGACGCATCGGACGCCTGCTGGTCACGCTCTATCTCTGCACGCATGGCGTGCTACGCAAACCGCTTCTCTATCTCAGCCTCTACCTGAAAAGTCACAGAACCGACTATTACCGGCTGCTTCAGGAAGTCAGAGAACAGGGTGCCTGGGAGCCATGGCTCGAATTCTTCCTGACCGGCGTCGCCGAAACCGCCAATCAGGCGTTCGATGCGGCAACGCGTATCGTCGAGCTATTCAAGGATGATCGCGAGCGCATCGCCGCAAGCGGCGACCGGGTCAACTCTGCCCTGCGAGTCCACGACCTCCTCCAACAGAGCCCCTACCTCACGGCCAACGTACTCGTGACTCGAACCGGGCTCTCGGCCCCGACCATCAACGCCGCGCTATTGGATCTCCAGCGTCTCGGAATCGTCGAGGAGGTGACGGGCCGTCGACGTGGACGTGTATTCGCCTACCGAAGCTACCTGGCCATCCTTGGCGAGGGCACGGATCCGCCCTCGACCCCGTAGCCCGGGGCAGCGCAGCGAAATCCAGGAGGCACCACCAAACCTCGCCGCCGCACCAGTACACACCAGGATTGCGCTGACACCGCATCCGGGATAGGGTCGGGCACCGACACACTCGGCGCGCTCATACAGAGCGAGGTGGTTCATCGATGAATCCAACGAGGGACCTGCGATCCCCGAAAGCCGCGTCCAACGCGAGACAGCGCAAGAGAGCCCCAATGTTCGGCGTCACACTATTACTGGCCGCACTCACGCCCCCGGCCCTGCCGACGGGGCAGCAACTGGCCGAGCGGCTGTTCCAGGCCGCCATCTCACGATTCGGAGGACCCTGCCAAGGAATCGAACGCACCCGGGCGCTCGGAACCGGATCGAACGGAGCGGCACTGGTCGCCGTCGCCTGCACCAAGGGCGGACGGCACGTGTTGCGCATCCACGCGGATAACACCGTCTCCTACATGTCGCCGTGCGCGGATTTCGAGTCGCTCACCGGGCTGCGCTGTTTCCCCGCAGAAAAGGGCCGCTGATCTCGCCTAGAAGGCCACACTCCTCTGCGCGCGCCCTGTAGAAGCAGGCAACCGCCCGGCGGCCCGATCTCCGGTAGCGAGTTTTCTCGGATATCCTGCTAGTTTATGCTCTTGATACATCGCAATTAATTAGGAACCGGGAGCGCACGCTCCCAACGCAAGGGCACATGGCGAATTCGCAACGCCCATGCGTCCCCATGAACGGACACTCCAAGATGGCCCGGCGAACGCCGAGAAGACCGTCGCGACCACACCGGATGCGCCTCGCCCGACAAAAGGCGCAGCAGAATAGATCGATGAATTCCCCGCGCTCTACAGAATGGGGAATCCGAGCGGACCCGTGCAAAGCGGGCCGTCACTAAAATGAGGAGGTGAGGAACGTGGGTGAAGCAATCATGCAGCTCAGCGGGTCTGAGCATGCGGACTTGGTCAAGGCCGCAATCGCTGGCGACGAGATGATCTGCTCGCAGTTCGACGAGATCACGGTCGCCTCATGGCACCGTTGTTATACGGGTTACGGGCTCGATCCAATCGATGCCCCGGATCCGGTGATCATCCCCCGGGGCGATCTGCGCGAGCGCCAGGATCGCGCCTGTCATCTGCTGGAGATCGCCCGCCACGAGATGACCAGTCTCTACCAGCAGCTCGCCGGCTCGGGACACGCCATCATTCTCACCGACAATGAAGGCGTGCTGCTCAACTACATCGGCGATCCGATGTTCACCGACACCGCCGCCAACGCCTGCCTGCAGACGGGCGCAGTCTGGGACGAGCGGACCCAGGGCACCAACGGCATCGGCACCTGCGTGGTGGAGAAGAAGGCGTTGGTGGTTCACAAGGCCGCGCACTATCTGACACGCAACGCCAACCTCACCTGCGCGGCGGCACCCATCTTCGATCCGCACGGCAACGTACTGGCGATCCTGGATGCCTCAAGCGAGGCCAAGCTGGCCCAAAAGCACACCATGGTGCTGCTCAACATGTCGGCACAGATGATCGAGAACCGGGTCTTCTTCTGCGCCTTGAAGGATGCCTACGTCTTCCGATGTCACAGCCGGGCCGAGTTCCTCGGCACGCTTGGCGAAGGGCTCATCGCCTTCACCCCGGAGGGTCGCGTCCTGGCCGCCAACCGTAGCGTCATGTTCCAGATGGGGCTCGAGTCGCCGCAACAGATCGTCGGTCAGGAAATCCAGGAGCTCTTCACCATCTCTCTGCCGATGCTGCTCAAGCGCGCCCACTCCCAGAGTTGCCCGGCCTTCCCCATCATCGAAACCCACTCGGAACGCCGCTTCTTCGCCAAAGTCCAGCCCCCCGAAAAGACCTCCGCGCCAACGCCGGCACCGATCCAGCGGCGAGCGGCCTCCAACCTCCGCACCGAGGCCTGTCTCGCGCGCTACGCCCCCTTCGACGCACTGCATTTCGGCGATCCACGGATGAAGCGCAACATCGAGACCATCCGCAAGGTCCTCGACCGAGACATTCCCTGCATGCTGTTCGGCGAGACCGGTGTCGGCAAGGATGTCTTCGCCCGCGCCATGCACCAGTCCAGCGCCCGCAGCGACAAGCCATTCGTCGCCCTCAACTGCGCCTCGCTGCCCGAGTCGCTGATCGAGAGCGAGCTGTTCGGCTACAAGGCCGGAGCCTTCACCGGGGCGAGCCGCGACGGCAACCGGGGCAAGATCCTCCAAGCCGACGGCGGCACGCTCTTCCTCGACGAGATCGGCGACATGCCGATTCATCTGCAGGCCCGTCTGCTGCGCGTACTGGAAGACCGCACCGTCGTACCGCTCGGCGGCGACAAGCCGATTCCGGTCTCCATCCAGCTGATCAGCGCAACCCATCGCGACGTGCGCGGCCTCATCGCCGAGGGCAAATTCCGCGAGGACCTCTACTACCGCATCCACGGCATCTCCATCCAGATCCCAGCCCTACGCGACCGCGCCGACCGGCGCGAACTCATCCTCCGGGTCGCCCAAGAAGAGGCCGGCGAGAACGTTCAACTCGAATGGGAGCCAGCCGCCCTGGAGCACATGGTCGCCTATCAGTGGCCAGGCAATCTGCGCCAGTTGCGCAACGTGCTGCGCGCGGTCACCGCGCTCTGCGAGGATCATTACGTGCGGATGCGCGACCTGCCCGACGAGATCCGCCACCCGGCGCACGAATCGGCCCAGGGCGACATCCCGGCACCCGAGTTCAACGCACTGGCGGTCGCCGAACGCGATGCCCTGCTGAAGGTCCTGGAAGGCGCCCATTGGAACGTCAGCCTGGTTGCCAAAAACCTCGGACTCAGCCGCAACACACTCTACCGACGGATGAAACGCTATGGAATCAATCCGGCACGTTGACTGGCGAGCGCGATGACTCCGCCCGAGACGCCCCGCCTGGCCTGGGCCATCACCGGCTCGGGGCATTACCTGAACGAATGTCTCGAACTGCTGGCGCAGCGCGAAGATGTCGACCTGTTCCTCAGCCGAGCCGGAGCTGAGGTCATGGCCATGTACGGACATGACCTCAAGGCGTTGCGCGAACGTATGACCTGCTTTCGCGACACCACCGCCAGCGCCTCGCCGGTCGGCCTCTTCTACAAGGGACATTACTCGCGGCTGGTGGTGGCCCCCGCCACCTCCAACACTGTGGCCAAAATGGTGTGCGGCATCTCGGACTCGCTGGTGACCAACATCTACGCCCAGGCCGGCAAATGCCGCATCCCAAGCCTCGTCTTCGCCTGCGACACGGCACCCGCGATGGAGACCGAGGCACCGAGCGGTCAGGTGATGGTCTACCCACGCCGCATCGACCTCGAAAACGTCGAACGTCTGCGAACCTTCGAGTACACCCAGATCGTCGACAGCTTCGCCGAGCTCAAAACCGCGCTGGAATCGCCGCCAGACCGAAACGAATCCCACGGACACACGCGTCCCGAGACCATCAAGCATCCAGACCAACCTTAAGCGAGAGCCAAACGCCCGTGATCCAAGAAGTCATCGTCACGACAATCGACCCGTTGGGCGAACCGCACATCGCCCCTATGGGCATTCGCCGCCGCGAGGATTTCCTCGTGATCTCTCCCTTTCGACCGTCCAGAACGCTGGAAAACCTGCTCCAGACTCGGCACGCTACCGTCAATTACACCGACGACGTGCGCGTGTTCGCCGGCTGCCTGACCGGGCGGCGCGATTGGCCGCTCATGGACAGCACCCGCATCGACACTCCCCGTCTGCGTGACGCCTTGGCCCACACCGAGCTCGAACTGCTCGACCTGGAAGAGGACGAGATTCGGCCGCGTCTGCTCTGTCGCGTCCTCCACGAGGAGACGCACCGCCCCTTCCAGGGATTCAACCGCGCCCAGTCGGCCGTGCTGGAGTTGGCCATCCTGGTCAGTCGTCTGGAACGACTGCCGTTCCAGAAGGTGGTGGAGGAGATGGCCTATCTGCTCACGGCCGTCGAGAAGACCGCCGGTCCGCGCGAGCAGGAGGCATGGAACTGGCTGATGGACCATGTCACCCAGCGCAAGGCCCTCATGGAAGCGGGGGCATGACCCGCCTGCTGGCGAGCGTCACCGATGCCGACGAGGCCGAGTTGGCGATCCAAGGCGGCGCGGATCTGATCGACCTGAAGGATCCCGTTCGGGGTGCGCTTGGCGCGCTGAGCCTGGCGGATATCCAGCGCATCCTGGCCCAGGTCGGAGGACGCCGCCCGGTCAGCGCCACGATCGGCGATCTGCCGCCCGATCCGGAAACGACCGACGCGGCGATCCGCGCCACCGCCGCTACCGGCGTCGACTTCATCAAGATCGGCTTCTTCTCCGAGCGGCATCTCGACGCCTGTCTCCCGGTCGTCGCCGATCTGCCCGCCACCTGGCGCATCGTCGCCGTCCTCTTTGCCGATCGCCCGACCGCCAATACCGATCCCGCCCGCTTCGCCGCAGCCGGGTGCGCCGGGGTCATGCTCGACACCGCCGACAAGTCGCGCGGACGACTGCTCGACCATCTCGACACCGATTCCCTGCGACGCTTCGTCGAGCGTGCCAAGCAGCTCGGTCTCATGAGCGGACTCGCCGGATCCCTGCGCCAGGAAGACATCCCGCACCTCCTGCCGCTCGCCCCCAGCTATCTCGGCTTCCGAGGCGCGCTGTGCGCGGCCGGTCGGCGGGTCGAACGACTGGTCCCCGAGCGCCTAACCGAGATCCGCGCCGCCCTGTAGACCGCTCGAATCTCGCCTCGGCCCCGAACGGCGCAGTAAGAAACAATCCTCTGGTGACACTCTGTTGCGAGCCTGGCGCAGCCAAGGCATGGCAACCTCGGCCACTCCAGGCTCGGTGCTCTGGCACTCCAATTGCTCCCATGAAAAACCCGACTACGACAAACAGCCAGATGGCAATAAGAGCAGCACAGGAGAGACAGAGATGATCTACGCCAAGCCCGGCCAACCCGATTCAAAGTTCAGCTTCAAGCCCCGCTATGCCAACTTCAT